>JACDFU010000126.1 GCA_013815585.1 Chloroflexota bacterium
GACGGGCAGGGCGGCTGGGACCTCGCCCTGGTCCGATCCGGCCGGCTCGTCGCCGCGGACCACGCCCCCCGGGGGATCCACCCGATGCCACGGGTCGAGGCGATGCGTGCGACGGCCGAGACGCTGCTGCCCGGGGTCGGACCGCTGCCGGCAGCCTCGGCTGAGGAGTCCGAGTGCATCCTGCGCTGGCTCGAGCGGCCCGGCACCCGGCTCGTTCACGTCGACGGCCTGTTGGCCAGCCCCGCTCGTGGCGCGGCGGCCATGTCCCGGTGGTTGCGTACCGCCGAAGCCTCGCGGGCGGCCGCCAACCCCTTCCTCGACCGCCGGTCGATGCGAACCGAGGCCCGCCCGCCCCGGATCGTCGTCGCATGAGAAGCCAGTCCGATTGCCACCTGGGTCCTCAACCCGAAAGGACGTCATTGGAGGTCAGCTGAGTCGCTGGACCACCTGAATCGCCTCCAGTGATCCAAATCGGGGTCTGCGCACACCCGTAGCGGCTGGACCGAGCGATGCCATCTGGACGCAGCGGTAGCATCCTGCTGCCGCACGAGCCGAGCTGTTGGGAGCGCCGCGTGATCACCGCGATCGTCATGATCAGTGCCGCAACCGACTCGATTCCTGAGGTGGCCTCGGCCATCGCCGATATCGATGGCGTCAGCGAGGTCTACAGCGTGGCCGGCCATGTGGATCTCATCGCGATCGTTCGGGTCCGCGAGTTCGACGACGTCGCCGCAGTCATCGCCGGACGCCTGAACAAGGTCGACGGGATCATCGACACCGAGACCCACATCGCGTTCCGGGCGTACTCCCGGCACGACCTCGAGGCCGCCTTCTCCCTCGGCTTCGACGAACCCGGCTGACCCGTCCGGCCGCTGACGAGTCGGCCAGGCCCGCTGAGAGTCAGCCGGCGGCGGCGGTGTGACGGGCCTGCTGACTGACCTGACGCCATCGCTCCAGCGTGTCGGCCGCAGCACCGCTGTCGATCGACCCGCTGGCTCGCTCGAGCCCGGCGCCCAGCGTCGTACGGAATGCCGCCTCGTCACCGGCGGGGAAGCCCTCGAAGGCGGCAACGGCAGCCGCCGCATTCAGCAGCACGGCATCGCGGATCGGACCGGCGGCGCCGCCGATGACGTCGCGGGCGACGGCAGCGTTCTCGGCGGGTCCACCCCCGACCAGGTCGGCTGGCTCAGCGCGGTCCAGCCCCAGCTCGCTCGGGTCGAGGGACAGCTCGGCCACTGAACCGTCGCTGACCAACCACAGCCGGGACGTCGTGGTCGTGGTGAGTTCGTCCAGTCCGTCATCGCCGCGAAAAACGACCGCGCTGGTGCCTCGCGCGGCCAGTACCGCGGCCATCACACCGGCCATCCGCGGATCCGCGCAGCCCACCGCCTGGGCCGCCGGGTGCGACGGGTTCGTCAGCGGGCCGAGGAAGTTGAATACCGTGGCGACGCCCATCTCCCGGCGAGCGACGGCGGCATGGCGCATCCCGGGATGGAACACCGGGGCGAAGAGAAACCCGATACCCGCTTCAGTCACGCAGCGGACCACGCCAGCCGGCGGCAGGTCGATCACGACGCCGAGTTCAGCGAGCAGGTCAGCGGATCCGCACGCGCTGGACGCGGCGCGGTTTCCGTGCTTGGCCACCGGAATGCCCGCCCCAGCGGTCACGATCGCCGCCATGGTCGAGATGTTGACCGTGCGGGCCCGATCCCCTCCGGTGCCGACCACGTCGACGCACCGGCCGGGAACGGCCACCGGGGTCGCGTTCTCGAGCATCGCCTCCACGAGACCGGCGACCTCCTCAGGCGCCTCGCCCTTGGCGCGCAATGCCACGGCGAACGCAGCGACCTGCGCTGGTGTGGCCTCGCCGGCCATGATCTCGTTCATCGCCCACCGCGTCGCCGCCGCGTCCAGGGAATGCCCGAGCAGCAGCTCATGGAGCACCCCCGGCCAGGTCAGCGCCGCCCCACTCACCGACGGACCGGCGTACCGGCGGCGCGCTCGCGGACCAGGTCGGTCACCGTCCGCGCCGCGGTGAACGCATCCAATGGATAGACGAGCGTGGCGTCGGCCAGCGACCAGGTGGCCAGCCACCGGTCGTCGGCCCGGGCGATCAGGACGCACACGCTCGGGCAGTCGTCGATCTCGTACTTGAGCTGCCGGCTGATTCCCATCCCGCCGGTGGGCTGCGCCTCACCGTCGAGGATGGCGACGTCGATGCCGCCGCCGTCGACAAGCCGGATGAGGGTGTCACCGTCCGAGCATTCGACGTACTCGATCCGTCCCGCTCCCCCGCCGAGTCGACGGCCGACAGCGGTCCGGACGTCCGCCCGCACCTGCTCGCGTTGGCTGAAGACGAGGATGGTGTACGTCGGAACGTTCGACGGACTGCTCATGGCGCTGGATCGTACCGAGCGGGGCTGTGTCCATTCGTTCGTTCGCTGCGCTCACTCACGCCTGTCTCTCCGGCCCGCAGCGCTTCAAGCCGGTCCAGGCGCCGGTCCTCGCGCACGGCTTCGCGCTCGGAGGCGCGCATCCACTGGTACGCCGCCACTCCCAGCATGAGCAGCCCCACCAGATCGCCCGACGCCCACAGCAGGCCGCCTCCGACTCGCTGCTCGCTGACCGGATCGGACCAGACCAGGTTCAGCGCCAGGTAGTGCTCGGCCGCGGTCAGCGTGCTCTGGTTCATGATCGTCAGGCCGAGGATGGCGTGCAACGGCAACGTCGCCGCCAGGATCAGCATTCGCATAGGGTTGCTGACCGTGCCCGGAATGGGGTCGAGGCCTACCACGGGCCAGAAGAACAGGCAGCCGACGAGCAGGAAATGCAGGTGCATCGCCTCGTGCAGCCACGGGTTCGACAGGGTGGCTGCGTACCAGCCGGTGAAGTACAGGGCGAACGGGCTGGCCACGAAGATGAGGAACGGGATCAGCGGGAACGTCAGCAGCCGGACCGCACGGCTGTGCAGGGTGGCCAGCAGAACGCGGCGGGCGGCAGCGCGGTGCGGCAGCGCGCGCAACGCGAGCGTCACCGGGGCGCCAAGGGCGAGAAAGACGGGGGCGACCATGGACAGCACCATGTGCTGCACCATGTGCAGGCTGAACAGCGTGTCCTCGTAGGCGGCCACCCCGCCCAGAGTCACAACTGCGATCGAGCCGAGTCCGCCGGCCAGCCACGCCACTGTCCGTCCGGTACTCCACTGATCGCCGCGCAGCCGGAGGCGGTGGACGCCCCACAGGTACAGCCCGCCGGACAGGACGAGCATGGTGCCGACCACGGGGTCGAAGGACGACTCGGTGACCAGTCGCAGTGGGGTGAACGGCGGCACCGACTCCGCTGCGCTGGCCATGGACACGCCCCCAAGATTACGTTGTCGGGCGCGCCGTACCCCGCCCCGGTCAACGTCGGTGCGGCAGGCCATAATGGCCTCGTGAGCGAGCGCAGCGAGGCCGACGTTTGAGCGCGGCGATCCCCACCTTCGAGGCCGGCCGGGTGCATTCGCTGACCCGGCCGAACATGGTCAGCGTGGGCACCATCGTCTGGCTGTCCAGCGAACTCATGTTCTTCGCCGGGTTGTTCGCGATGTACTTCACCGCCAAGGCGGTGCACGGGGAGCCCTGGCCGCCGGAGCCCACCGAGCTCAACGTCCCGTACGCCCTCGTCTTCACGATCATCCTGGTCCTGTCCTCGGTCACCTGTCAGCTGGGCGTGTTCGAGGCGGAGAAGGGCAACGCCTTTGGGCTGCGTCGGTGGTTCGTCTTCACCTTCTTCCTCGGGCTGCTGTTCGTCCTCGGACAGTTCAACGAATACCGCGCCCTGGTCAGCGAGGGCACGACGCTGAGCTCGTCGACGTACGGGTCGGTCTTCTACCTGACGACCGGTTTCCACGCTGCGCACGTCATCGGCGGTCTGCTGGCGTTCGTCTTCATGCTGATGAGATCCACGATGGGCCGGTTCACCCCCGCTCAGGCCACCGCCGCCATCGTGGTCTCCTATTACTGGCACTTCGTCGACATCGTCTGGGTCGGGCTGTTCGCGACCATCTACTTCGTCCGGTAAAGGTGCGTGACGTGACCAGACTCGCCCGGCTGCGCAAGCGCACGTCGTCGGGGTTGGCGCTTGCCGTCGCCCTCGTTGCGGTCGGGATCGGTTACTCGTTCGCCGCACCGAGCAGCTCAGCGCAGGACACCGGCCTGTCGGTCGAGGCCATGGCCGGTCAGGAGATCTACGAGAACTCCTGCATCACCTGCCATGGCGCCAACCTGCAGGGCGTCGAGGAGCAGGGGCCTTCCCTGATCGGCGTCGGCGAGGCCTCCGTCTACTTCCAGGTCGCCACCGGTCGGATGCCGCTGGCACAACACGAGGCGCAGGCACAGCGCAAGACCCCGGTGTACGACGACGCCGAGGTCAATCAGCTGATGGCCTACATCCAGACGTACGGCGGCGGACCGGAACTGCCCGCCGAGGAGGATCTGCGTGACGGGGAACTCGCCGAGGGTGGCGAGCTGTTCCGGCTGAACTGCGCGTCCTGCCACAACTTCGCTGGCAGCGGTGGAGCCCTGTCATCGGGGAAGAACGCTCCGTCCTTGAACCAGTCCTCCGATCTGGACATCTACACTGCGATGCTCTCGGGCCCGCAGAACATGCCGGTCTTCGGCGACAACCAGCTCACCCCGGAGAACAAGCGGGCCATCATCAACTACGTGCAGACGCTCAATGAGACCGCCGATCCGGGCGGCCTCAGCATCGGCCGGGCCGGTCCGGTCCCCGAGGGCCTCATCATCTGGGTGGTCGGCATCGCCGGGTGCGTCATCGCCTGCTTCTGGGTCGGGACCCGCTCATGACCAGCACGAGCGGCCCCTCTCAGCCGCCGGGTGGCGCCCAGCCGATGCCCGGCAATCCGCCGCAGCCAGGGCCTGGGCCATCCGATGCGGAACTGGCCCGCATGAGCCGGGAAGATCTGGTCACCCTCGGCGGGAAGATGGACGGCGTAGAGGTCATTTACTCCGAGCAGCCGGTCCGGCCCGGCTCGCCAGCCGAGCGCCGCGCGGAGCGGCAGGTCGCCGCCGCCTTTGCCGGCGCCGGGCTCTCCGCCTTGGCGTTCATGGTGATCTTCGTGGCGTGGCCATGGCAGGTCGAGACCCCAGGCGGCGGGTACGACCTGTCGGCGCTCTACACCCCGCTGCTGGGCCTGATGATGGGGCTCGCGCTCACCCTCGTCGGCGTCGGTGTCGTGCTGTGGGCCAAGAAGCTGATGCCCTACGAGGTCACCGTCCAGGACCGCCATGAAGGCGCCTCGCCGGAGATTGAGCGGCAGACCACCGCCGCGACGCTGGTCGCCGTCGGCAACGCGACGGGGATCGCCCGGCGCACGCTGGTGAAGCGGTCCCTCGGCTTCGGCGGCCTGATGCTCGGACTGATGGCGGTTTTCCCGCTGGGTGGCCTGATCAAGAAGCCGGGCACCGCGTTGTTCGAGACGCCATGGGAGCCGGGCATGCGCCTGCTCACCCTGGGCGGCCTGCCGATCCGGCCCGCCGACATGCGCCCCGGCGCGCTGCAGACGGTCTTTCCGCCGGTCGAGGGCGGTGCTCGGTCCTCCGACGGCGTGGCCATGCTGATCAGGCTGCTGCCCAACCAGGTGGACGAATTCCGTCCCCGGCCGGGCCAGGAGGACTTCCACTGGAACGACTTCGTCGCCTACTCGAAGATCTGCACGCACGCCGGTTGCCCGGTCTCGCTGTATGAGCAGGAGACCGCCCGCATCCTCTGCCCCTGTCACCAGTCACAGTTCGTCGCCACCGACGGCGCCAGGTCCATCTTCGGACCGGCGACCCGGTCGTTGCCGCAACTGGCGGTCGAGGTCGACGCCGACGGATACTTCGTGGCGAAGAGTGACTTCATCGAACCCATCGGCCCGGCGTTCTGGGAGCGTTCGACATGAGCAGCAGGACGGCCATTCAGCGGCCGGCCACTCCGGCCGGACGCACAGCCAGCGCGTTGGATGAGCGGCTGACCATCTCCGCGCCGCTCCGCCGCACGCTGAACAAGGTCTTCCCCGACCACTGGTCGTTCCTGCTCGGTGAGATCGCGCTCTACTCCTTCATCATCCTGCTGCTCACCGGGACGTACTTGACGTTCTTCTTCGACGCCTCGATGCAGGAGATCGTCTACGACGGCAGCTACGCGCCGCTGCGCGGCATCGAGATGTCCCGGGCGTACGCGACCTCACTGGACATCTCCTTCGACGTCCGCGGCGGGTTGCTGATCCGGCAGATTCACCACTGGGCGGCGCTGCTGTTCGTCGCGTCCATCGTCGTACACCTGATGCGGACGTTCTTCACCGGTGCCTTCCGCAAGCCCCGTGAGGCCAACTGGGTGATCGGTGTCGGACTGCTCGTGCTGGCCCTTCTTGAGGGTGTCTTCGGGTACTCCCTGACCGACGACCTGCTGTCCGGCACCGGCCTGCGCATCATCAACGCGATTTTCCTGTCGATCCCGGTGGTCGGGTCATGGCTGTCCTTCGCGATCTTCGGTGGGGAGTTCCCCGGCACGGTCATCATCGGCCGGTTCTACATCCTGCACGTGCTGCTGATCCCCGGCATCCTGCTCGCCCTGATCGCCGTGCACCTGCTGCTGGTGGTCAAGAACAAGCACACCCAGTACCCCGGACCCGGCCGGACCGAGGACAACGTCGTCGGCAAGCGGATGTTTCCGGTCTTCGCGGCCAAGAGCACCGGCTTCTTCATGGTGGTCTTCGGCATCACCGCCGCCCTCGGCGGGCTGGTGCAGATCAACCCGATCTGGCTGTACGGGCCGTACGACCCATCGCAGGTCAGCGCCGGGTCGCAGCCGGACTGGTACATCGGCTTCCTCGACGGCTCGACGAGGCTGTTCCCGGCGTGGGACCTGTACATCTTCGGGTACAACATCCCGCCGTTGTTCTGGCCGACGATCGTCCTGCCCGGCCTGCTCTTCACGCTGCTCGGGCTGTACCCGTTCATCGAAGCCAAACTCACCAAGGACCGCGCGCATCACAACCTGCTGCAGCGACCTCGTGACGTGCCGGTGCGCACGGCGATCGGCGCCATGGCCCTCGCGTTCTACACCGTGCTGTGGATCTCCGGCGGAAATGACCTCATCGCGGACAAGTTCGACATCAGCCTCAACGTGATGACCTGGATCGGCCGGATCGGGCTGATCCTGGCCCCGCCCATCGCGTACTGGATCGCCTACCGGGTCTGCCTGGGCCTGCAGCTGCACGACCGGGAAGTCCTCGAGCACGGCGTCGAGACCGGCATCATCCGACGGCTTCCGCACGGTGAGTTCATCGAGGTGCACCAGCCGCTCGGGCCGGTCGACGCGCACGGTCACGGTTCACTGCAGTACGGCGGAGCTCCGGTGCCCAAGCGGATGAACCACATCGGCGGCATGGGCCGGGCCATCAAGGGCTTCTTCACGCCGCTCGAGGAGCCGCCGGCGCGTCCGGTTACCTCCGAGGAGGAGAAGCAGGCGGAGCTGACCGGCTCCGGGCGCCCCAAAGACCCGGAAGCCTGAGGCGGATTGTGAACATCGAGATCTACTCCGACGTCGTCTGCCCGTGGTGCTACATCGGCAAGCGCCGCTTCGAAAAGGCGCTGGCAAACTTCCCGGGTGGAAACGACGTCGAGGTCACCTGGCGCCCGTTCCAGCTCGATCCCGAGGCGCCGGCCGAGCCGGTGCCGCACCTGCAGGCGTACGCGGCCAAGATCGGCGACCAGGCGAAGGTCGACGCCACCATGACCGAGCTGCAGGCGGCCGCCGCCGGTGAGCAAATCGATCTGCGCCTGGACCTGGCGCAGCGGGTGAACACCTTCGACGCGCACCGGCTGCTCGACCTCGCCTTGGACCAGGGTGGCAGCCCGTTGCAACACCGCCTCACCGAGCGCCTGATGCAGGCCTATTTCACCGAGGGTCGTAATC
>JACDFU010000020.1 GCA_013815585.1 Chloroflexota bacterium
CCGCGGGGGCGGCCCGATGGGCGCGGTGACCAGCTTCGCCTACCGCTGGAGCGGCCGCGAACAAGCGGCCGCCGACCCGTCCGGTTACCTCCGCCGGTGGCGGACCAGGGGCTCCCTCGCACACGCCTCCGAGCCTCTCCGCCGGCTGGTACGGGAAGCAATGCCGGCCGTGCCGCCGCAGGCGCGGCCCGCCCTGGCGGCCATCGGTGAACCGGGCCCGGTCGAGCAGCGGCTGGGCGAGGCGATCGACCGGGCGATCACGGCGCCATCGATGGCGTTCGAGCCACCCCGCAGCCGCTTCTGGTGGCTGATCGGGGGCGGGCAGTTCGTGGTGGCAGCCCTGCTCGCCTTTGCTGCTCTCTGGTTCATCGCCCTGTGGGTGGCGGGCGACACCTCGCTGGCCACGGTCCAACTTCCCCTGTTGGGGCCGGTGCCCCAGCCGGTCCTCTTCCTGGCGGTCGTGCTGCTGATCGGATACCTGCTTGCCCGACTCCTCGGTTTCCACGCGGGTCTGGTGGGGAGGCGCTGGGCAGCGCGGCTGGGCTCCTCGGTAACGCAGGCCGTCGAAGAGCGGCTCGGCAGCGGCGTTTTTCAGACGCTCGATTCGCTCGAGGGAAGCCGGGCCCGTCTCGGCGCTGCGGTCAGGTCGGTGACGATTGACTGCGGTGCCGGCAACGTTGCAGAGCCCGGCACTCCCTCTCCGGGCCCCAGCTGACCGGCGCGCCAAAGCGCCAGGGTGGTGCGTCGACGCTTGCGACCTTCGGACCCACCAGGCAGTACGGGCGCCTCATTGTCGCTCGCCTGCCGCGGACGTACGGTCTACGACAAGCCGTCGTTCAGTGCCGGGAGGCACCCGAGGCGTCGACAACCGGATACGGGAACGAACCGCAAACCTCGCCTTGGAGGGCGGCGTGGATGGACGCCGCAATCTGAGGGCTTGCCGCTCCCGCCTCACGAGTCGAGTGACTGGACCGATCCGGCCGACGGGCCGGCCGAGAACGACGGTGGACTTATCCCTCAGCCTGGGGCTCCGGCACTTCTTGCCGGAGCCTCTTCTTCTGTCCGCGCGCCGAAGGCGGAGGCCTCTGGCCGCACCGGCCGCTCCACACCTCGCTCATCCAAGCCTGCCTGGATCACGCGGGCGCAGATCACAAGGTCGCGGTCGCGAGTGATCGTACGGGCGATCCAGTCGATATAGGTTGGCTCCGAGGCCTCCACCTCGCCCAGCGTCAGACCGCGGAACTTGCCGAACACGAGCTCGGCGGCGCGCGCCTCGTCGAGGGTGGGGGTTCGGGCGCCGTCCTGACCGGGACGCCGCTCCACCGGGCCGTTGGGGCGGCTGGCCCTGAGCGGCTCGCGCTCGAACTCGCGCTCGCGGGTACTCACCGGCTGCTGGCGGCGATAGTTGGGGGTGGTCGCACTCGTCGTGGCATTGCGCGAGTGATAGATCCCGGTGGTGTCGAAGCGCGCGGTGACGGGGCGCGTGGGACGAGGCGGCGGGGGGCCGCGACGGCAGGCCTCCCCACGCGAGGTGAAGGTGGCGGCGTCTCGTCGCCGTGACGACGACGAGCCACCTGGGCCGGTGCCGGGGCGGGAGTCGTAGGCTGCTCGTCGTTCAGAATCCCGGAGCAGGTCATAGGCGGCGTTGATCCGTGCCATCCGACGCGTCAGCCTTCGTGCCTCGGACGAATCCTTCGCCGCCCGGTCGGGGTGATGCTCACGCGCGAGGTCACGCCAGCGGCGCTTGATCGACTCGTCGCTCGCGTCAGCGGGAACGCCGAGCTCCCGGTACGGATCTCCGCGAAAGGTGGGCGGGGGCATCAAGCGAGACTAGCACGGCCTATAGTCGAGCCATGGCGCTGCCCTTCGATCCACCCTTGGAACCGATGCTGGCCCGGCCGGCCGACGCCATTCCGGGCGGGGATGGTTGGCTCTACGAACCCAAGTGGGATGGCTTTCGCGCCCTCTGCTTCCGCGACGGCCACGACGTGTACCTGCAGAGCCGCGACCTGAAACCGCTCAACCGGTATTTCCCCGAGCTCTCGGACCCGCTGGTCGCGAGCATCCCCGAGCGATGTGTCATCGACGGCGAGATCGTCATCGCGGGCGAGAACGGCCTGGACTTCGAGGCGCTGCTGCTGCGCATCCACCCCGCCGCCTCGCGCGTGCAGATGCTGGCCGCCGAAAAGCCTGCCTCGTTCGTGGCCTGGGACCTGCTGGCACGCAACGACGACGATCTCCGGCGAGTCCCCCAGTTTGAGCGGCGTGGCCAGCTGGAGCAGGTGCTGACTGCCTCCGCGGGGCCGGTCCACCTGACCCCCGCCACGACCGACGCCGATCTGGCCGCTGACTGGTTCCGGCGCTTCGAGGGGGCGGGGCTCGACGGCGTCATCGCCAAGCGGCTGGACGGGATCTACGAGCCGGGCAAGCGAGCGATGCTCAAGATCAAGCACCAGCGGACGGCCGACTGCGTGGTGGCCGGCTTCCGCTGGCACAAGAACGGCCCGGGCACGCACGTCGGTTCGCTGCTGCTCGGGCTCTACGACGCCGACGGCACGCTTCACCACGTCGGCGTCACCTCCAGCTTCCGCATGGAGCGACGCGCGGCTCTCGTGGCCGAGCTCGAGCCGCTTCGCCAGGAGGCGCTCCAGGGGCACCCCTGGTCGGAGTGGGCGGCGTGGGCCACTGAAACGGCTGAGGGCGGCCAACGCATGCCGGGCGCCACGAGCCGCTGGAACCGGGGCAAGGATCTCAGCTGGGAGCCGCTCAGGATCGAGCGCGCCTGCGAGGTGGCCTACGACCACCTTCAGGGTGACCGCTTCCGCCACGGCACGACCTTCCGGCGTTGGCGACCCGATAAATCGCCACAGGCATGCCGGTACGACCAGCTTGAGGCGACCCCCCCATCCGAGCTATCCGAAATCTTCGATCTGCGGGGTTAGGATCGGCCCGATAGCTCACCAAGAGGGAGTTCAATGGCCCTGGAACGCGAGATCGGCACCCGCCAGGACGGTCCTGCGCCGGTCGCCACGACCACAGCCACCTCGCCTGCAGTTGCTTCGGAGTCGTCCACCGTGACGCAGTGGGAAGCGCCGTCCAGCTCAGACCGACCGGGCAAGGTCACCGTAGCGGCGGCCTTCCTGGTTGTGCTCGGTGTCCTCGTCACGCTCGTCGGCTTGACTTCGTTCGCTTTCGGCTCACTCTTCGATGACGCTGGCGGCAATTTTGACCCCGGCATGGCCTCGGCCATTCAAGGGGCCGCGAGTGCCGTGGGTGTGCTCGCCCTGCTCTTTGGAGTCCTCCACCTGGTTGGCGGCCTGGGCAGCATCGCGCGCCGGAATTGGGGTCGCTTCCTGGGCATCCTGGTGGCCGGCTTCGGGCTGCTGCTCTGGATCGTCATCCTGGTCGGCTCGCTGACCGCTCCCGCCGCCGCGGATCAGCCAGGCAGTCCGGGCTTCACCTTCCTGGCCCTGTTGCTGACCGTGGGCTATGGCTTCACCATCGCCGCCCTGGCGAGTGCCGGGCGCTACTTCGACCGCCATCCAGCCGAGACCACCGCCGCCACCACCGCCGCGACCACGACAGTCACGCGCTAGGCATCGGCCGCCCCACGCTTCCGTCCGGCTTGAAATTCTGCCCACGGGTCGTAGTCAGGGTCCAGCGGTTCCTGCTCAGGCCGTTCAGCGGCCGGTACGTTATTCAGGTTGACGCGGATACGCGTCCAGGTCGTGTAGCGGCCACGCATGGCATCGACGAGGACGTCCGCCGGCTGTAATAGCGCAGCCGCCTCCGGATGCCGTTCCTTCCATCGCTCCAGGCCGGCCAGGGCTTCCGCCTTGCCGGCGGCGCGGCCGATCTCGATGAGCGGGACCGACGAGCGTCGACGACCCGTCGTCTGGCCCGGTCTGGGCATTTCTGGGGCAACCACCGGGCCACCCGGGCCGCCCGGATCACCCGGCCCGGGCCGGCGGCGCTTGGAGGGCTGGACGCGTGGCGGCTCGCCGGTCTGCTTCGCATAGTGCGGCGGCCAGGGAGCGTCGCCGAGCCCTTCCGCCTCCTGCCGGGCGGACACCTCGAGGAGCGCCTCGAGCGAGCCAACGGCCCCATCGATCCCCTCTCCGGCGTCGCCGTGCGCTGCAACAAGGGCAGGCACCGTGGCAAGTGTGAAATCCGCGGCTTCGACCTCAGGAACCTGCGCCCAGCGAAGCGGCATGGACACCCGGGCGTCAGGGGTGGGTCGCACCGAGTAGGCGGAGGCAACCGTTCGATCCTTGGCGTTCTGGTTGTAGTCGAGGAAGACGCCATGGCGCTCCTCCTTCCACCACTTGCTCGTCGCGATCTCGGGAGCCCGCCGCTCGACCTCGCGGGCCAGCGCCAGGGCGGCGCGTCGGACCTCGTCGAAGGTCCATCGCCGCTCGATGCGGACGTTGACGTGGATGCCACGGGACCCGGACGTCTTCGGCCAGCCGATCAGCCCGACGGACTCGAGCGCGTCGTGGGTGACCATCGCAACCTCGCGGACCTGCTGCCAGGTCACCCCTGGGACCGGATCGAGGTCGACCCGCAGCTCGTCGGGATGATCGAGGTCGTCGGCGCGGACGGGGTGCGGATTGAGATCGATGCAGCCGAGGTTGACGATCCAGGCCAGCTGGGCGGCGTCACGCAGGACGATCTCGTCGGCGGTCCGCCCTGACGGGAAGCTCAATTCGACCGTCTCGATCCAGTCCGGTCGGTTCTCCGGGGCGCGCTTCTGGAAGAAGAACTCACCGTCGGCCCCGTTGACAAACCGCTTGAGCGCCATCGGCCGGCCACCGGCCCCGCGCAGCGCTCCGTCGGCGACGGAGAGGTAGTACCGGACGAGGTCAATCTTGGTATGTCCGGTTTGCCCAAAGAAGACCTTGTCAGGATTGCTGACCGCGAGCTCGCGGCCGGCGACCTCGATCGACTCGTGCTTCCGCGCTGCCACCGATCAGAGGCGCTTGCGCAGGTAGGTAGCGATGCCCGGTTCGTAGCCGATCTGCTCGTATAGCCGGAGCGCCTCGGAGCGATGGTGTCCCGCGGTGACCTCGATGAAGGCGCAACCCGTGTTCCGGGCAAGCTCCTCAGCCTCCTCCATCAACTGGTGACCGACGCCTCGCTCCCGCACGCCGGGGTCGACAACGAGCGCCAGCACCCTGCAGATCCGGTCGCTGTGCTCGAAGCGGGGCATGATGTGAACCGCCACGAAGCCGACCACCTCGCCGCTGGCCTCCGCAACGTGGACGCTCGAGAACTCCGACCCGAACCGGGCGAGGCGGTCGAGGATGTCGCTGAGCCCAGCCGGGTAACCCTCGTCGGTGAAGAGGTGCGCGATGCGCTCGGCGTCGCCCGCCGTTGCGGCTCGGATCGACAACGCGCTGCGTTCCATCAACGCGATGGTAGCGGCACGGCCAGCACGAACGGCCCGGACCGCGCGATCGGCGCGAGAAGCGCCCCCAGGCCGAGGGCCGTCTGCCCCGACCGTCCACCCACCGATCCCGGCCGGTCGCTCGCGCCCAGATCCGCGGCGATGTAGAGACAGACCGGCCCCTCGCCGCTCCGGGCCAGGGCGGCCGCGAGCCTGCCTTCCGTGGAAGGTTCGAGTAGGACGAGTCTGGTGCCCGAGGGGTAGAGCTCGCTCGCGTCGCCACCGCCGCGCGACACGGTTAGCGCCGCCGTGGCGCCGAGAACGTCGTCAGACCGCTCGTCGGTGACACGAAGCCCGAGCTGCCGCGCCGCGCGACGAATCTCCACCGTGGCCCATCCGACTGCCGCAAGGGAGGGCAACGGAAGGAGGCCGTCCTCCGTGACCGTCACCGGTTCGTGCCAGCTCAACCGCTCGGGGCCGCTGTGAACGACGACCACCGCGTCGGCAAGGGCCATCACGGTTGCGTCTGCGGTTTCCGGATCTCCGACGACGCGTGTGGCCCCGACTGCCGTAAGCTGGTCGATCACCTGCTGCGGCCGAGCGGAATGCCAGCCAAGCGTCGGTCGGTGAACCGATGAACCCCCCACGCCGTATCCCATCTCAGGGCCGAGCTGCGGCCAGGTCAAACCTCCCGGAGGACCCACCCTTGCGCTTCTTCTCGTTGGTCTCGATCGTCCTTCTGGCCATCGCGCTGACCGCCTGCTCCTCAGCGGCACCGACCGGAGCGCCGAGCGCGGCAGCATCGGCAGGGGCCTCTGACGCTCCAGCGACGGAGGCCGCCTCTGTCCCGGCTCAGGCCGAGGCTACCCCAGACGCGCCAGCCTCCGCCTCGTCAGGCACAGGTGCGGGCAGCGAGGTGTCGATCGTCGACTTCGGGTTCGAGCCGCAGGACGTGGACGTGACGCCTGGCGAAACGGTTGTCTGGACGCACGATGGGAGTGCTCCCCACACGGTCAAGTGGGAAGACGGCGAGCCGGAGAGCGATCAGCTCAACGCCGGGGACAGCTATGAGCGAACCTTCGACGCCGCGGGCTCCTTCCCGTACGTCTGCGGAATTCACCCGACGACCATGACCGGGACGATCACGGTCTCCGAGTAGGCTGCCCTCGGTCAGCCTTCCCGCCGGGCGAGGAAGAGGGAGGCACCGGCCTCCAGCTCCAGCAGCTCAGGCGTCCCGATACCGGCCTTCTCGAACAGCCGCTTGAACTCGCTGCGCGTGAGCAGGCTCGTCCCCTGGTAGAGCTCATCGAGCTGGTATCCCCAGATGAGCTCGCCGAACGGAGTCCGGTACTCAATCCAGTCGTCGGGAATGCACCAGTCGAGCACAACGAGCATTCCGCCTGGCTCGACGCGGGACCAGGCAGAGCCCAGCACGACCGTCGGCTCTGGTAGCTCATGCAGGATGTCCTGGATATAGACGAGAGCGAAGGGCCCTGCGGGCAGATCGCGGGACGGGTCTCCAGGCTCGATCATGATGCGATCCGAGAGTCCGGCCTCCGCCAGCCGGCCTTGGGCCCGCTCGATCAGTTCCGGCTCGAAATCCAGGCCTTGCAACCGAAGCTCCGGAAAGGTTCGAGCCGCGGCCAACAGCCAGAGACCGCCGCCGCAGGCAACGTCGAGCGCGGCCGCCCCCGCTCTCTGCAGGCGCTGGCGAAGTTCGGTCAGCTCTGGCAGAGCCTGCTCGAAGAACACCGCGATGTCCTGGGTATTCAACTTCTCGACAAAGCGATGGAAGCTGGCCGACCGCTGTCGGAGTGGCTCACCCGTCCGGAAGAAATCGAGCATTCGACCGTAGTCCTGGCTGGCACCCACCGTGAAGAGAAATTGACCGCCGAGATACTCGGGACGCTCCTCGTCCAGGAGAACTGCGGCCAGCTCCGCATCGATCGAAAAGCGCGCTGACTCGGATCCCGGCTGGTTCGCTTCGAGCAGGTTGTATGCGTATGCGGCGCGGCACCAGCCCTGCACTGGGACGCGTGCGCAGCCGGACCGCTGTGCCAGCTCGTCGGTCGTCAGACCCCCCGAGGTCGCGTCGTGGAGCTGCCTCATGAGACCAAGCTCAAGGCCCAGGTAGATCAGCCAGCTTCGGTAAAAGCCGGCAAGCGCGTCGAGCAGGTCCTCGAACCGATCGTCCACGCTCATGGTCCGCATCGTACCCGTCGATCAGGGCGTCGCGCGTCAGCCGGTCGTCTGGCGAGTAGGCTCGCCCGATGACCGTCTGGATCGGCACATCCGGCTGGCAGTACGCACATTGGAAGAACCGCTTCTACCCGCCCGAGACTCCCCAGGCCGGCTGGCTCGAGTTCTTCGCCGAGCGCTTCGCGACGGTCGAGTCAAACAATGCCTTCTACCGGCTGCCCGAGCGCAAGACGTTCGAGGCCTGGCGCGCGCGGACGCCGGACGACTTCCTCATGGCGGTCAAGCTGAGCCGCTACCTCACCCACATCAGGCGGTTGCGCGAGCCGGCTGAGCCCGTCGAGCGGTTCATGCAGCGGGCCACCGGCCTAGGCGACAAGCTTGGGCCCGTGCTGATCCAGCTGCCGCCGTCGCTCCAGTCCGACGTCCCGCGACTGGCGGCCACCCTCGAGCAGTTCCCGCCCGGCATGCGGGTGGCCGTGGAGTTCCGCCACGAGACCTGGTACACGGCGGAGGTCCGGCGATTGCTCGAACGTCACACTGCCGCGCTCTGCCTGGCCGCCGCCGCGGCGTGCTCACGCCGCTCTGGGATACGGCGGATTTCGGCTACGTTCGCTTCCATGAGGGGCGGGCGGCGCCGCGGCCTTGCTACGGCCGGACGTCGATGGAGGCGTGGGCCCAGCGCCTGGTCGGGACCTACGGAGCGCGCAGGAACCTCTACGTCTATTTCAACAACGATCCCCTGGCCTGCGCGCTGCGCGATGCAATCATCTTTGCCCGCGCATGTCACCGGCGCGGCCTCTCGCCCACACGCGTGCCTAAAGGCTCCGCCGTGACGGTCGGCTGATCGCAATGAATGCACGGCCCGTCCGCGCCGGCTCGACGTCGACGCCCGTCGAGATTCCAGTGGAGCTGCCCGGCGGAGGTTGACGGCTCAGGCGCGGGGCGTTCAGCATGACCTTTTCCGGGGGACCACTGAGGGACGCGCCGTGACAGGCTCCCCACCTCTGCCGACAGGGACCGTCACGTTCCTGTTCACCGATATCGAGGGGTCCACGCGCCTCGCGGCGGAGCACGGCGCTGCCTACGAAAGGCTGCTGGAAACGCAGCGCCGGCTGATCGGTGAGGCCGTCGGTCCGTGCGGCGGCGCCCTGGTCGGGAGCGAGGGCGATTCCCTTTTTGTTGCGTTCGACAGCGCCACGTCCGCTGCGCAGGGGGCAGCCGAAGCCCAGCGCGCGCTGGCCGCTCATGCCTGGCCAGAGAACGGCCTGGTCCGCGTTCGCATGGGCCTCCACACGGGCGAGGCAGCGCTTGTCGGGGACGACTATGTGGGCTACGAGGTCCATCGCGCCGCGAGGATCGCGGCCGCCGGCCACGGGGGCCAGATCGTCGTATCGGATCCAACACGAGCGCTGATCCAGGGCTCGCTTCCGCCAGGCACGACAACCACAGACCTCGGGCGCCATCGACTCAAGGACCTTGGTGATGGCGAACAGCTCTATCAGCTCACGGTCGAAGGGCTCGCGAGCGAGTTCCCGGCGCTGCGCAGCCTGGATCAGACGCCCAACAACCTTCCGACCCAACTCACGAGCTTCATCGGCCGCCGTCGGGAGCTGGAAGAGAGTCGGCGGTTGCTGAGCTCGAGCGCCGGCCGCCTGCTCACGCTGACCGGACCCGGAGGCACGGGCAAGACGCGCCTGAGCTTGCAGATCGCCGCCTCGGTCGCCGACGAGTATCCCGACGGCGTGTACTTCGTGGCACTCGCGCCGATCACCGACCCGGATCTCGTTCCGTCGGTCATCGCGCGGACGCTGGGGATCCAGGAGGCGGCCGGCCGGCCGCCTCTCGAGCGGCTGCTGGAGTACCTGCCCGGCAAGTGCCTGCTCCTCGTCCTGGACAATTTCGAACAGGTGCTGCCGGCCGCCGGCGTCCTGGGGCAGATGCTCAAGGTGAACGAGCGGCTGGGCATGATCGTGAGCAGCCGAGCCGCGCTCCGCATCTACGGCGAGCAGGAGTTCCCGGTACCGCCGCTGGGCCTGCCCTCCGCCGGCGCTCTCTCGGTGGACTCGCTGTCGCAGTACGAGGCGGTGACGCTGTTCATCGAGCGGGCACTCGCGGTGAAGCCGGACTTCCGCATCACCAATGACAACGCCGCCGCGGTGGCTGAGATCTGCGCGCGGCTCGACGGCCTGCCTCTCGCCATCGAGCTCGCCGCCGCACGCGTCAAGCTCCTCCCACCCCAGGCCATGCTCTCGCGGCTCCAGAGCCGGCTCAACCTGCTGGGGACGGGCGGCGCACGGGACCTTCCCGCCCGCCAGCAGACGCTCCGCGGCGCGATCGAGTGGAGCCACGATCTGCTCGATGAAGGGTCGAGGCGTCTCTTCGCCAGGCTCGGCGTCTTCGTCGGCGGAGCGACGCTCGACCAGGTGGAGGAGGTCTGCGGCCCGGCGTCCGAGATCGGCGTGGACATCCTCGACGGCCTTGCCGGCCTGGTCGACCAGAGCCTCGTACGACAGCGGGAGATCAACGGCGAGCCGAGATTCCTGATGCTCGAGACCATCCGCGAGTTCGCCGTCGAGCGCTTGCAGTCCGGCGGCAACGCGGCCGAGATCGGGCGACGCCATGCCGCGGCGTACCTTGCGCTGGCCGAGGCGTTGGAGCCCGAGCTCATCGGCCCCGAACCGAAGGTTGCGCTCGATCGACTCGACCTCGAGCACCACAATATCCGGGCAGCCCTTACCTGGGCGATCGAGGAGCCGGAGCCCGCGACAGCCCTCCGGCTCGTGGCGGCCATGTGGCGCTTCTGGCACATGCGCGGCCACCTGCACGAAGCGCGCGAACGGGTCGAGGCGGCGCTCGCGGTGCCAGGCAGGCGGGAGCTGCTGCTCGAGTGGGGCCGCGCCCAGGAGGCGGCGGGCGGCATCGCCTACTGGCAGGGCGATCTAAGCCGCGCTACCCCCCACTACCAGGAGAGCCTCGTCACGATGCGCCGGCTGGGCGACCGGCGACAGATCGCGAATGCGCTCTACAACGTGGCATTCACGGTCTCGGAGACGCCGGACCATCCGACCTCCTGGCAGATGAGCACGCCCTACCTGGAGGAGGCGCTGGCCATCTATCGAGAGCTCGGGGATCGGCCAGGCCTGGCCAATGTGCTGTGGGGCCTGGGCAACAGCCGCTATTTCGCATCCGACCCGGAGGCTGCCGTGCCACTGTTCCGCGAGAGCCTGGAGCTCTACCGGGAGCAGAAGAGCACCTTCGGGATCTCCTGGTCCCTCTACATGCTCGCCGGGGTCATGTTGAACCTCGGTGACGTGGCTGAGGCCAGGCAGAACAACACCGAGGCGCTCCGGATGTTCCGAGCCGTGGGAGATATTTCCGGCATCGTGCTCGGGCTGGCGACCGCTGCAGCGATCGCCGCGGCCGACGGCGACCCGCATCTCGGCGCACGGCTGGCCGGGGCCTCGATGGCCCTTGAGGCCTCCACCGGCACCAGGCTGGCCAGCTTCTCGACTGAGGCCGAGGGCCGGGGTGAGCTTGTGAAGTCCTGGGAGTCGGAGGGCCTGGCCGAGGCGGTGGCCGAAGGGCGGGCGCTGTCGGTCGAGAAGGCTCTCGAGCTTGCGCTGTCGCCCGGATCGGGCTCGGTCAGCGAGACTCGAACCCCGGCGCCGGAAGAGGCGGGCGGCGAAGCGGTCGATCCTCTCGATACCCCAGCAGATAGTCCGCCTGGATGAGCGTGTGGAGCTGGCTGGTGCCCTCATAGATCACGGCCGCCTTGGCGTTGCGCAGATAGCGCTCCACCGGATACTCGTTGGAATACCCGTACGCCCCGTGGATCTGGACGGCGTCGAGGGCGGCCTGCACCGCGTGGTCTGTGCAGAACCACTTCGCCAGGCTGGTCTCCCGCGTGTTCCGTTCGCCACGATTCTTGAGCCAGGCGGCCTGGCGACAGAGCAGCCGGCCCGCCTCGGTCCCCTGCCCCATCCGGGCGATCATCTGCTTGACGAGCTGGTGCCGGCCGATCTCGTCGCCGAAGGTTTGGCGCTCATGCGCGTAGCGAACTGACGCGTCCAGGCAGGCCTGGGCCAGGCCGACCGCACCCGAGGCAACGGTATAGCGACCCTGGTCGATCGCGCTCATCGCGATCGTGAAGCCCTCGCCCTCCTCGCCGATGCGGTTCGCGGCGGGCACGCGCACGTCGTCGAAGAAGAGCGTGCCGGTATTGCCGGCATGAATGCCCAGCTTCCCCTCGATCGTGCCGGTGCTGAAGCCGGGCATCCCGCGCTCCACCATGAACGCGGTGATGCCGCGATGGCCGGCGGAGCGATCCAGCGTGGCGAAGACGAGGAAATGATCGGCGACGTCGGCAAGGCTGATCCAGACCTTCGAGCCGTTCAGAAGGTAGTCGTCGCCATCGGCTCGGGCGGTGGTGGTCAGCCTGGCGGCGTCCGTCCCGACGCCTGGTTCGGTCAGCCCGAAGGTCGCCAGCTTCTCGCCGCGGGCCTGAGGCACGAGGAAGCGCTGCTTCTGCTCCTCGCTGCCCCACTGGAGGAGGGTCAGCGAGTTGAGCCCGACATGAACGCTCATGACCACCCGGAAGGCCGTGTCCGCCCGCTCGAGCTCCTCGCAAAGGATGCCCAGGCTGACGTAATCCATGCCCGGGCCGCCGTACTGCTCCGGGATCGGGGCGCCGAGGAAGCCGAGGCCGGCCATGCTGGCGAAGACTTCCTGGTGGACCTCGTGGCGGGCATCCCATTCCCGGATGCTCGGTGCGATTTCGGCTGCGACGAAGTCGCGCGCCATGTCCTGAAGGAGCCGATTCTCGTCGCTGAGCGACAGGTCCACCATGGCCCCGATTGTGGCACCGACTAGACTCGACGCTGCCGCCTCACGCAGGAGCGCCAATGGCGACCATGATCGATCAACCTTCGAGCCAGCCCGCACCGGTCCCGGCCGCGTTGGCTGACTGGACCGAAATGCCCGACAGCCTGTCGCCGGTCCTCGGGCGCTACTTCGAGCGAAGCTGGAGCCACGGCCGCGGGCACCGCCTCTACGACACGGGCGGCCGGGCATATCTCGACTTCGCCTGCGGGATCGCGACAACCGTGCTTGGTCATGCGCACCCCGCGGTGACCCGCGCGATCCACGAGCAGGCAGACCGCTTGGTCCATATCTCGAACGGGATGGGTTATGTCGAGCCCGTGAGCCGCCTGGCCGCCGAGCTCGCAGCTGTGCTGCCCGATCCGCTCGACACGGTGTTCTTTGCAAACTCGGGGACAGAGGCGATCGAGGGCGCGGTCAAGCTCGCACGAAGGGTCACCGGCCGCCCCGGCATCATCTGCTTCTCCGGCGGCTTCCACGGCAGGACTCTCGGCTCGGTGGCGCTGACGACGTCGAGCATCAATTACCGCACCGGCTACGAGCCGCTATTGCCGGGGGTGCACGTGGCACCCTTCCCGAACGTCTACCGCGACTGGGGTGGGGACGCGGAGGCGGCGGTCTCTGGTTCGCTGGCAGCGCTGGATCGAGTGCTGGCGGAGGTGATCCCACCCAGCGCCGTGGCTGCCTTGGTCATCGAGCCGATCCAGGGTGAGGGCGGGTTCAATCCGGCGCCCGAGGGATATCTGCGTGGCCTGCGGGAGCGCGCGGATCGGCACGGCATCCTGTTGATCGCCGACGAGGTGCAGTGCGGCTACGGCCGGACGGGCCGGATGTGGGCGTTCGAGGGGGCCGCGATCGTTCCGGATGTCGTCTGCCTGGCCAAGGCGATCGCCAACGGCCTGCCGCTCGGCGCCATCGTCAGTCGCCGCGAGCTGCACGACCGCTGGGGCAAGGGAGCGCACGGCACAACGTTCGGTGGCAATCCGGTCGCCTGTGCCGCCGGGCTTGCCGTGCTCGAAACGATCCGGACCGAGGGACTGGTTTCCAACGCCGGCGAACGCGGCGTTCAGCTGCGCGAAGGGCTCGAGCGCCTGGTCGCGGCGGACGAAGGCATCGGGGACGTCCGAGGGCCCGGGCTGATGATCGGGGTGGAGTTCGTGCGCGACCGCGCGACCCGTGAACCGGACGGCGAGCGCGCGGACAGGGTCATCGCACGCTGCGCCGACATGGGGCTACTGCTGCTGACCTGCGGAACTGGCCACCAGGTCGTCCGCTGGATCCCACCGCTCAACGTGGCCGCGGACGAGATCGATGAGGGCCTGGGCATCTTCCAGCGAGCGCTGGAGGGCGGGTAGCCCAGGGCCCGGGACGTTACTTGTCGCGGGCGAGGAAGCTCATCACGTCGTCGAGGCGGAAGCGGCGATCGCCCCGCTTGCAGACTCGGTAGAAGGGTAGCTCGCCACGATCTCCAAGTCGCTTCACGGTGTTCACGTGAAGATGCAGCATCTCGGCCACCTCGCTCGCCGTGAGCATTGGGCCGATCTGGCCGATCTGGCCGATCTCCTTGACTGCCATTGACGCCATCGGTCGATTTGTCCTCGCGTCCTGGTGCCGAGGCCCGACCGCGCGCACCAGGTCAGGTGCGACCGGATTTGTGCGGTGGAGCCGACTGATGGGGCGAATGGTGTCGTTGTGTCGGGGGCAGGGCAAGCCGTACTTTGGGTTGGCAACGCCCGTTACGACAGCGCGTTGCCGGTCGGCAACGGTAGCCTGCCCTGCGATGGCTTCGACATGCCCGAGCACGTGGCGGCGATGCCTCGCTCCAGTCTCCCGGCGTAGGCTGGCGACTGATGATCCCGATCCTGGCACTCGCCTCCGCGCAACTCTTCGACCTCATGAGCTTCCTTCTCCTGGTCGGGCAGCACGGTCTCGCGGCCGAGCTCAATCCGCTGGTCGTCCGGCTCGCGACGGAGTTCGGCCTGGGGGCAGTGGCCATCGCCAAGCTCGTCCTGCTGGCCTACGTGGCATGTACGGTCGCGGTCCTGGCCCGGCGTCGCCCGCGCCTCGCGGGGCTCGTGAACGTGGCCGGCGTGGCGGCAGGCAGCCTCGGTGGTTTCTCGAACATGCTGACGATCTGACCCTCGGGCGCAGAACCGCCGGGCCACAATCGCTGGCTCGGAGCGAGCACTAGACTCCAAGGCGTGTTCGACGGTTTCAGGCTCGAGCGCGTCGACGCGGGGGAGGCAGTGCTTCGGGTACGGCACGGCGGCTCGGGTCCGCCGGTCCTGCTGCTACACGGTCACCCGCGGACGCACGTGGCGTGGCACCGGGTGGCGCCGCTGCTGGCCGGAGACCTCACGGTCGTCTGCCCCGACCTCAGGGGCTACGGGGAGTCATCCAAGCCTCCGACGACCCCCGACCACGAGCCGTACTCCAAAGCGCGCAATGGCGCGGGATTGCATGGCGCTGATGCACGCACTCGGACACGAAAGATTCGCGGTGGTCGGACACGACCGGGGCGCCTACGTCGCGCAGCGAGTCGCCCTGGATCATCCGCGGGCCATCACCCGACTGGCGATTCTCGACGCCGTGCCGATCGGTGAAGCCCTGGCTCGCTGTGACGAGCGGTTCGCCACGCGCTGGTGGCACTGGTTCTTCCTCGGCCAGACCGACAAGCCTGCCGAGCGCGTGATCTCGGCCGATCCGGATGCCTGGTACCGCGCGGGGCCGGAGCTGATGGGGCAAGAGGCATACGACGACTTCCGGCGAGCGATCCACGATCCGGCGACGGTCCACGCAATGTGCGAGGACTACCGGGCGGGCCTTGGCCTCGACCGCGACGCAGACGACGCCGACCGCCGTGCCGGGCGCCGGATCGGCTGCCCGACGCTCGTCCTGTGGGCGTCGCGCGACGACCTCGAGGATCTCTACGGTGACCCCCTGGCGATCTGGCGCGACTGGGCGGACGACCTCCGAGGCCACGCGCTGAACTCGGGCCACCACATGACCGAGGAAGTGCCCGAGGAACTCGCCGCCGAGATCCGCGGCTTTCTTGCTGCCTAGGTCCCCACTGCGCTGACTTCCACGAATGCGGTGGAGGCCGCACAATGGGCCGGGCAGGTGTCCGACCGACGGGACCTCGAGGCCGGGGCAGCCGTCGCCGCTTCTACCGATGCCGGGAGTCGCTCCGCCGCGGGTCGCCGCGGGTCGCCGCGGGTCGCCGCGGGTTGCCGCGGGTGCTCGGCAATTGCCCCACCCCATCGCGGCGTGTCGCGGCCATGCTCGGTTGTCTGGCCGCCCTTCGCCGCTTCTTCCTCGGGCCTTGTTCCGGCCCTTGTTCGCGTGATGAGCGTTTCGGCGGGCAACGACGCCCTTAGCTCTGCCGGCCGCTCGGCTCCCGAAGAGCTTATCTGCTGTAGAACGGCGTGCTGATCGCCTGATGGGCATGAACACGGACAACCAAGGGGGATGGCCTTGGGCCCCGCCCGTAAGCCTCTTGTAGCCCCCCGTAATGGTTATCAGGCGCTCATCAGGTGGGTTGCGGGTTCATGGCGACCCATCGCGGCGAGTACCGCCTCCATCCCGTCCACCTGCCCCTCCGCAGTCATGGTCGACCAGCGTGAGTGTGTCGTCATAGCCGACCTGCTCGACGAACTTCCGGTGCAGCTCGGGAGAGTCGTAGGGCGACATCGACAGCGTGACCCCATGCGGGCGTCTGCCCGCCCGTCATGTCCAGAAGCTGGCTCGTTAAGGTTCCGGTGAAGAGGTCCTGGTGTTATCGGTTGCGTCGCCGGCGAGGCTCGGCAGTGGGATGTCCTGTCGACTGACCTCGAACGTAAAGCCCTGCGGGTCGCAGATCGCCTCGGCCCTCGTCTTCAGAACCGCCGGGTTCCCCGACCTCCAGGCCGAACTTGCCCATCGCCAGCCAGAGCTCGAGCGGAATTGACGGACTCCCGGCCTTCCTGGACGCCTCGAGGGCTTCCTTCTCGCACTCGTTGCGGCCATATGGCGTCCCCGGCAGGTGCTGGGCCGTGCTAGCAACATACCCATCGTTGGGCGACGCGAGGCGGAGTTGGCTGACCCGTCCGCATGAGGATGGACGGACCTCGGGCCAGGGAGTTCACAAATAGCGGAGAAGAGATCCGAGGCACCTCACCGTGGGGGCGACCTGACCTTCGCCCGCCAGGTCCCGTCCCAAGTGCGCCCGAATCGATGCTCGCCCGATCGGGCTCAGGCTGCCGGCGCGATTAGTTCGAGCTTCGGGAAGTACGTCCGATACCTGGTCGTATCGCGGGTGAGGAGCCGGTAGCCGGAAACCGCAGCGTGGGCGCCGATGTAGAAGTCGGGAAGCGGCGAGCGCTTCCTTCCGCCGCGCTGCCGGTACTCGAGGAACGCCTTCCCGGCAAGAAACGCAGCCTCATAGGGCAGGTCCTCGCGCCGATAGAGATCGGCCGGCAGCGCGTCCTCGAGCGCCTCGATGGCAGCAAAGCCGATCGACACCTCGGCGTAGACCAGCGCGTTGATGACCAGGACCGCCTCGTCCGCGGCGCGCGCGAGCGTGTTGCCGGACCAGCTGCCCCAGGTTGGGTCGTCGGTGGCGACGTCCAGCAGGACATTGCTGTCGACCAGGACCGGCGTCACGATTCCCCTCGGGTCAACGCCATGATCGCGTCGGTGCTCATCGAGACGCGTCCCGCGCCACGACGCAGGTGATCGACCACCATCGCCCCACGGGTCGGCCGCCGGCCCTGACGCGCCTTCACGATTCGGACGCCGTCGCGCTCGAGGACGAACTCGACTTCGGTGTGGGGCAGCAGCCCCGCCCCTTCTCTGATGTCCCGAGGAATCGTCACCTGGCCCTTGGACGTGATCCGCATGCGGCTACTCCAATACTTACTCGTAAGAGTAATACACAACGGGCGCGCAGCGGCCTGGCGCTGCCTTAATGACGCAGTTCCTGGTCGCAGAGCCGGGCAAAGGCCCCGACGCGGTGCTCTTGGGACGCGCTGACTTCTTCAAGCTGTATATTGCAAGGTTCCACTGATACAAGGATCCACCCGTATTCGATCTCGATCCTGTCGCCAGAGGAAAGTAGCCGGGGGCATTGCCGCCACTGGCCGGACACCGCAAGCACCCTCAGCGAGCCGTGGCGGGGCCGTTTCCGGCGGGCTGGGGAATCCCTGGAAGGGCTGGCCGACCTCGCGGGGGAACCTGCGAGGTTGACGCTGACTGCCTTCGCTCGACTTGGCATCACCAGCAAAACCGCAAGAGTGAGGTTTTGTCCACGGGGCGAGTACCAGCAGGAGCAAAACGGGAATGCCCCCTTTTTGACGGACGGGCGGAAAATCGAAAGTTCTTTCGGCTTCCGTTCACCGCTGGCGAACATCCGTGGTCGTCCCGAAAATAGCCCGGTTTCCCGCGGTATTTCCGTTGAGGCGGACGGTCAAGCGCTGGGACCGCAAGGCTGCTGGCAAAAATCTTCCAGCAGCACCGACCCACGTCCGGCGCGGAGACGGTCAGATCGCGCCGCTTCACTCCCCGCGGCGCTCCGCCACCGCTCGTCAAGGGTGCCATCCTCCCCCCTCTCACACGGCCACGCCCTCGCTTGACACTCGGTATCGTTGTCGCCGATGTCGAGGATCTTCGTGACCGGCGTGTCGGGAACGGGCAAGTCGTCGGCGCTCGCCGAACTTGGCCGACTCGGTTATCGCGTCGTAGACACCGATGATCCGGGCTGGCGCGAGTATCGCGAGTATGTTGAGTCCTCCGACGAGTTGCACCGGGGGGAGTGGCTCTGGGTCGAGGAAACGCTCACCGGACTGCTGGACTCCGATGATGGTCGCTCGCTCTTCGTTGCAGGCGGCGCGAGGAACCAGTCGAAGTTTTACGACCGTTTCGACGCGGTCGTCCTGCTCAGTGCCCCCGCTGACGTGATCCTTGACCGGGTCGCACGCAGAACGACGAACAACTACGGGAAGACTCTGTTGGAACGAGCAATGATCTTGGATGACCTCGCCAGGATCGAGCCACTCCTCAGGGAGGATTGCACGCATGAGCTGGATGCCAGCCGGCCGCTCGCCGACATCGTCGCGGACCTGACCGCGATCGCCTCGCGCCCGATGACGACCTCCTAGGGGGCGCCTCGCTCCCACCGAAGCGTCCTAGACCCTCACCGGACCACGAAAAGCCGCCCACGGCCGTTTATGCCGCGCTGCGTGGCCGGGCGGCTCTTGCCATCGAGGCCCTTGACGGTGCAACTACGCTCTGGGGACCTGGGGTAAGCAGGTCCAGTCGAATACCATCGGAACCGCCCGTGTCAGTGCTTACCCCACTGGCACGGGCGTTCTGATTCAGGAGGGCCGGCATGGCCGACGAGGAAGAAGTCAGGCGAGTTAGGCGAGAGGCGGGCCAGCGGGTCCGACTCGCCTACATTCGAGGGCTAGGAGACGCACCGCCAGCTCCCGCCGAGGACCCGCGTCTGGAAGCGATTCGGAGCGCGGTGCAGGAAGCAGTACGGCGGGAGACGTACCCGCTGGTGCAGGCACTGCGGCGGCTTCCGCGGCAATGATGAGCGACGACCTAGACGCCGCCTGGGGCGAAGTGTTCGACGCTCTGCCCGATGGCTGAACGGCTCACCGACCCGTCTCCCGCATCGAGGAGCGCCGCTGGTACGTCTCGGCAGGCGACTACCGGCCCGTCAAGCGGACCCGACACCAGCTCGTCGAGTCGGTCGGCCAGACCGAGGAACGGGGGCTACGCGACCTGGCCGACAACCTCCGCCAGTGGCGGGAGGAAGAGCCCGAGCCGACCGGCAACCGGGCCTAGACACGACCCGTAAGGTTCCCGAAGGTCCCCGCGCCTCACGGACGCCGGCCCCGGCTTATTCCCCCAAGCTGGCTGCCGGGACCGGAGGCTGCGGGGGCCGCTTTGCCGAGCTTGCACTGAGCGGATAACAGAGGCCCATTCGATCATGGCGCCACGCTCAGGAGCACGCTGTATTCACCGGCACGCTTAGAAGGCAGCCGCTCTGTCCACTATGCTACGGGGACGCGACAGGCTCAGCTGCGCGCGTACGCCTCACGCAGCCAGCCGACGACCTGGTCGTCGATCTCGGTCGGGTCGGCGATCCAGACCGCGTGACTGGTCATCCCGGTGGAGGTGCGTAGCCGCTCAGTCGGCGGATCGCCGCGCAACGCTATGCCGAGCTCGGCGCGTTTCGCCGATGACGGAGTGAAACAAGCGAACTGCTTCTTGTGCTTGAAGCTGACCATAGTCTTCTTGGGCGCGACCTCGACATCCTCGCCAAGGCCGTTGGCAACCTCAAGCAGCCGTTCGTAGATCGGGCGAAGCCCGGCTTTCGAGCCTGCGAACAACCCCTCGATCAGTTCGTCCTTGTCCTGCGTCGCGTATCCGGTCGACAGGAGCGCCAGCATGTTGGCGTACCCGTGGCTCAGCCCGTGCTCCCGCTTGAGCGTCTTGAGAATATCGCCATGCTTTACCAAGCCCATTCCGCGCACGATCTGGAGCCATGCGTCGAGGGATCGACCGGTCTTCGCCTCCAAAGTCTCCGGCATGGTCCCGAATTGCGTCCTGATGTCCATCAGCGCCTCCTGCCGCGTGCGCCGACACCCAGCGACGAGCGTCGCCGCGATCGATCGACCTGGCATAACACCCCAGCTTCGCAGTGGCGTCCCCGGCAGGATTCGAACCTGCGGCCGGCGGTTTAGAAAACCGCTGCTCTGTCCACTGAGCTACGGGGACACGACAACATGGTAGCCGTGAGGGCTGTCGATCTGGCCGTTGGCTGATCGTCGTCCTGGTAGCGACGCCGATCGGCGGCGCAAACGAGCAAGGGAGGTTCCAGATGGCTCATGGCGACTACACCCACATCGAGATCCCGGCCGACGACCCGGCTCGAGCCCAGCGCTTTTACGAGGGCGCCTTCGGCGAGTATCCCGGCTTCGAAGGCTACTTC
Source organism: Chloroflexota bacterium (assembly GCA_013815585.1). Taxonomy (GTDB): domain Bacteria; phylum Chloroflexota; class Limnocylindria; order Limnocylindrales; family CSP1-4; genus JACDFU01. Next base: position 20,439 of record JACDFU010000020.1, read on the forward strand.
GGTTACACCACGCCGGCCGGCCGCGATGCACTCGGCGGCGCACTCGGCAAGCGTGGTGAGATGGCGCCGGAAAAGATCCGCAACTACATCGCGGTCGACAGCGTGGATGCGACCGTATCGAAGGTCCAGGAGCTGAGCGGATCCGTCGTTATCCCGAAGGCAGAGGTCCCGGGCATGGGCTGGTACGCGGCCGTGACCGACAGCGAGGGTAACGAGATCGGCCTCTGGCAGGACACCTCCGGGGGCGCCGGCGCCGGCTGACCTCGGAACGCGGTGAGGGGCCGGTGGTAGACTCCGGCCCCTTTCGCGTCAGTGACGCGCTCATCGCCACGAGGTTTGCCCGCGACCGTGTCTGTCCGACCTCGCTCGAGACCGGGCCAGCTCGAGATCGGCCTTGCGGCGCCCACGGCTCCCGAGTTGCCCAGCCTGGCAATCGAGGCCGACTGGAAGGACCAGCAACGGCTGTGGGGCCATCCCTTTCACCCGATGTGCAGCTATCTGGCGATGTTCCCCGCGGCGCTCGCGCACGCCTTTATCGCCCGATACAGCCGCCCGGGGGATGTCGTACTCGATCCGTTCAGCGGTCGGGGCACGACCGCTCTGCAGGCCTGTGCGGAGGGTCGCGTCGGCGTCGGCGTCGACCTCAACCCGATGGCCCACCTGCTGACCGCGGCCAAGGTCGACCCGCCCACCACGCTGCAGCTCGGTGCCCGGCTGAGCGAACTGCGGCTCCGCTGGACCGAGGAGTCGGAGCCCTGGCTGGAACTTGCCAGGCGCTCGATCGCTTCTCCCGGGCCACTCGGCGTCCCCGTTCCCGGTCCGCGGGGCGCCGGTCCCGACGCCCCGCTCCCCCTCGAGGTCGCGCTGTGCTTCCATCCGCGCACCCTGGGCCAGGTCCTCATGGTTCGGTCCGCGCTCGACCTCGACGATCGCACCGATCGCTTCCTAGCCGGCGCCATCACCGGGATTCTGCACGGCAGGAGCGCCAGCTACCTCTCCGAGGTGATGCCCAACTCCTTCAGCATGGCACCCCGGTACGTCCGGGACTTCGTTGCCCGGACCGGCTTTCAGCCGCCAGAGCGGGACCTCTTCAGGGGCCTGGCGGCCAAGCTCGATCGCCTCTTTCGGGGGGGCCTGCCTCGCAGCCGCGGGATCGCTCTCCAGGGTGACGCCCGCGATGCAGGGGCGCGAGCCCGCGAAGCGCTCCGGGCGCGAGCCCTCCCCGATCGAGCGCGCCTGGTGGTCACCAGCCCCCCCTACCTGCGCGTCGTCAAGTACGGCTACTACAACTGGCTGCGCATGTGGTTCCTGGGCATCGACCCAGCAGCCGTGGACGCCTCCCTCGACGACGGTCACCAGCTGGATGCCTGGCTGCCATTCATGCGGGATGTGCTCCGTGGCCTCCGGGAGGCCGTCACCGACGATGCCGTCCTGGTCCTGGTCATCGGCGATGTAGAGCTTGATCGTGGACGCAGGATCACCAACGGGTCCGCCCTCGCGGAGACCGTCTGGGCCGGCGCCGCCGAGCCAGAGGGCTACCTCCTCGCCGGCGTCGCGCTGGACGACGTCCTGGCCCACCGAAAGATGACCAGGATCTGGGGAGTGGAAGCGGGCCGGGCTACGAAAACGGATCGGCTCCTGGTGATCGCCCCGACCGAGCTCGGCAGGCGGCGCGCACTGGCCGGATCAGCAACGCCCATCGACTGGGGCCGGGCTGGCGCTTCGGTCGCCCGAACGACTCGTCCCGGGCAGGCCGCGCCTCGGGCCCCCGTCCGGGATGACGCCCCGCCCGCCTCTATACTCGCCCCGGATGCGGCCGATGTACCACCCCGACGACCTGGCGGCCATGGACCCGCTCGTGCTCATGAAGAACCTCGACCACGTGCGGATGACCAGCCGGCGCCTGAGCTACGTCCTGCAGCAGCAGGTCCACCTGTACGTTCCTGAGGCGAACGAGCTTCGCGACGAGATCGACTACTACGTGGAGGCCGAGCGCCAGATCGAAACGGAGCTCGCGAGGCGTCAGATCCGCGCCTGACGCGCGGGAACTCCCGTCAGGTTCCCTCAGTCGGCCGGGAGACGCCGCTCGCAGCTGTCTCAGGGGGTGCCTCGGGCTGATCTCGTGCCCGGGCCAGGGCACGTTCGTCGAAGGCGACCTGCTCCGCCAGTGCCGCGAGCCCCGGCAGGTCGAAGAGTGTGAACCGGACGCCGTGCTCGGCGAGCTCCATGAAGCTCCAGCCTCGGAACAGCCGGCGAGAGGCCACCGCGCACATCTCGTCGTAGAGCTCGGGCCAGCGGACGCGTCGCCGTCCGTAGCAGTACCGGATGAAGTCCGCAGCGTCAGTGGCCGGCGGTGCCGCCGAGGGCTCGACGGGCATGGGCGAGCGTTGCGCGCGTGCAATCCCCAAGAAAGGCTCCACCCTCCCTGCGGGAGCGGACGTGGACGGCCGCGTGCCCGCCCACGCCAGGAGTCCCGCTGTGGCGGCCCGCGGCCACCGTGGCTGACCTGGTGGGACCGCCACCCGGCTGCCGATCCCGAAGAAGTAAGTGCCCGTCAATGCTAGGCCCAGCGGTCGGGTGGAGGAAGGCTTTCTGTCCACGATTTCGTCCACCAACTTGTCCACAGAGGGCTCAGTTGCGCCTGCGTACCCCCAGCCCGGGCACCCCGGGCAGCACCCAGCGGCAGCCCTCGTCGAGGCGAAGTCCTTCGAACGGATCCTCCGCCAGGAGCAGATTGCCGTCCAGGTCGATCCAGTCGGCCTGGCTGCCGAGCGCGGCGGCTGCCGCGATCCCGACGCTCGTCTCCTCCATGCAGCCCAGCATCACCTTGAACCCCAGCTCCCGTGCTCGCGCGATCATTCGCAGGGCCGGACCGATCCCTCCGCACTTGGTGAGCTTCACGTTGACGCCCGCCACGACGCCAACCAGCGCATCCAGGTCGAGCGCCGTCACGGCGCTCTCGTCGGCAACGATGGGCAGCCGGCTGCGCTCCTGGAGCCAGCCAAGCCGGCCGTGGTCATGGGCGGGAAACGGTTGCTCGATCAGTTCGACCCCGAGCCGGACCAGCTCGGGCAGCAGGCGGGCCCCCTCCTCCGCCTCCCAGCCGGTGTTCGCGTCGACCCGAAGGGGGCCTCCGTAGACTGCCCGCACGGCCTCCAGCGTCTGGACATCCTTCCGGCCGCCGAGCTTGACCTTGAGGGCCGGAAATCGCGCGGCTTTCCGCGCCCGCTCCGCGACGACCTCCGGCTCATCGAGGCCGAGTGAGAAGTCGGTCGGAGGAATCTCGGCCGGCAGCTCGAGCAGCGCATGGAGCGGCAGGCCGACGCGCCGTGCCACGAGGTCGTGAAGGCAGATATCCAGGCCGCACTTGGCGGCGTCGTTGTGACCGATGAGCGCCTCTGCCGCGGCCGCGGTTCGGGCAAGCCAGCTCCGAGCGGCGTCCGCCTCCGAAGGGATGGGCCCAAGGTCGTCGACGGCGGCGACGAGCGCCGGCAGCACCGCCGCAATCGTGCCCACCGTCTCGCCGTAGTAGGCGACCGGGAACGCCTCCCCCAGGCCTTCGCTTTGGCCGTCTGATCCCGTGACGATGACCGTCGTCGCTTCCTGGTCCGGCTCGTCGCGAGCAATCCGGAACGGGTCACGAAGGGCCAGACGCAGCGTTTCGGACTCGACCGCGAGTCCCGCGGCTCCACCCGCGGGCAAATCAGCCACCGTCTGCACGCAGCGCGTCGAGCAGGCGTTCTCCGCCATAGCGAACGGGGTCGTCCGTGACGAGGCCGGTCTCAGCCTCGACCCGCGCGAGCATTGCGCGCGCCTCTCCTTCCGGCAGCTGGCTCGTGTTGAGCGCCACACCGGCCACGACCGCGGGTGCCACCAGGGCGGCCACCTGCTCGTGTGCGCGAATGTGCTCGGGCAGCGGCTTGAGCCGGCTTCTCCCCTCCCACCCGTGGTGGAACTCCCGCCCGGGCTCGTGCACCAGGATCATCTGTTGGGGCCGGGCGCCATGGATGAGCCCGAGGGTCACGCTGCTGTAGGCGGGATGGTCGAGGGAACCCTGGCCTTCGACGAAGATCCATTCGGCCTGCTCCTCGGCCTGCTCGACGAGCCACTCCACGGTGCCCTGAACGAAGTCCGCCACGACGCGATCAACGGCCGCGCCCCACCCCTCGATCATCATGCCGGTCTGGCCCGTGGGGACGAACGCTGCGCTCAGGCCCGCCTCCACGGCGCTGCGGCGAAGCTCCAGGGTGACCGTCATCTTGCCGATGGCGCAGTCAGTGCCCACGGTCAGCACCACGTGCCGCCCGGGCGCATGGTCGCGTCCCGTGGCGACCTCCATCCGCTCGGGGGGCCGCCGGTAGTCGACGATTGCGGTCCCCTTCGCTCTAGCCGCTGCGGCGAACTCGGGGTCCTCCCCGAGGAAGGCGTGCAGGCCCGAGAGAACGTCCAAGCCGGCCCCGGTCGCCTCCAGGACGGTCCGTCGCCACGAAGACGGCAGGCGGCCACCCGGGGGTGCGATCCCGATCAGGATGGCGGTCGGGCGGTGAGCGAGGGCCTCGTGCACGGAGCCGACGACCGGAATGTCGAAGCGGTCGCCCAGCCACTCGCTGACGTTCCGCCCGGCGCGAGTGGAGTCGATGACGGCGACGACCGGATCGCGACCGTAGCGGACGACCCCGATGGCGGTCTTCGAGGCCACCTCGCCGAAGGCCCCCTCGGCGAGGATCGCCAGCCGTCGCGGTGAGCCCAGGCGGGCATCGCTTGCTGGCATCGGTGATCCCATGGCGCGAAGCCTACAAAGTTGCCGGCCCCGGTGGATCGCCAATTCGAGGTCGCGGCCCGGGCGTACGCCACAGACGGCCACTGCGCCGGTTCGGCAGCACGTCGGTCTCTTTTCTGGACTTCGCCTGGTCAGAGGGCTACCGTGATCGCATTGACGAATCCGACGATCTCTGCTGAGGCCGAGGCCAGCGCCGAGCGCGCCCGGGCCGCGTTCGCCGACCATCGCTGGTCCGATGCGATCGAACTGCTGCGTGTTGCCGACGCAGGAGGCGCCCTCACGGCCGCCGACCTCGATGCCTACGGCGAGGCGGCCTGGTGGATTGGACGCCTTGGGGAAGCGATCGAGGTGCGAGAGCGCGCATTCGCCGCGCATAAGGCGGCTGGTGATCCGCGCCGCGCCGCCGCGACCGCCCTTGCGTTGGCCAACGACTACAGTCACCGACTCGAGAGCCCTGTCGCATCCGGATGGGTGCGGCGCGCCGGGCGCCTGCTCCGGGACCTGCCCGAGTCTCGCGAGCATGGATACCTGCAGCGGCCGCACATCGCCGCCGCGCTGGCGCGTGGCGCATTCGACGAGGCCCTCCAGCACGCGGAACGCCTTCTCGATATCGGCGAGCGGCTGGGCGATCCCGACCTCGAGGCCCTCGGCCTCCAGGACAAGGGCCGGGTACTGATCGCAGCCGGGCAGGTCACGGAGGGCATGGCGCTCCTCGATGAGGCGGTGGTGGCCGCGGTGAGCGGTGCGGTGTCGCCCTATCCCACCGCCGTCGTGTATTGCAACGCGACGGTGACCTGTGGCGACCTCACCGACTACCGGCGCGCCAGCGAGTTCGCCGATGCCGCCAAGCGCTGGTGCGACCGCCAGACGATCGCCGGGTTCCCCGGCATGTGCCGGGTGCGCCGCGTCGAGATCATGCGGCTGCGCGGCGCATGG
>JACDFU010000127.1 GCA_013815585.1 Chloroflexota bacterium
CCCATGCGCCGTTGAGCTGCTCACGGAGCGATGCGCTCGTAGACGATCTCCTCGCCATCTTCGTCGTCCCAGACCCTCGCAACCTCGACGAAGCTGAGCTTCTCGAGCACGCGGATCGACCCGGTATTGGCGGGACCTACCGATGCCAGAAAACGGCGAACTCCACACTCCTCGACTGCCCAGTCCATCAGACCAGCTGCCGCTTCGGTAGCGAACCCCTGTCCACGGTAGGCCGGCAGGATGCTGTATCCCAGCTCGACCGCATCGTCAGCCCGGAGTCCGTTCACCCCCAGCGCACCGTGGAACCCGACGTGTCCGATGGCTGCCCCAGCGGTGCGGTGCACGACCGCCCGGAGGAGCCACGGACCCTGCGCCGGGTCCCGCTGCATCTGCTCGAGTCGGAGGGCACACAAGCGGCGGCTTGCCTCGATCCACTCGACAGAGATCACCGCGCCGGTCTGCCGCTCGGCTGCCCCTGGATCGCCTTCGACAACAGCTGCGAGCGCGGCGCGGTCCAGCCAGACCAGGCTGAGGCGATCTGTCTCGAGGAGTGGTGCTCGTTGGCGGCTCACGGCTTGTGTTCCAGCTCGCTCATCCGAGCAAGGCTAGCGGTCCGGGCTTTGGCTGCTGCGTAGGCCGTCTCTCGGTATGCGCCTCGCCCGCCCGTTGGCGAACAGGACGGTCAGGCAAGCAGCAGTGGTCGCGGCTGGCGGCGACGGTCTCCGCCTCCTGGGTACTCAGCCTGACGGCATACTTGACATCGATGTCCCAGTCGCCCGAACCGATCCGGCGCTTCTACGCCGATTGGACGCAGTACCAGTCGCGGCTCGTCGACGGGGTGCGCGACCTGACCGCGGACCAGCTGGCGCTCAGCGGCGGTCCGGACCAAGCGCCGATCTGGGCATTGGCGGCGCACTGCGCCGGCGGGCGGACCTACTGGTTGTGTGGCGTGCTGGGTGAGCCCGGCGCCCAGACGACGCCGTTCCCCGACCCGTTCTCCGAGCTCGGCTGGGAGGACGACCTCGACCAGCCGCGATCCGCATCGGAGCTGGTCGTCGCCCTCGAGACGACGGGCGCCATCATCGATCGATGCCTCGACACGTGGACCGATGACATGCTCGAAGTCGAGTTCGAGCGGAGGCGCGGCGACGTCCGCCAGATCCACACGCGCCGGTCCATCCTGCTGCGGCTGCTGAGCCACGACGCGTTCCACAGCGGCGAGATCTCGCAGCTACTGGGCGCCAACGGCCTGCCGGCGATCGATCTCTGGGTCCGCGGGACCACCTGATCCGGGCCTTCGCTAGGTCGCCGGTGTCGGATCCTGCTCCAACGCGGCAAGGACTTCTTCGGCGGCCCGGCGACCGGAGCGGACCGCACCGGCGTACGGGTTGACCAAACGCTTGACATCTGATGCTCATGTCTCCAACATCAGGCATCATGCCAAGGACCACGCTCGATCTCGATCCGGCCGTGCTTCGTGAGCTGCGCCGCCGTGGGCAACGCGAGGGGAAGAGCATGGCTCAAGTCGCCTCGGAGGCGCTCGCGCGAGCGCTCGCGGAGCGGGGCGACGGGCAGGATCAGGCGTTCGTCTGGCTGAGCCGCGACCTTGGCCGCCCCCTTGTGGACCTCGAGGACAAGGAGGCCGTTCGGGCGATCCTCGACGAGAGGACGTGAGCGTCACCGTCGACACCAACATCCTCGTCTACGCGTCGAACACTGCCGACCCTGCCCACGACACCGCCAGCGCGCTGCTGGAGCGGCTGGCCACCGGACCTGAGCTCGTCTATCTCTTCTGGCCGGCCATCATGGCCTACCTGCGTATCGTGACGCACTTCGCGATCCTCCCCCGGCCACTCACTCCCCCAGAGGCCACGGCGAACGTGGCTCAGCTCTTGGCGCGCCCGCACGTCAAGTCCCCGGGCGAAGAGACGGGCTTCTGGGAGCTCTTCCGCCTGACGGCCGCCGAGCAGGCTCGGGGAAACGACGTCCCGGACGCTCACCTGGCCGCCCTGATGCGACAGCAGGGCGTGCGGGTCATCTACAGCCGCGACCGCGGCTTTCGCCGGTTCGACTTCATCGAGGTGCGCGACCCGTTCGCCTGAGGTCGATGCACCTGCGGCTCCGCCACAGGCATCGTTGTCGACCTCCAGGCGGGGATAATCGGCTGGATGCCTTTCTGGCCCTTCCGGAGGCGCCAGGCTGCCGAGCCCACGCCGCCCGCGGAGCTTCCGTCGACGTTAGACTCGATCGACGAAGCGACGCCGCATCGGTTCCGCTTCTGGCTTTCCAATTCCGCTCAGCGGGATGCGGCCTTCTCGACGCTGTCGACGGCCAGGGAGGACCTCGACATCAAGGTGCTGTCGGAACCCGACGGCCGGGTCGGGCTCGAGGTGGCCTCCACGTTCAGTCCTCGAACCGCCGCGGTCCTCCGTCCCCTCTACCTGCTGGACCGAGTCGGCATCGCCGTGCGCAGCTTCGAAGCGCTCGATCTCGTCACCGAGCTCGATGAGAGCGCGCTGACTCGAGCAGTCGCGGCATGGGGCAGGTTCGGCAACAACGGGCCGTATCGACACCGCCTCGAGGTTCTGGCCGGCCACGAGCTCATCGAGACATGCCTTGGACACCTGCGCATTGCCGCTTCGCCACAGCACGGTTCGGAGCCGCTGAGGCCGGCGGTATGGCGCTTAGCGACGAGCTGCGTTGCCTGCAACACGCCGGGATCGGAGGCCCGGATCCTGCGTGCGGCGGTCGAGGCCGGCGACGACCTCGACGCACAGGCACTGGTGGACTCGGCGATCCACCGGGCAACCCTGACGACCCTGACCGGTGAGCCATTCGACCCCCCCGAGGATGCCCTCGTCGCGCTGATCGGTCGGCGTTCGTACCTCGGCGAGCGGGCGACCTTCGTGCCCCAATCCATGAAGGCGCCCCTTCCGGAACCGGTCACGCAGGCACTCTGCGCCGCAGCCCGGGCAGGTGGCGACCGTGGGGCCAGCGCCCTCGCAGCGCTCGACAAGGCTGCGCCTTCGGCGTCTGTTCGCCAGGTGGAGGAGGATTCGCTGGCGTCGGCGGAGCCGAACCTGCAGGCGACGGCGCTCGGCATCCTGGCGCACCACTGGGGCGAGGAGGCTCGGCCGATTTGGCAGGGGTTCCTGGCCTCGCGCTCGGCACCGCTGCGCCAGACCGCGGAGGCGGTGCTGGGCCTGCATGGCACCGCCGAGGATCTGCCGGAGGCCGCGGCACGCCTGGCGAAGCTGAGTCGCACGAAACCGGCGGTCTACATGAGCCCGCCTCTCGGCTGCGAAATCGTCGATCTCCTGGTCCGGCACCGGGATCGACCGGCGGCGCGCGCCGGCCTCGACGACCTCTCGGCCCGCTGGGACCGCCTGAGCGACGACCTACGCGAGTGGCTCGAGCAGAATCACGCCTGGCTGGATCCGTCGCACCGCCCAGACGAGCCGGTCGAGCAGGACGCCGAGCCCGAGGAACCTCTCGAGTGGCCGCCACCGACGATCGAGCGCGACGGCGATACCTTCGTCCTGTGGTTCGAGGAAACCGACCTCTTCGAGACCCGCGAGCGCTTCGAGGAGTTCGCCGAAGCCCATCCGGCGGTCCAGGCCATCGACGGCGACCGGGAATGGCTCTCTTTGACGATCTCGAGGGAGGAGCCCGAGGCGCTGATCAGGGAGCTCTGGGCGGCCGCGGGCCCTCGTCGATCAAGCGGCTAACGCATCCTTTCCGATCGCCCGTGCATCGGCGAGTTCTGGCACCGAGTCCCACGGCTCCCGCCTCACCTCTGATCGTGGAGAAGCATTGGCTGGCCAGGGCCGGCTCACGGGACTTCTCGCGGAGCGCGGCGCGCTGCGGGATGGCCTCTCGGTCGAAGCGGCGTGCGACGTGATATGGACACTCTGTTCACTCGCCGTCCATGGATGCCGCGGTGGCGGGCGGGCGGCGCGGGCGCTCGACTGGTGTGGCCGGGAGTGGATCGATCGGCCTGGCCACCCGGCACGAGCTGGAGGCTCCCGGCCCTCGCGACGGCAGCACATAGGTTGCGCAACCGCAGCGGCTACCGGTTCACGGGGTTCGAGCGGATCGAGCCAAGGACCTCTTCGGCGTTCTGGTCGGGTGGGAAGACGGGATAGAAGACCTTGACGATGCGGCCCCCTCGAGCGATGAGCGTGAGCCTCTTGTAGAACGTGGTCTCGTCGATGTCGAAGGTGGGCAGGTTCAGGAGCTGACCGAGCCGCCGCTCCGGATCGGCGAGCAGCGGGAAACTCAGATGCAATCGCTGGGAAGCCTCCTGCTGCTCATCTCGCCCCTGGGCGGAGACGCCGGCCACGACGTACCCAAGGTCCGAAAACTCCTGGTGGCGGTCGCGAAACGCGCAGCTCTGTTGAGTGCAGCCCCGGGCACCGGGGATATCGTTCCAGCCAGGCGGATCCGCCCTTCCTGGGGGGCCCATACCCGGAAAGACGTAGAGAACGAGCCCGTCGGCAGCCAGCTGCGCGATGTCCACCTCAGGTCCCTGTGTCGAATGGAGGCGTAGCTGCGGAATTGCCCGGCCCGGCAGATGCGCCGCGGCGCCGTCATCGACGGGAACCGGCAAATCGCGCGCAAGGATCGAAGGCTGCGGGTCGTTCGATGATGCCATCGACCGCATTCTCCACCACCGCGCCCCCGCGGCCACGGCGGCCACGGCGGCTCTTTGTGCCACTTACGCATGGGGTGCGTAGTAAGTCCGCGGGTGCCAGTCCTCAGCGGGCCCGGGGCCGGGCCGTCGCACACGCAGGACCGAAACTGAGCGTGTGGCGGCGGCCGGCGAGGCTGTCCAAGCGCCGCCAGGCCAGGGAAATCGGGCCGGGCGACCACCTAATACGCACCCGGTGCGTAGGCGGCACCTTTCCAGGCCCTTGGAGGCGTTACTACGCACCCGGTGCGTAGGCGGCACCGTTTCGCGGGCACCGTTTCGCGGGCACCGTTTCGCGGGCACCGTTTCGCGGGCACCGTTACGCGCCAATTGAGGGGACGGTTCGAGGAGGCGATGTCCTCGACGACATCGGCCAGTACACGGCCTTCGCCGTCGCTAGGTACAATCCCCGCCGCAGAGGCGCTCCGACTGGCCGGGAGGGTCACAGCGAAGCGCTCGCCCAGTGTGCATGAACGCGACCGCAACCGTCGCGGGAGTGCGTCCGCGCTTGTGCTTGCTGCTGTTGAGGGTCTGGAGGATGCGAATGTCGGCTGGAGATACGGTGACGGCCGGGTCATGGTCCCCGGGAGGCCGGCACGCTCGGACGGCGTGCCTCCTGCTTGCCGTGGCAGGAGCGCTGACGGCGGCCCTGCCCGCAGCCGCTGTCGAAGCGCAGCCGACCGACCTGCTGACGACGCCCTACCCCTCGGTGGCCGTCGAACCTGGCTCCACGGCCTCGTTTCAGCTCCAGGTTCGAACCGCTCAGCCGGAGCGTGTGGACCTGGCGGTCGGAGAAGTTCCCGATGGCTGGACCGCCCAGATCCGAGGTGGTGGATTCGTCGTCGGCGGGGTCTTCACCGACCCGAATGCCGAAACGCCGCCGGAGCTCACGCTGGACGTGGACGTTCCGGCCGAGGCCTCTCCCGGCGAGTACCAGCTCACCGTGTCCGCCACTGCCGCGAGCGGCTCCGACACCCTCGAGCTCGATCTCCGCGTCGCCACTGAGGCGGCCGGCAGCGTCTCCATGACGGCCGATTTTCCGCAGCTGCGCGGTGCCTCCGACGCCACCTTCAGCTACGACGTGACGCTCGAGAACGACACACCCGAGGAGGTGACCTTCAACCTGGAGGCAGCCGGGCCGGAGGGTTGGCAGGTCGACGCCCGACCATCGAGCCAGGAGCAGGCGGCCAGCGCGATCGTCGAGGCCGGGTCGACCACCACCATCGTGGTCGAGGCCGATCCGCCGGACAACGTGGCAGCGGGCGACTATCCGATTGCCGTGCGCGCCACGGGGGCCGGGCAGACGGCCGACCTGGAGCTCCAGGCCACCGTGACCGGCAGCTTTCAGATGACGCTCACCACTCCCGAGGAGCGCCTGAACGCCAACGTGACCGCGGGCCAGACCCGCGACCTCTCGCTCATCCTCGTGAACGATGGCACGGCGCCCCTGGTAGGGGTGAGCCTGACCGCCACGCCGCCATCGGGCTGGGACGTGACCTTCGACCCGGAGGTGGTCGAGAGCGTGCCAGCAGGACAGCAGGTGCCGGTGACTGCTCGCCTCACGCCGGCCGGCGACGCCATCGCCGGTGACTACGTGGTCAGCTTCGAGGCCTCGACGCCCGAGACCACCAGCTCGACGGACATCCGTGTGACGGTGGAGACCTCCCTCATCTGGGCCTTCGTGGGCATCGCCCTGATCGTGCTCACGCTCGCCGGCCTCGCCTGGGTGTTCCGCCAGTACGGCCGGCGCTAGGCAGCGAACGTGGTTCGCCAGAAGGGCGTTCGGCGGCGAGGCGGCATCACCGCCGGCCGCCGGGAACCGGCCGATCAGGCAATCGTCCGAACGCGCGGGCTGACCAAGCGCTACGGGACCTTTACCGCGGTGGACCATCTCGACCTCGAGGTTCAACCCGGCGAGGTCTTCGGACTGCTGGGTCCGAACGGTGCGGGGAAGACAACCACGGTACTGATGCTGCTAGGCCTGAGCGAGCCGAGCGGCGGCGAAGCCTGGGTAGTCGGCCTGAACCCGACGCGAGAACCACTCGCCGTGAAGCGGCGCGTGGGATACCTGCCGGACAACGTCGGCTTCTACGGCGGGATGACCGGCTCACAGAACCTGCGCTATACGGCACGCCTCAACGGCATGCGAGAGGCCGAGTCGCGGGCGCGGACGGACCAGCTCCTCGGCGAGGTGGGCCTGAGCGACGCAGCGGACAAGCCGGTCGAGACGTATTCGCGCGGGATGCGACAGCGCCTCGGCATCGCGGATGCGCTCGTCAAGGAGCCGTCGCTGCTCATTCTCGATGAGCCAACGATTGCGATCGATCCGGCCGGGGTGGCCGAGATGCTCGCGCTCATCAGGCGCCTGGTCAACGAGCGCGGCATCGCCGTTCTCCTCTCGAGCCACCTCCTGGAACAGGTGCAGTCCATCTGCGATCGCGTCGGCATCTTCGTGGCCGGCAAGATGGTCGCCCAGGGCCGGGTGGGCGAGCTCGCCTCGGCCGGTCTTGGACCGCTCGGCGTAGCCGATGGGGGCATGGCCGGCGACACCACGGCGCTTGGCAGGGCCTCCGGCGTCGGTGGGCTGTTCGTGCTCGAGGTCGGGGTCGAGGGAGCTTCGGATGCGGTCGAGCCGGTCCTGCGTGCTGTCTCAGGGGTCCGCTCCGTGGAGCCCCACGAGGTGGAGGTCGGGACCTGGATCGTGCACGCAGACGGCGACGTCCGGGGCGCACTCAGCACCGCGCTGGTGGCCGCGGGCCATCCGCCGCTCCACCTCCGGCGGCGTGGTGACGAGCTCGACACGATCTACCGGCGGCTGGTGGGAGCGTCGGCGGACGTCGGTGTTCCCCGCTCTGACGCGGCGGGAGTGGCGCGATGACCGCCACGAGCGAGCCGGTTCCGCCGACGGTCCCCACGACGGCCCCGTCGGAGTCGACGGTCGTGACCGAGCCCTCGGGCGCTTCCTCGGCCGCGCCCGAGCGCCTTCCGGACCGGCCGCTCGGAGGCTGGCGTGTCGTGGCAGGCAAGGAGCTCGCCGACCACCTCTCGAG
>JACDFU010000128.1 GCA_013815585.1 Chloroflexota bacterium
GCCTGCCTGGGCGAGCACCACGCGCGACTTCTGGGCACCAGGCGCCATCGAAGCGGATGGCGCCTTCTTCCTCTACTTTGCCGCCCTTCATGACTCCCGCGACGGCATGTGCCTGGGCGTGGCGAAATCCGCCGCTCCCGGCGGACCGTTCGAAGACAGCGGACAACCTCTCCAATGTGGCGACGGCTTCGTGAACATCGATCCCATGCCCTTCGACGATCCGGATGGAGGCAGGCGGCTGCTGTACTGGGGCTCGGCTGGCTCGCCCATCCTTGCCCAGGAGCTCGCGCCGGACCGGCTCTCGTTCCTGCCCGGCTCCGAACCCGTGGAGGTGATGCAGCGCCACGCGCTCCAGCCATACGAGGGCCTGGTGGAAGCGCCCTGGATCGTGCGCCGTGAGGGTCGCTACTACCTGTTCTACTCGGGCGACCTCTGCTGCGACCCGGACGCGCCCGCCTATGCGGTCATGATTGCGCGGTCGCAGTCCGCCCTCGGTCCATTCGAGGCGCCCTCGGACCTCACCGGCGAATGGGGCAGCAACGTCATCCTGCGCTTGAGTGATCGGTGGGACGCTCCCGGTCACAACGCGGTCGTTACCGACGACGCGGGAAGGGACTGGCTGGCCTATCACGCGATCGACCCGGAGGGCCGGTTTCAGCCCGGAATCGATGCGGTTCGCCGGCCCATGCTGCTCGACCCGATCGCCTGGAGCGACGGATGGCCGTCCATCGAGGGCAGCCAGCCGTCCCAGGCCGAGGTGACGCGACCCGTGATGCCTTCGTCCTGACGGGAAAGGCGCACGTCATAGGCGACAGTCCCCACGACGCGGCGAGCGGGAGGCCTTTTGCTCGTGATGACAGTCATGTCATCAAACGCAGCGGTCGCGTCCAACTCGTCGAGGCCCGTCGACGGACATCCACCCGTCGTTCGGATTCCCATCTTGATGACAGTCATGTCATCAGATGACAGAACTGTCATCAGCTGCGGATGCTTCCCGCTTGATGCCAGTTCGTTGCGAGATCGGTCCGCCGGTGGCCATAAGCGGGCCCGTCGGTGATCCAGAACGGCAGTGTCTCAGGGCCGACAGGGGCCTACCGCTCGGCCGGAGAGGCCCACTCGCTCAGGGCCCACCGCCGGGTCCCTGCAGGATCAGCGGCGCTCGAGCTCGTGCTCCTGCTCCAGCGGCTCGTCGGCCTGGGCCGCAGCCGCTGAGACCGGCCGCGCGGCCGGCACGGGTGCCCCCTCGGCGGGAAGTTGCCAGTTCCAGCTCCGCAGCCTGCCGAGCAGGCGCCGCGCGGTCAGGTCGAGCTGAATCGGGGTCAACGCGATCCGCCGGTTGACGACCGCGTGGAAGTCGGTCCCGGGGACCGCGAGTCCCGAAGGTGGGGGGCCGCCGATCCAGTAGTACGGGATTCCGCGAGGGTCGACCCGCTCGATCAGCAGGTCCTGGTAGATCCGCTTGCCCATCCGCGTGACCTCGAAGCCCTCGCACTCAGCCTCGCCGATGGCCGGCACGTTGACATTGATCAGCTGCCCTGGCGCGAGGCCGTTCTCGAGGATGTTCACCGCGGCAACGTGCGCCGCGCGTCCGGCCAGGGTGAAGTCGGGGTGCTCGTAGTACTCCTGCGAGATGGCGAAGGCCGGGCAGTTGTTGATCACCGCCTCCATCGCCGCGCTGACGGTTCCCGAGTAGGTGATGTCGTCGCCCAGATTGGCGCCGTAGTTGATGCCCGAGGCGACCAGGTCGAAGCTGAGGTTGAAGTAGCCCAGGAAGGCCAGGCTGACCGCGTCGGTCGGGGACCCATCGACCGACCAGCCCCGCGAGCCGTCGGCGAGCGTTCGTTCGCGGACGCGCAGCGGCCGCATCATCGTCTTGGCGTGGCCCACGGCCGACTGGTTCGTCTCCGGGGCCAGGACGTACGTGTCGCCTAGCGGGTCGAGTGCCTGCTTCAGGGCGAGGAGCCCGCGAGACTCGATCCCGTCGTCGTTGGTGACGAGGATCCGGGGCCGGCTGGTCCATTCGGCCAGGGGCCGTGCCAGCCGGTCGGTCGCGCGGGGTTGCGGCCGCGCCCGTTCGCCCGCCGCCAGGGGCTCTCCGCGCTCGCGGTCGAGCGCCCGTCGCTCCAGCCGGGATGATTCCCGCTGTCCGTCGTTTCCGGTTTCGACCGGGGCGGGCGTGCGACCGTCTGCTGCCCGTCCGCGGGGCCGGCGCCGTCCTGGCTCTGGCTCCGGCTCGCTCACGGGTGCTGCGGGGTCGTGGAGGGCGCGACCGGCCCCCCCTCCGGCACGTTCTCGGCAGGGATCGGTGGCGGCACGGGCACGCGGACGCGGCGCCCCTCCCGCGACTCGACCAGCCGAGCGGCGCGAGAGGTGACGTCCCGCGACAGCGTCGCTGAGCGGTTGAGGTAGTAGAAGAAGAAGGCAGAGATCACGGCCGCGATCGGGATTCCGAAGATCGCGCCGGGGATCCCGGCCAGCTTGAGTCCCACGATCACCGAGCCCAGCACGACGATGGGGTGAATACCGACGGCGGTCGCCATCAGCCGGGGCTGCACCACGTTCATGACCACGAGCCAGCCCACGGCCATGAGCGCGGCGGCCGGGAGCGCCGCATCGGGCTTCGTCAGAACTGCGACCACGACCGGCGGCGCCCAGGAGAAGAAGGGACCGAAGAACGGGATCATCTGCAGGATGCCGGTGGTCGCAGCCGAGGCCGGGCCGTAGTCGAGCCCGAGGCCGATGTGGGTGACGGCCGCGATTCCGCCGTAGATCAGGCCCATGATCGCCTGGCCCCGCAGGAACCCACCAAAGGAGGTGGCCACGCTGGTCTCGAAAAGGCGGGCCTCCTCGGTGTAGCGTGCCGGGACCAGTCGCACGGCGAAGACCATGAGCCGATCACCGTCGATGACGATGTAGAGCGAGAGAATCAGGATCAGCAGCAGGTTGCCGAAGACGCCCAGGCTGGCCAGCGCCAGCCCGCTGAGCGGCGTGACCACGTCGCCGCCGAGCCCGCCTAGGCCTGCTAGGCCACCCGTCGCCACGCCGACCAGGTCGACCGCGAGACCAAGGTCGCTCAGTGTCTGCTGCCAGGGCCCGAGGACGCTCGGCAGGCGTTGCTGGAGCTCCGGCACGCTCGCCACGAAGCCGCTGATCGAGGTTGCTAGGCTCTGCGCAACGATCAGCGCGATGAGCGTCAGGGCGATCAGTAGCAGCCCGTAGGTTACGAGGACGGCCAGGCCGCGAGGAAGGTGCGGCAGCGCGCGATCGATCACTGCCACGACCGGCGACAGCACGAAGGCAAGCAGCCAGGCAAGGAAGAAGATCAGCAGGACGTCGCTGAAGAAGCGGAAGACGTTGGCGAGCAGCCCAACGAGGAGCAGCCCCACGGTCAGCGTGCCGAGGATGAGGAGCGCGTTGAGCCAGCGTCGCTGGCGATCGGTCACTTCGAGCGCCATTCGCGGAGTCTAGCGCGGCGGTTGTTTGGCCCCGTTCCCCCGGAAGTACCCCATCAGCTGGCCGGTGCCCCGGCCGCTGGCGCCTCGGAGCCGCCCAGGCCCATCCGTTCGTGCGTCTCGCGCAGCGTCTCTCGGGCCATGGGAGCCAGGCGTTCGGCTCCGGCGCGAAGGACCTCTTCGACGTACCCGGGTCGGGCGGCAAGCTCGGCGCGACGGTCGCGGGCCTCGGAAAAGGCGCCCAGGACCCGGTCGGCGAGGAGGCGCTTCGTATCGACGCATCCGGTTCGTGCCGTCCGCTCACCTTCCCAGATCGTCTCGTAGTCGTCCCCGAAGAAGCGATGCAACTGGCAGACGTTGCAGATCTCGGGGCGGCCGGGATCGGTGCGCAGGATGCGTTGCGTGTCGGTGACCATGCTCGTGATCTGTTTTCGGATCACCTCTTCTGGCGCGAAGATCTCCACGACGTTTCCGAGCGACTTGGACATCTTCTGGATGCCGTCGGTGCCCTTGACGATCGGTGAATCGGTGAAGACAGCCTCGGGTTCCACGAAGACCGCGCCGTAGCGTACGTTCCAGGCCCGGATGATCTCCCGCGCGAGCTCCAGGTGGGCGGCCTGGTCCTTGCCCACCGGTACGTAGCGACACTTGTAGATCGCGATGTCCGCGGTCTGGAGAACGGGGTAGGTGAGCAGGGCGTGGTTCACGTCGTCGGGCTGGGTGCGCTTCTTCTCCTTGAAGGACGGCGTGCGCTCGACCCAGCTGACGGGTACGACGGTACTGAGGAGATAGGCCAGCTCGGCGTGCTCGGGCCGGTCCGACTGGCGGAAGAGCACGGCCTTGTCCGGGTCGAGCCCCAGCGCCAGCAGTCCGAGTGCCATCTCGTAGGTGTTCCGCCTGATCAGCTCGGCGTCATGCGTGCTTGTCAGCGCGTGGTAGTCGACGATGCAGATGATCTCGTCGTTGCCTTCCTGCATCGCGATGTAGTTCCGGAAGGCGCCCAGGTAGTTGCCCAGGTGCGGCAGCCCCGAGGGCTGGACGCCGCTGAAGACCCGCGCCGGTGTTCGGGCGGCGGTCGCGCTCATGGCGGCCGAGTCTAGCAGCGCCCTCGGGCGCCAGGTCCGACGCCCCTACAATCGGCGGCATGACCGGCCGATCCCCGGATGCGCCGCTTCGGATCGCGCTGCTTGGCCTCGGCACGGTGGCTCGTGAGGTCGCGCGCGCCCTAACAGAACGCGTGAACGAGCTCCGGCTCGTGACGGGCGGGCGGGAGCTGCAGCTCGTGGTGCTGGGCGTTCGCGATCCCGGACGATCGCGCGGTCTGGAGCTGCCGCCTGACCTTCGCCTGACCGACGACCTGGCCGACGTTGCGGGAAGCCCGGACGCCGACGTGGTGGTCGAGCTCCTGGGAGGTCTCGATCCCGCCGAGGGGCTCCTCCGACACGCCCTCGAGAGCGGCCACGGGGTCATCACGGCGAACAAGGCGCTGCTGGCCCGAAGAGGCCTGCGGCTGGAGGCGTTGGCCCGGTCCCGGGAGCTTCCACTCAGGTTCGAGGCGGCGGTCGGTGGCGGCATCCCGATCCTTGGCCCGCTTGCCTCCGACCTGGCCGCGAATCGATGGTCCAGCGTGCGCGCCATCCTCAACGGCACGACGAACTACATCCTCAGCGCGATGGCGGACCAGGGACAGCCCTACGCCGACGTGCTGGCCGATGCGCAGGCCCGAGGCTATGCCGAGGCAGATCCAGCGGGGGACGTCGAGGGACGCGACGCCGCGGACAAGCTGGCCATTCTCACTCGCTTCGCGTTCGGCTCATGGATCGACGTCGACGCGATCCCGCGAGCGCCCGACGGGTTGGACGGGCCTGGCCGGCCCGGGATCAGCGGGGTCACCGGCGGCGACCTTGCCCGTGCACGGGAAGCCGGGCTGATGATCCGGCTCCTGGCCCAGGCTTCACGTGTTGATGGGGAGCTGCGTGTCTCGGTCGTGCCAACCGCCGTCGCGACCGGCGGTGGCTTCGGCCGGACCGACGGCGTCGAGAACCGCATCGAGCTCCGTGGCGAGCCGATCGGGCGAGTGGCATTCAGCGGACCGGGCGCAGGGGGTGGCGCCACGAGCTCGGCCGTGCTGGGAGACCTCATCGCCATCGCGCGTGGAGCCGGCTCGAGCTGGGCCGGGCTGCCACCGGCGATCCCCGCCCGCCTCGTGGCGGATGCCGGTCGCCTGGATGGCTCAGGGCCGACCCTGAGAACAGACACGACGCGCTACCCGGTGCTGGAGGAGCAACCGCTGTGAAGACCACGCCCCTGGTGGCCGCGCGTCCCGGTCAGGACGCGGGTAGCTCGCCTCCCGGAGTGCGGCCGCGATTGCTTCAGCGCTACGCACGATTCCTGTCGGTCACGGAGCGGACGCCGCCGCTGACGCTGGGCGAGGGCTTCACGCCGCTCATCCATGCGCGGAGGATCGGCCGCCAGCTCGGCTGCCCACAGCTCTACCTGAAATTCGAAGGCACTAATCCGACCGGATCGTTCAAGGATCGCGGGATGGTGCTGGCCGTGGCACGAGCCCTGGAGCGACGCGCGACGGCGATTGTCTGTGCGTCGACGGGCAACACCGCCGCGTCGGCAGCAGCCTACGGGGCCAGCGCAGGGCTCGAGGTCGTGGTCGTCCTGCCCGTCGGGCAGATCGCTGCGGGGAAACTCGTCCAGGCGCAGGCCGCCGGTGCAAGGGTCGTGGCGGTGGACGGTAACTTCGACGCCGCGCTGCGGACGGTCATCGACCTCGTGCGCGAAGGCGCGAGCCGAGGCCACCCGATGACGCTCGTGAACTCCGTGAACCCCGATCGGCTACAGGGGCAGAAGACGGCCGCCTTCGAGGTCTGCGACGAGCTGGGCCGGGCGCCCGACTACCTCGCGATCCCGGTCGGCAACGCGGGCAACATCAGCGCCTACTGGGCTGGCTTCGGTGACTACCGCGAGCACGGTGTCATCGAGCGGCGCCCGATCATGCTCGGCTTCCAGGCGGCAGGCGCGGCACCGCTGGTCCACGGAGGCATCGTCGAGCAGCCCGAGACCGTCGCCACCGCCATCCGGATCGGTGATCCCGCCAGCCGTGCGAAGGCGCTTCGGGCGCGCGATGAGTCCGGCGGTCGGATCGATGCCGTCACCGACGAGGAGATCCTGGCTGCCTACCGCGATCTGGCCCGTCTCGAGGGGGTCTTCTGCGAGCCGGCCAGCGCGGCGTCGGTGGCTGGGGTGCGAAAACTGGTAGAGAGCCAGGAGATCGATCCCGGTACGGTGATCGTGTGCGTGCTCACGGGCCACGGCCTGAAGGACCCTGATACCGCGGCCCGGAATGCCCTTCCTCTTGTCACCGCTCCGGCCACCGTGCCGGGGCTGACGCAGGTCCTGGGCTGGTGACCGACGCGTCGGAGAACCCCGGCGGGCTTGCCTACCGCAGGGTCGTCGTGGAGGTGCCCGCGACGACCGCGAACCTCGGCGCCGGCTACGACGCCCTGGCGCTGGCTCTGGACATCCGCAACCGGATCGAAGTCAACGTCGTCCATCCCTACAGCGTCGACATCTCGATCCAGGGGCAGGGCTCGCGCGAACTGCCCTCGGACCGCTCGAACCGCTTCCTCGTGGCCCTCGAGACTGGGCTCCGTTGGGCGCTGGGAAGCGTCCCGGAGAAAGTGGGCTGGCGGATCGCCATGGTCAACGCGATCCCCCTCGCCCGCGGGCTCGGTTCCTCCGCCGCGGCCACCGTGGCCGGCCTGCTCGCCGCGGATGCGCTAACCGGGGGCAAGCTCGACCGCCGGCGCATGCTCGGCCTCGCCGCCGAGATGGAGGGTCATCCGGACAACGCCGCTGCTGCGCTGCTCGGCGGGTTCGTGGTGGTTGCCCTGCTGGGCGGGCAGGCTGAGGCGATCCGCTTCGATCCACCCCGTGATCTCCGGGCGGTACTGTTCGTGCCCGAACAGCCACTCGCCACGAGCGCGATGCGCGCGGCGCTCCCGCACGAGGTCCCGCATCGCGACGCCGTTTTCAACGTCGGGCGGGTGGCGATCGGGGTGGCAGCGATCGCCACCGGTCGCTTCGACCTGTTGAAGTTCGCGACCGAGGACCGGCTCCACGAGCCGTACCGAGCGGCCGTCTACCCCGCCCTGCCGCGTCTTGTCCAGGCCGCCCGCGATGCCGGCGCCATGGGCGCCTGCCTCTCCGGCTCGGGCTCCACGGTCATCGCC
>JACDFU010000204.1 GCA_013815585.1 Chloroflexota bacterium
CCGGAGACCTCCGCGTCCGTCGTCCAGACCTCGGTGTCTCCCGCCCATATGCGGCCCGCCCATCCGGCCCAGACCGCTCGCTCCAGGGCGGACTCGGCCCCGGGCGCCAGATTTCGCGCCGTGATTCCCGCCGCGCCGGCAGGCGCGGTCTCGAGCGCCGCGGTTCCCTGCCCCGTTGCCCGCGACTCGCTCACTGCGAGGGTGCTCCCTGGCCCGGCTCTCCGGGCGCGACGTGGTCGGGCTGCGGCGTCACCACGCCCTTCTGCCGTCCCGTCAGAACGCCGCGTGCCACCTCGGCGAGGTGAGCGGCCGTGAAACCGAAGCGCTCGAAGATCTCTGCGGCCGGGGCCGAAGCACCGAACCGCTCGATCGCGACCATCGCGCCCTCCGGCCCGACCCAGCGGTCCCAGCCGAGCGAAGTTCCAGCCTCGATGCTGACGCGCCTGGTGGCCTCCGGGGGCAACACCTCGTTCCGGTAGTCCTCCGATTGCTCTCCGAAGAGCTCCCAGCAGGGCATCGAGACCACCCGGCTTCTGATCCCCTCCGCGCCCAGCTGCCGATGGGCCTCGACGGCAAGATGCAGCTCGGAGCCGGTTGCCAGCAGGATCAGGTCGGGCCGAGCGCCGCCACCGGACTCGTCGGCCGCGTCCAGGAGCACATAGCCGCCTCGGCGCAGTCCCTCCACCGCCTTGTCGCGCGTGCCTTCGAGGACCGGCAGCTTCTGGCGCGTGAAGGCGAGTGCCACCGGGCCGTCCCGCCGCTCGATGGCCAGCCGCCAGGCCGCCACGGCTTCGTTCGGGTCGCCGGGCCGCACGAACCAGAGGTTGGGCATGGCCCGCAGGGCGGCATAGTGCTCGATCGGCTGATGGGTGGGGCCATCCTCCCCGAGGCCGACCGAGTCGTGCGTCCAGACGTAGATCACGCGAATCCGCGACAGGGCCGCCAGGCGGACGCTGCCCCGCATGTAGTCGCTGAAGTTCAGGAAGGTGCCTACGTACGGGATGAAGCCGCGGTGGTAGGCAATGCCGTTGGCCACCCCGCCCATGGCGTGCTCCCGGACCCCGAAGCGCAGATTGCGGCCGGACTCCTCAGGTCCGAAATCGCCACCGCCCTTGACGTCGGTCAGGTTGCTTTCGGAGAGATCGGCTGCCCCGCCGAAAAGCTCGGGGAGCGCGGCAGCGGCTGCCTGGATCGCAGCCTGCGATGCGTTGCGCGTTGCCAGCGGCTCAGCATCGGTCTCGTACGCGGGCAGCTTTTCCGCCCACCCGTCGGGGAGCGCCCCATCGAGGCGCCGTTCCAGCTCGCGAGCCTCCCCTGGGAACGCCTCCGCATAGCGATCCATCCGCTCTCGCCACTCGTCGACCAGCTCCTGGCCACGCCCGATCGCTGCGCTGAAGGCCGCCCTTGCTTCATCGGGGACGTAAAAGGTGCGTTCCGGGTCCCACCCGTACGCCTGCTTGGTGAGCTTCACCTCGTCCGGGCCTAATGGCTGCCCGTGGGCCTTCTGCGAGTCCTGCCGGTTCGGTGAACCGAAGCCGATATGGGTGCGCACCGCGATGAGACTGGGGCGCGGATCGCCACGTGCCGCTTCGATCGCCGCGCCGATGGCTTCAAGGTCGTTGCCGTCGTCCACCTGGCGCGTGTCCCAGCCATACGCGTCGAAGCGGCCGAGGACGTCCTCGCTCCATGCCCAGGACGTCGGACCGTCGAGCTGGATGTGGTTGTCGTCATACAGGAAGACCAGCTTGCCCAGGTGCAGATGGGCGGCGAGGCTGGCGGCCTCGGCTGAGATGCCCTCCTGCAGGTCCCCGTCCGAGCAGATGCCGTAGGTCCAGTGGTCCACCACGGTGTGGTCGGGCCGGTTGAACTCGCTGGCGAGGCGTCGCTCGGCGATGGCCATGCCGACCGCGTTCGCAAAGCCCTGTCCGAGCGGGCCCGTCGTCGCGTCGACCCCGGCCGTGAGGCCGTATTCCGGGTGACCCGGTGTCCGGGAACCGAACTGGCGAAACCGCTTCAGCTCGTCGATCGGGAGGTCGTAGCCGGTGAGGTGGAGGAGCGAGTAGAGCAGCATGCTGGCGTGTCCGGCAGAGAGGACGAAGCGGTCCCGCTCCGGCCAGTCGGGCTGCGAGGGCGCGTGTCGAAGGAAGCGCGTCCAGAGCACGTAGGCCATCGGAGCGGCTCCCATCGGCGCGCCGGGGTGCCCGCTGTTGGCCTGCTGGACCCCGTCGATGGACAGGGTGCGGATGGTGTCGATGGCCAGCTGGTGGTCGACGCGTTCCGCGGTGATCGTCATTCCCGTGACGCTCCCTGGAGTCTGCTACGGCGCGCGGTGGGCTGCCTCGCGGCCTCCCGTTTGCCCCCCTGGCGGCTCCCGGTCAGCCTGCGGCACCCGGCGTTCCTCCGGGCCGCCCATGATAGACACAGGGTATGACGAAGCCGTTGCAAGCCGAGGCACCTTCCGACCGCTCGCCGAATCCGTCGATCGAGGTGGCGCCGGAGGTCGCCGCAGCGCTGGCTGCCGGCGCGCCCGTGGTGGCGCTCGAGTCGACGCTGATCACCCACGGG
>JACDFU010000205.1 GCA_013815585.1 Chloroflexota bacterium
TGCGGCGAGATCAAGCGCCATGTCGGTGCTCGTGCCCGAGATCTCGCCCCGGTCGATCTGCTCCTGGCGCAACCAGTTGTAGATCGTGGCCTCACTCATCCCGAAGGTTGCGACCAGCTGGGCGACTTTCGTGCCGGAGCGGGCGAGTTCGACGACCTGGCGACGGATCTCGTTTGGGTATCTGCGGGGCATCTGAATCCTCCTTGCTGCTGAAGGACTCTAAAAACTCGACTCCACCGAACCGGGGGCAGATCAAGGTGTCAACAGGACCGGGGCAAGCTCACGAAGTCGAGTCGCGGGCCGGGTCTGGGCGCTTGCGATCCGTGCGGCATGGCAGGCTCCCGTCAGCATGCCCGATTTGCCGAGCGGCGCGGTCACCTTCCTCTTCACGGACATCGAGGGGTCGACGCGGCTCGTCAAGCAGCTTCGAGACCGCTACGCGGAGGTTCTGACCGAGCACCAGCGTCTGCTCCGGGCCGCCTTCGCCGCCCATGGCGGCCACGAGATCGACACGCAGGGTGACTCCTTCTTCGTCGCGTTCTCGAGCGCGCGGGACGCCCTCCTCGCAGCGGTCGAGGGCCAGGTCGCGCTCCTCGCGCACCCCTGGCCCGAGGGAGTGCAGATCAAGGTGCGGATGGGCCTGCACACGGGCCAGGCGGTCGCGACCGGCGGCCGGTATACCGGGCTTGCGGTCCACCGCGCGGCGCGGATCGGGGCCGCCGGCCACGGCGGGCAGATCCTGGTCTCACAGGCAGCCCAGACGCTGCTCGAGGACGAGGAGGAGGATCTGCACGTCTTCCTCCGCGACCTCGGCGAGCAGCGGCTGAAGGACCTCGATCGTCCCGTCCGGCTCTACCAGGCTGCGGGAGACGGGCTGCCCGCCTCGTTCCCGCCGCTTCGTCACGAAGCCGAGCCGGCGCCCGTTGCCGAAGCAGCGATCGGGCCGGCGCTGTGGCGACGGCCGGTAGTGCTTGCCGGAGCAGCACTCGCCGTTGCCGCGCTCGTTGCCGGTGCCGCCTTTCTGGCAACGCGCGATTCCACGGGCGGCCTGAGCGAGGTGCGGGTGAATCACGTCGGCGTCATCGATCCAGCCACGAACGAGATCGTGGACGAGATCCAGGTGGGGATCAGACCCGGCCCGATCGCCGTCGGCGGGGGATCCGTCTGGGTTGGCAACCTGCAGGACCGGACGCTGACCAGGATCGATCAACGGACGCGTTCGACGAGCAGGACGATTCCGCTCGAGAATCGGACGCCGACGGGAGTCGCCGTGGGCGCGGGTGCGGTCTGGGTGGCTCACGGCCAGCGCGGACAACTGTCCCGAGTGGATCCCCAGTTCAACCAGGTCACCCAGACGATCGACGTGGCGAGCTCGGGGTCCCAGCTCGGGGCTGTGGATGTCGGTCTGGGGGCGGTGTGGGCCGTCTACGGCGACTCCACGGTCGCGCGGATCGATCCCTCCGCAGTCCGCTCTTCGAGCTCGGCGTTCGCCGGGGCGAGTCCCGCGGCGGTTGTCGCTGCCGGCCGCTTCGTCTGGGTCACGAACTCGCAGGACGCGACGGTCACCCGCTTCAATCCGAGCACGTTCGAGGAAGGACCGATCGGTATACCGATCTCTGTGGGCCGGAGGCCGACAGGCATTGCTTTCGGCGAGGGAGCGATCTGGGTTGCGAACACGGGCGACGACAGGGTCACGCGCATCGACCCGAGCACGTCTCCCTCGACCACCCCGATTCCCGTCGGCGACGGCCCGACCGCAGTCGCGGTGGGCGCGGGTTCCGTCTGGGTCGCGAACACAGCGGCTGGAACCGTCTCTCGCATCGACCCGGCGACGAACGGGGTCGTCGAGACGATCGAGGTCGGCAACGCTCCGGCAGGCGTCGCGTTCGCCGGTGACTCGGTCTGGGTCACCGTCCAGGCGCCGTAGGCGCTCCGGGTTAGGGGCTACCGCTTCAGGCAGACGGCTGTGAGGTCGAGCGCCGGACGCACCACGACGCAGCCGACGCGCTTGGACACGAGCGTGGCTGCGTTCAAGCGAAAAACGGGAATCAAAGGCGCCGCATCGCGGGTGACCTGCACATCGAGCTTACCGTACGTTCGGTAGCGCGCAGCCCCTTGCAGGCGGGCCGCGCGCCTCATCAGGGCGTTGTACTTGGCCGAGTTGAAACGAGCGTAGTTGGTGGCTCCGATGAAGCGCGCGTCCAGAAGCGTGTTGATGTACGTAAAGGGGTCGAGGTAGTCCGGGTTCCAGCCGAAGAACGCGATGTCGTAAGGCTCACCGCGGGTCGCCAGCCTCCCGAAGTAGGCGGGAAAGGGGATACCCTTGACCTCGACCTCCAGCCCGATTTTGGCGAGATTTTGGCTCACGGTCTGCGCCAACGCCAGCGCCGGTGGTACAGCGAACGTGTAGAGGACCGCCTTCCCGCCTCGCGTGTGTCCGCGTGCGAGAGCCCGGGCCTTCTTGAGATTCGGGCCGGTGAGCGGGTAGATGCGAGCGTCCGCGAATCCCGGCAGGCCGGGTG
>JACDFU010000129.1 GCA_013815585.1 Chloroflexota bacterium
GACTGATTTCGCGATGCTGGCCGGGGCATCTGACCTTCCGGACCGCGTGCTCCGGTTGCTTTCTTCCCGGGCGGTGGCGCCGGGCGACCTGGCCGCGTACCACGGCGACCCGGCCGACGGTCTGCAAGATCCGCGCCAGCTACCCGACGCAGCCGTGGTGGTCGAGCGGATGCGGAATGCCCGCGCGCGCGCCGAACGCATCCTGGTATTCGGTGACTTCGACGCTGACGGGCTGACCGGGCTGGCGATTCTGACCCGCGCCCTCCGCGATCTCGGCCTCGATGCCGCTCCATACGTCCCGAGTCGGCACGAGGAGGGCCACGGCCTCTCCCTGCGAGCCGTCGAGCATGCGCGATCGGAGGGCCGCAGCCTGCTGATCACGGTCGACTGCGGGACATCGAGCGTCAGCGAGATCCACGCTGCGGCGGAGGCGGGCATCGACGTCATCGTGACTGACCACCACCGACCCCCGCCGGTACTACCCCATGCCCTCGCCATCGTGAACCCGCATCTCGAGACGAGTGCCTACCCGGACGCGCGCCTGGCCGGCAGCGGGGTCGCGTTCAAGGTGGCCCAGCTCTTGTGGCAGGAGCTTGAGGGCGACACGAGCCGCGCCTTCGCCTACGCCGACCTGGCCCTGATTGGCACCATCGCCGATATCGCGGCGCTGTCCGGGGAGAACCGCTGCATCGCGCGCATCGGTCTGCCGCTGCTCAACGACCATCCGCGGCCAGGGATCGCGGCGCTGCTCGCGTCCGCCGGCATTCGCCCCGGGACGGTTGACGGAGAAACCATCGCCTTCGCCGTGGCACCGCGTCTCAATGCGGTCGGTCGGGTAGGCGATGGAACCCCGGCTGCCAACCTGCTTCTGGCAGAGACGGATGAGGAAGCGGCCGCGCTCGCGGCCCAGCTGGAATCGGCCAACGGCCAGCGGCGCGACATGACCGCCGCAGCACTGATCGAGGCAAGAATTGAAGCCGACCGCGATCCGGACAGAGGCGCAATCGTCGTCGCGGGCGCCTGGCCAGTCGGAGTGATCGGCCTGGTCGCCGGCAAGCTTGCAGAGGAGCGCCGGAGGCCGGCCGTCGTCTTCTCCACGACGACCGATCCCTGGCGAGGCTCGGCGCGCGGCGTCGAGGGCTTCGACCTGGCGGCCAGCTTCGCCGCGTGCGCCGACCTGTTCGAGCGCTACGGAGGGCACGCGGCCGCTGCCGGCTGCAACCTTCGCGCGGATCTGCTGGGGGCTTTCCTCGAGCGCTTCCTGGCCCTGCCGATGCCCCAGTCGGACCCTGTCTCAGGGGGCGCCACGCTCGCCGCCCCGGAACTCCTGGTCGACCTCGTGCTTCCGGGCCTCGAAGTCGACTATCGGCTGCATCGTGAGCTCCGTGTCCTGGAACCTGCGGGCCCGGGCCAGCCCGAGGTGCTGCTCGGGGTCCAGGACCTCATCGTCACCCGCGTTCGGGCGGCCGGAGCAGGACATGCTCAGCTGACCTTGAAGCGCGGGCTGGAAGTGCTCGACGCGATCGCTTTCGATCGTGCTGATCTCGTGGAGCTGGTTCACGAGGGAGATCGCGTCGACCTCGTGGCGCGGCTCGCAAGTCGGACCTTCGGTGGCTTCGAGTCACTGCAGCTCGAGGTGCGCGACGTCGCGCCGGCGGGTCACCTCGAGGCCCTGATGGAACGCCGGTCGCTCGGCTCGGCAACACCGGCGGGCGTTGCAGGCTGATGGCCGTCGGCGAAGCTTCATCCACAGAGCCGGGAGCGAGCCCGTTTCCGCCGACACCGAGGACCCCGGCGGTCCCGGGAGCCAGGCCGGAAGGCGGCCGCCGGCCCGTCCGGCTGGCCACCAGCGTGGTCGCGCCGATCCTTTCGCTGCTTGGTCTTGCCGTGGCTGCCTCCGCGACCATCGTATTCCTGGCCGGGTCTCCGGCCGGTGCGCGACCATCAACGCCCGCTCCCTCGGCGTCCCTCGGCGGTGGAGTTGCCAGCGATAACCCTGGCGCTCCGGCGGCCAGCCCGACCGTGGCCCCGCAGTCTGCCGAGGCGTTCACCCAGCCACCACAAGAGCAGACCCCGGTCAACGGAGTGATCCTCTTTGTCAAGGACGGCAACATCTGGGCGGCCTCGGGAACGGAGCTCACCCGGCTCAGCAGCCAAGGTCTCGATTCGTCGCCGGCATGGAGTCCGGATGGAACGAGCATCTACTTCCTCGAGCGTCGCGTGACCGAGGCGAGGGTGCCGTACCAGGGCGACGAAGGCCTGTACACGCTCGACTACCGGGTCCTGATGAAGATGCGTGCAGATGGCAGCGACAGGAGGGCGATCCACGATCCCCTCTTCCCGCTCGGCGGCGACGAACGGCGGCAATACTTCAGCTGGCTGCTCCAACCCGATGTGTCGCCCGACGGGACGACGATCGCCCTCGTGAGCGACGCGCCGAACCCATTCGGCGGCGACGTGACGCTGAGCCTGATCCCGACTGGTGGGGGGGAGGTCCGCAACCTGGGGCTGGCCCGGAATCCGCCGCTCGGCCATACCGATCCGGCCTGGAGTCCTGACGGCTCCAGCATCGTGTACACGCTCCAGGAGCGGGTCAACGGAATCGGAGACCCAGTGCCCCGGTTGATGATTCACGACCCCGCCGTTGGCCGCACCAGCGAGCTCGGCGGAGAGCGGCTGAGCGAAGCCGCCTGGTCGCCCGATGGCCGTTTCCTGGTCGCGGTTCGGAGTGCCAACGCGGGCCGGGACCTGGTCGTGCTCAACGCGACGGACGGTACCGAGGTGGCCCGTCTCACGCGTGACGGCGGCAGCTTCGCCCCGGTGTGGTCACCCGACGGCACGCAGATCGCCTATCTCCGCGCGGAGGGGGGAACGATCGACCTACACCTTCTCACCCTCGGGCGACCGGGAATCTTCACCGTGACTGACGATCGGGCGGTGACTCGCGGGAGCCGGCTCGACGGCCGCTCCCAGCCCGCCTGGTACGGACCCCGACCTGACGCCCCGACACCACGGCCCATCCCGGAGTCCTCGGGATCGCCACCCTGACCGGCACCTACCTGGAGCGGCTCGGTGCCCGCCTTGCGACAACCAGGACCTCGCTCTGCCTCGGGCTGGACCCCGATCCGCAGGCATTGCCTGCCGGCTTCGGCTCCTCCCTGGAGGGATTGGAGCGCTTCTCGAGCCTGTTGATCGCGGAGGCGCTGCCCTTTGCGACGGCGCTCAAGGTCAACCTGGCGTTCTACGAGGCGTTCGGAAGCCGCGGCCTCGCAGCGCTCGAGCGCCTTCGCGCGGATGTGCCCGAGGACGTGCCGGTCATCCTGGACGCCAAGCGCGGCGACGTAGCGTCCACGTCACGGCACCACGCCGCCGCGCTCTTCGATGCGCTCGGGGCCGATGCGGTTACCGCGAGTCCGTACCTAGGCGCCGACGCCATCGAGCCGCTGCTCGAGCGCGCGGATCGGTTCGTCTACGTTCTGTGCCGGACCTCGAACCCGGGGGCGGCGGAATTCCAGAGCCTTGCCGTGGCGGGCGGCGACGGGGCAGCCGAGGAGCCGCTCTACCTCCGCGTCGCCCGACGCGCAACCGAATGGTCCGACCGCTACGGGACCGTGGGTCTGGTCGTGGGTGCGACGGCTCCGGCGGACCTGCAGGCCGCCCGGGAGGCAGCGCCGGAGCTTCCCTTCCTCGTGCCGGGTGTGGGTGCGCAAGGCGGAGAGATCACGGCACTCGTTGGAGGAGCCCCCGCCCGGGCCGGCATGGCTGCCACGCTGCCCGGCGGGGGTTGCCTCGTCAACGTTAGCCGTGGCATAGCCAGCGTGGCGCTCGCATCAGAGCTGCCGGCCGGGCCCGAGGGCGCTTTGCAGGAGGCTGCACGCTCCTGGGCGGCCAGGCTTCAAGTGCTACGATAACCGGCCGGTGACGCTCGTCGCCTCGTGGAGGAATGCCGAACCAGATGCCTCTACCGTTCAGTGGCTGGGAGCTGATCCTCATCCTCGCCATCGCCCTGCTCGTGCTTGGCCCCGGGAAGCTGCCGGACCTCGGCGCAGCGGTCGGCAAGACGATCCGTGAATTTCGGCAGGCGGCCTCGGATGTCCAGGAGGCCGCAAACCTCGAGCCCGTGACGTCGCCTGCGGCACCAGCCGCTGACCGATACAACCGTTCAGAAACCGGCCGTCCCCAGCCGGCTCCGAGCTCTGAAAGCGCCGACCCGGTGCAGGGGGGAACTGCGACATCGTCGCGACCATCACAGCAGTCGGACCCAGCAGCCCCCCATGATCCGGCCGGACTCGCGACGCCGACCGCGGCCGGCCTCGAGGACTCCGGGTCCCCCGCACAGCAGACGGGCGAAGGCCCGCGCCAGGGGTAATCGCCGCCTTCCCGAACGTGATCGCCGCCCGTGGCTGACATCGACCTCCCGGGCGGAGGAGCGGCCGGCCGCGTGACTACATCCTTGGCGCCCCCGGACGGATCCGTAGCCCTGCCGAGCGCATCGCCAGGCTCGTCGCCGGCCGATCCCGGTGCCACGCCGGACGTCGCCGTCATGAGCCTGGTCGAGCACCTCACCGAGCTACGTCGCCGCCTCGCCATCAGCGTCCTCGCGGTGGTGGTCGGCTCGGCCATCGGCTTCTACTTCACGCCGCGCGTCCTGACGCTGCTCAAGGCCCCGGTCGAGGGGCCGCTGATCTTCCTCGAGCCGGGTGGCGCGTTCTTCCTCCAGATGCAGACGGCTCTGATGATCGGCATCGGGCTGGCCCTGCCCGTGATCCTGTACCAGTTCTGGGCATTCGTTTCGCCCGGCCTGACTGCGCGGGAGCGACGGCTGGCAAGGCCGTGGATCCCGATCGCCATCTTGCTGTTCGTCCTGGGGATGGTCCTGGCCTACTTCGTCCTGCCTTTCGCGGTGGGCTTCTTGCTTGGCTTCCAGATCGTGGGAGTTCTGGAGGATCAACTCACCGCCGACGGCTACTACGGCTGGGTCACCTTCCTGTTCCTCGTGTTCGGGATCGTGATGGAGTTCCCAATCGTGCTGGTGCTGCTGAACCGGATGGGTATCCTGAGCGTGGAGCGCCTGCGCCGGAGCCGGCGGTATGTGCTGCTGGGGGTGGTGATCTTCGCCGTCGTCATCACGCCGGGTGGTGATCCGGTCAGCCCGATGGTGATGACCGCTGTCATGTTCGTGCTCTATGAGCTGACGATCCGTGTGCTCGACCGGATGTCTGCCGCGGAGTCGGCGTGATGACGGAGCGTCCTTCCTCGCGGGTCGGAACACCACCGGCTGACGGCACCTCGGGTGAGCCGCTCCGGCCGGCCGGCGGACCGGACGTCACGCCGCAGCCCATCGAGCGGCAACCCCAGGTGGCGATCATCACCGGCCTGTCGGGTGGTGGAAAGACGGCCACGAGCAAGCTCTTCGAGGATCTCGGTTACGTCGTGGTCGACAACCTGCCAGCCGAGCTGCTGCCCGACCTTGCCGGCCTGGTCGCGGACGATCCCGAGCGTTTTCAGCGCGTGGCGCTCGTCATCGACGTGCGCTCCGGCAACGCGCCGGTGGCCGTAGGTGCCGTCGTCGGCGCCCTGCAGGGGAGGGGGATCGATCCCCAGGTCTTCTTCGTTGAGGCCCGCGACGAGGTGCTCATCCGCCGGTACAGCGAGACACGCCACCGCCATCCACTCCAAGGCGAGCGCGGAATCGGAGCCTCCATCGAGGAGGAGCGGCGGATTCTGAAGGAGGTTCGCGACGAGGCCGACATCGTCATTGACACATCCGATCTCTCGGCTCGCCAGCTGAAGGAGCGAATCTTCGCCGCCCTGAAGCACGGCGAGCGGACCAACCAGATCGCGCTCCAGCTCATCAGCTTTGGCTACAAGCACGGCATCCCCCTGGAGGCCGACCTCGTCTTCGATGTCCGCTTCATGGAGAACCCGTTCTACCGGCCCAACCTGCGGCCTCTGTCCGGCCTCACGGAGCCGGTCCGCGACTTCGTGCTGGCGCAGCCGGCCGCCGAGCGGTTCCTCGAGCTGGCCGATCAGTTCTTCGACTTCGCGATCCCAGCCTACGTCGGCGAGGGCAAGACGCGGCTCACGGTGGCAATCGGCTGCACGGGCGGTTTCCACCGCTCGATCACCATCGTGGAAACACTCGCGCAGCGGCTTCGCGAGAAGAACTACGGTCCGGTCAGCGTCTGGCACCGCGACCTGGGGCACGCGTGACCGACGGACAGCGACGGCAAGCTCCGCGGCCGGTGGCAGGGGAGCGGCTCGGTCAGCAACCCATGACGAACGACCGCACCCCGGCTGGCGAGCGGCGTTGGGACAGCCGCCTTGCCCGGGCGCACCGATACCTCCGGCCCGGCATCGGGCTCAAGCGCTGGCTCGTGGTTGTCTTCCTGGGCGAGCTGCTCCTTGCGTCGGCCGGCGCATTGATCCTGCGCCAGGTCTATCGCGGGGTCGCCCCCG
Source organism: Chloroflexota bacterium (assembly GCA_013815585.1). Lineage (GTDB taxonomy): Bacteria > Chloroflexota > Limnocylindria > Limnocylindrales > CSP1-4 > JACDFU01. Next base: position 6,460 of record JACDFU010000129.1, read on the forward strand.
ACGATCCGACGCAGAGTCCGCTCCTCTACCTGCTCACCCTCCAGTTCCTCCCGCTCCCCCTTCGGCCTGTCGTGCTGCTGGGGATCGGGGTGGGGCTGTTCCTGTTCGGATTCTGGCGGCTGATCGGAAACCTGGTCGCGCCGTTCAACAGCGGGGAGGAGCCGCTCGTCGAGCTGATCTACCAGAAGCGTTCTCTCGCCCGGGGACCGAGGATCGTGGCGATTGGCGGCGGGACCGGACTCTCGACGCTGCTTCGGGGACTGAAGGAGTTCAGCAGCAACATCACTGCCGTCGTCACGGTGGCCGACGACGGCGGCTCGTCTGGCAAGCTGCGCACCGAACTTGGGATTCCGCCCGTAGGCGACATCCGGAATTGCATCGCGGCTTTGGCCGACGCCGAGCCGCTGATGACGAGCCTGATGCACTACCGATTCCCGGCCGATTCGCAGGAGACCAACGGCCTGAGCGGGCACGCCTTCGGAAACCTCCTGATTGCCGCATTGACAGCCGTGGAAGGCGACTTCGAGCAGGGCGTTCGCCACGCCAACCGGGTGCTCGCCGTGCGCGGCCAGGTGGTGCCCGTTGCCCCCGTGCCGCTGACCCTCCACGCGGAGCTCTCCGACGGCCGGTGGGTCGAGGGCGAGTCGCTCATCGCCCGCCACCAGGGCATCAGGCGGGTCTGGATCGCGCCCCCCGATGTGCGGGCCTCCGTGGAAGCAGTCGAGGCGATCGCGCGGGCTGACCTCATCGTGCTGGGTCCGGGCAGCCTCTACACCAGCCTGCTGCCGAGCCTGCTCGTCCCGCAGATCCGCGCGGCCCTCCTCAGCGCTTCTGCCGCCCGCCTCTACGTGTGCAACGTCGCGACGCAGGTCGGCGAGACCGAGGGGTACACCCTTGCCGATCACCTGGCGGCGCTCCAGGCGCACAACGCGAGGGACGTCGTCGATGTCGTCCTGGTCAATGACAACTTTGCTGCCCGGACACCTCGTGACTATGGCGCGGCGCCCGTGCGCTTCGAGATGCCGCCGCCCGCTCAGCTGCAACCTCGCATCGTCCATCGTGATG
>JACDFU010000130.1 GCA_013815585.1 Chloroflexota bacterium
CACGCGTCCGCTCCGCCGACCGCTGGCTGGCGAACGGCATCCGCGATCAGCTCGGGGATCCGGGCACGCGCCGCGGCAGCGCCGCTCTCCACGGCGTACCCGATCATTCGCCGACGCGCGCGTCCGTGGGTGATCAGGACGGTGCCCTTGACGCCGAGCAGCGGCGCCCCGCCCACCTTCTCGTAATCGAACTGCCGCCGGATCCGTGCGATGCCGGGGCGCATGAAGACGTAGCCAAGCGGGCCCCACGGCGGACGTCGGAACTCCGTCCGCAGCAGGTCGAAGATGAAGCTCGAGAGACCCTCGAAGAATTTGATCGTGACGTTGCCCACGGACGCGTCGCAGACCACCACGTCGGCCGGGTGCGAGGGCAGGTCCCTGCCCTCCACGTTGCCCAGGAAGCGGAGCGAGCTGGTAGCCAGGAGGGTGGTCGCATCCTGGACTCGCTGCTCGCCCTTGCCCCCCTCCTCGCCGATCGAGAGAAGCGCGACCGACGGATCGCGAACACCGAGGACGCGCTCGGCATAGATGGCACCCATGTGGGCGTACTGGGCGAGGTTGAGCCCGCTGGAATCGGTCGTGGCGCCGATGTCCAGGAGCACGAAGGGGCCCTTCGAGGTCACCATCTGCACGGCCAGCGCCGGACGGTCGACCGCGGGCAGTCGTCCCAGCCCCAGGATCGCCGCAGCGACCCCTGCCCCCGTGTGCCCCGCCGTGACGACGGCGTCCGCCGCGCCTGTCCGGACCAGGCGCATACAGACGTTGATGCTGGCATCGCGCTTCCGCCGCACGGCCGCTGCCGGCTGCTCGTCCATGGCCACCGATTCCGAGGCGTGAACGATGGAGACCTGCGAGGGCGGCCCGTTCGTCAGCGAAGTGAGCTGTGTTTCGTCCCCGACCAGCACCAGATCGGTCTCGGGGTGCGCCGAGGCCCACTCGAGTGCGCCCGCCACGATCTCCGCGGGTCCGTGGTCCCCACCCATGGCATCCACGGCGACGCGGACACGAACGCGGTCATCGCCGCGCTCTTCCTGCTGGGGTCCCGGCGAGGGTTGCGCGACCGCTTCGCCAGCCACCGGGCCCTCGAGCCTACTGGGCCTGGGTGTCGGTGGGTGTTCGCTGCTTGATGCGGACAGCTTCCCGGCCAGCGTAGTAGCCGCAGTTCGGGCAGGCGTAGTGAACCTGCTTGGGCTCGTGGCAGTGCGGACAGGGCTCGAGGTGGGGCAGGCTGAGGGCGTGGTGCGAGCGACGATCGCCCTGGCGGGCGTGCGACACCCTTCGCTTGGGAACTCCCATGTCGGTCGGTCTCCTGTTCTTCTCGGTCGGCCAGCGTGGGCTCAGCCCAATGGCTCGCCTGCGCGCCATTGGGCGAGCGCGGCCAGGCGAGGGTCGATTGCTTCGTCGTCGTGGCGGTGAGCGGGATTCGCGTTGAGGTCGGCCCCACAGATTGTGCACAGTCCCCGGCAGTCGGGCCGGCAGAGCATGGCGATCGGCTCGGCGAGCGAGATTGCCTCGCGAACCGGCTCCTCGAGATGGAGCTCATGGTGCTCGTCGAGCCGCAGGGCCTCGGGCTCGGTGGACGTGTCGAGGCGCTGGCCCGAGTCCAGGTCGATCGAGGGCAGCGCTTCTTCTTCGACCTTGACTCGGATGGGGGCCACGACCGTGGCCAGACAGCGGCTGCAGGGCTCCTCGATCGCGGTCGCCAGCTCGGCGGTCGCGAGGATACTCCGTCCGGTCCTAAAGAGGCGCACCTCCCCGTCGATCGGGGCGACCAGCTGGACATCCTCGGCGATCTCCAGTCCGGTCTCGTGGACGGGGTACGACCGAGCCGTACCGGGCGTTGCGCGCAGCAGGCCCGCGACGTTATAGCTGAGCATGGCTCCGCTGCTCGTCGAGCTGAAGCTCCTCCGGTTCGGGGCCGTTGGTCTCCGCGGGACCGCGCTCATCGAGCATGGCGATGCCGCGCTTGATGCTCTGGAGGGCCTTTACACACTCGCCTTCAAGCTTGATCAACACGCTTGTGGCATAGGCATCGGCACCCCGCCGGATCTCGGCGGCCTGGGCCTCCCCGTCGGTGATGATCTCGCGCGAGCGCTCTTCAGCAGCTCGAGTGAGCTCCCGCTCCTCGATCAGGAAGGCAGCCTGCTCCTGGGCCCGGGCAAGAATCCGATCCGATTCCTCCTGTGCCTTCTCGAGGATTCGATCGGATTCCTGATTGATCCGCTTGGCCTGCCGGACCTCTTCGGGCACCGCGACGCGCAGCTGGTCGACCAGGTCGAGCGCTGCTGCCTGGTCGACCACCACGTTGTTCGTGAGGGGGACCTTCTTGCCGTTGGCGACGAGCGATTCAAGGCGCTCGACCAGAAAGATGATGTCGATGGGACGAAACCTCCGGGATCGGCTCGGCCGCTCATTCTAGCCCGTGAGCCTCCGCGCGACGGCTGCAGGCACCATCGCGCTGACGTCCCCGCCGAAGCGAGCGATCTCCTTGACGAGGGTCGAGCTGAGATACGAGTACTCCAGCGCGGTCATGAAGAAGACCGTGTCGACCTCCGGCGCCAGCTTGCGATTCGTATGCGCCATCTGCAGCTCGAACTCGAAGTCGCTCACCGCGCGCAGCCCCCGCACGATGAAGCCTGCCTGTACGCGCCGAGCAAAATCGACCGTCAGGCCGTCGAATACCGCGGTCTCCACGCGCCCCGCCGCCTCGCCGAGCGTCTCGGACAACGCCTCGCGGATCGATCCGAGCCGTTGCTCGTCGTCGAAGAGCGGTGACTTGCGGGGGTTGACCAGGACCGCCACGTGGACCCGCTCGAAGACGACCACCGCTCGGCGGATCACGTCGAGGTGCCCGTGGGTGATCGGATCGAACGACCCGGGATAGACCGCGACCCTCACGACGGAGTCGCTCCCGGCTGGGATGCTTCGCGACGGTAGAAGGTGAGCATCGTCTCTCCGAAGCGTCGTTCGCGGGTGGAGGCGAGCTGACCGATCCGGGCGGGCGGCGGCTCGCGCCAGAAGTGCTTGGCCACGACGACCGCATCCGGCCCTAGCCAGCCCAGCCGAGCTTCGCCCAGTGCCTCCAGTGCCCCGAGCATATCAGCGCTTCCATAGGGCGGGTCGACCAGGGCCGCACCGAACGGTGCCCCGCCCCTCGCGGGTGGAGCTGCCCGCAGCACCCGGAGGACGTCTCCCTTGATCACCATCGCCGCCCCTTCACCGACGGCCGCGGAGGACGCAGCGCGACGCAGGTTCTCGCGGATGACGCTGACTGCCCCGGCGTCCCTCTCGACGAAGAGAACCCGGCCTGCGCCTCGGCTGAGCGCCTCGATCCCTGCTGCACCGCTGCCTGCGAAGAGGTCGAGGAACGCGACCGGCCAGCTCCCGAGGCTTCCCCCCTCGAGCGTCGCGAAGAGCACCTGCTTGACCCGATCCGACAGCGGCCTGGTCCCCTCCCCCGGCGCCACCAGCCGCACTCCGCGCGCGGTGCCGGCGATCACCCGGCCAGCATCGGCCACGGGCTCGTGTGCTCAGGCCCCGCTGGACGGCTCGGCGGCGGCGATCGGGGCCAGCCAGCCGTGCTCCAGCTCATGCCGCAGTGCCTGGACCTCGGCGCCCAGCAGCCGGCCGTCCGCATCGAGGATGGTCTCCGCGTGCTCACGGGCCCTCGCGGCTAGCGCTCGGTGGCTCTCCTCCTGGAGCGAGGCGACACGGAGCCTGGGCAACCCGCTCTGGGCCAGGCCCAGCACGTCACCCTCCCGACGGAGCTCGAAGTCGCGTTCGGCAAGCTCGAAGCCGTCGAGCGTTTCTCGCACGGCGCGCAGGCGCTCGTACTCAGTGGTCCCTTCGGGAGCCTCCGACACGAGGACGCAGAACGACTCGACCGTGCCGCGACCCACGCGGCCGCGGAGCTGGTGGAGCTGGGCCAGACCGAACCGCTCCGCGCTCTCCACGATCATCATCGTCGCCTCCGGCACGTCCACCCCGACTTCGACCACCGTCGTGCCGACGAGAACGTCGAGCTCGCCGTCCCGGAAGCGGGCCATCTCGGCATCGCGATCGAGCGCCTTCATACGACCGTGGACGAGCCCGACTCGCAGCGGCGCAAGCAGCTCGCGCAGCCGGACCGCCTCGCTCTCGGCGGCCACGGCGCCCTCCTCGTCGGTGCCCTCGATCAGGGGCACCACCACGAACGTCCGGTGCTCCTGGGCGGCCTCCTCACGGACCTTCTCCCAGGTGGCTTCCAGGTCTGCGAAGCGGCGGATCCCCGTCCGGATGGCCACCCGGCCGGCCGGTGGGGTGCGCAGGTCAGACACCTCCAGATCGGCGTAGATGACCTGTCCGAGCGTCCGAGGGATCGGCGTCGCGGTCATCAGCAGCACGTGGGGCGAACGACCCCCTGCCTTGGCCTCGAGCTGACCGCGCTGCTCGACCCCGAAGCGGTGCTGCTCGTCGATGATGACGAGCGCCAGCCGGGCGAAGCTCACCCGCTCCTGGATGAGGGCGTGGGTCCCCACGACAACGGACGCCTGTCCGAGCGCCATCGCCTCCAGCGCGGATCGGGTCCCGGCCGCCGTGAGGGACCCGGTGAGCAGCGTGACCGCCAGCCCGGCCTCCTCGAGGAGCAGCCCTAGCGTGGCGGCATGCTGACGCGCAAGCAGGTCGGTCGGGGCGAGGAGCGCACCCTGAAAGCCGGCCCCGGCGACAAGCGCCAGGGCGTGGGCTGCCACGGCCGTCTTCCCCGAGCCCACATCCCCCTGGAGCAGGCGCAGCATGGGCTGTTCCCCGCCCAGATCGCCACGAATCTGTTCGATGGCCCGAGCCTGATCGACGGTCAGCTCAACCCCCCGGCCCGCCCGCCGCCCGATCGCCGCCTGGATCTGTCTGCGCAGCCGCTGCTCCCGCTCGTCGCTGGCGTCAATGGGCTGCGCGCGGCTGTGTGCGCGGTCGCGCCGCCGACCCACCATGCCGACCTGGAGCGCCAGGAGCTCGTCGAAAGCCAGCCGGATCAGGGCAGCATCTCTGGCTTCGAATGACTCGGGGTAGTGGGCGTCCGGAACGGCGATCGCAAGCTCGACGAGCTGCTCGGACGAACGGATCGAGGCCGGCAGGTACTCGACGAGCGGCCGGTACCTCTCGAGTGCCGCGCGGATGGCGGTACGCAGGGACTGAGCGGAGAGCCCTTCCGTCAGGCGGTAGACCGGGACGATTCGGCCGGCATGGAGCATGGCGCTTCCGTCGTCGCGCTGAAATTCGGGGTTGTCCAGCGTGGGCACGAAGCCGCGCTTCTTGACCCGTCCGCTGACCACCACCCAGTCCCCCTCACGGAGCCTGCGCTCGATGAATCGACGACCGAACCAGGTCGCCTCCGCCTCGCCCGTTTCGTCCCGCAGATAGGCGGTCGTCCGCGGCACGCGGCGACGGAAGCTCGCCTCGACCCGAATCCCCGTGACCTGGACCCGTGCGCTCACCCGTTCGCCGTCCCCGGCGTTGACGAGCTGACCGAGCGTGCGCAGCTCGCGAAGGTCCTCGTACCGGCGCGGCAGGTGGAAGAGGAGGTCGCGAACTGTGGCGATGCCCAACCGGCGGGCGGTCCTCTTGAGCGCGGCGGCGCCTGGCAGACCAGCGCTCGCGATCGGCGTCGCGAGCGGATCCGCGGCGGGATCCGTGGGCCGCTCCGCCGTGACGGTCACTCCGCCGAGATGAGATACGCCTGGCCGGCCTGGCCGCCGTCCACGAGATCCACCTCCACGCCCGGATGAGCGGCGCGCAGGGCGGCGGCCAGTGCCTCTCCCTCGGCGGCACCGACGGGGGAGCCGCGATAGATGGTCAACAGCTCGAAGCCCGGGCGGAGGCGGGCGACACCCGCGAGGGCGGCCGCCTGGCGGTCAGGCTCCGCGGCCAGAAGCCGCTCATCAGCGTCAAGGGCAATGGCATCGCCACGTGCCAGGCGCCGCTCTCCGAAGGCGGCGTCCCTGACCGCCTCGGTGATCTCGATCGTCTGCAGCTCCCCGGCCGCACGAGTCATCGCCTGCTCCGTTCCCGCCAGGTCCATGCCGGGACTCGCGGCGAGGAGCGCGGCCACGGCCTCGCCGGTGTTTCTCGTGGAGACCACGACCACCTGCTTCTCGGGACAGAGCTCGGCGGCCTGGCGAGCAGCGAGGGCCGTGTTGCGATTGTTCGGGAGGAGCACCACCTCGGCTCTGGGCGCGGTGCGCAGCGCGGCCAGCAGCTCAGCAGTCGACGGGTTGAGGCCCTGCCCCCCACGGACGATGACGCTCGCGCCGAGCTGCTGGAGCAGGCGGGCGATTCCATCGCCCGGGGCAACGGCCACCACCGAGGGTCCCGCATGCGTGGCAGGCCCGGAGCCCGTCGGCTCCATTCGCTCCGGAGCGCCGAGTTGATCGGGCATCTCGAGGCGCACGGCTGCGCGAGCCTCGATGCTGGAGACCTGGCTGTCGAGGTTCTCCACCGTCACGCGGCTGATCTGTCCCAACGACAGCCCGTAGGCAAGGACCTGGTCGGGCCGGTCGTTGTGCACATGGACGCGCGCCGCGTGGTGGTCACCGGCCACGAGCACGGACTCTCCCAGCGCATTGAAGGCCGCCCGCATGACGTCGAGATCCAGCGGAGCGTCCGACGCGGTGACCAGGAACATGGTTTCGTACCCGAATCCGTCGGCACGGTCGTCCAGCGGCACAGAAGCGCCATGGAGCAGCGGCGGACTGACCTTCGCTGAGGCCTCACCGCGGAGGTGACGGAGGGCCCCCTCGAGGACACGGTAGAAGCCCTGGCCGCCCGCGTCGACAACGCCTGCCTCCCGCAGGACCGGCAGCAGCGAGGGTGTCCTAGCGACCGCCTGCCCGGCTGCCCTGACGGCGCCCGAGAGGACTGGCTCGAGTTCCGGCACCCTGCGGGAGACCTTGACCGCCTCGGCGGACGCCTCGCGCATCACCGTCAGGATCGTCCCCTCAACCGGTCGCCCGACAGCTCGGTAGGCAGCCTGCGTGCCTCGCCCAAGAGCGCGAGCGAAGTCCCGACCGTCGAAGCGCTCGTGACCGTCCACGCCCTCGGCCATACCGCTGAAGAGCTGCGAGAGGATCACCCCGCTGTTGCCACGGGCGCCCATGAGGGACCCGAAGCGGAGGGCCTGTGCGACGCGGTCGAGGGTCACCTCGCGGCGGCCGAGCAGGCGCGCCTCGTCGAGCGCGGCCCGCACGGTGGAATACATGTTCGAGCCGGTGTCGCCATCGGGGACCGGAAATACGTTGAGGCCGTTCAGCTCGTCGACGTGGACGCCCAGATGCGACGCGGCGCTACCGAATGCCTCGAGCAGCTCCGGCCCGTCACAGGTCCCCCGGCTCAGCATGAACGGACGATGACTCCCCGAACGGGCTCAAATACGATCGTGGACGCCTCGGCGTAGGGGCCGGCTCGGAGCGGCCGGCTGCTATACTACCGGGCCGTCGGGCCCCGATGGGCCGCCTCTCCTGAAC
>JACDFU010000021.1 GCA_013815585.1 Chloroflexota bacterium
GTGCTCCGCCTCCGGCCGACGAACCGCTTCGTGAGGCGACGACTTATGAGCCGTACTGGGTCCGCGAGAGCGACGTCGCCGTGATCGGCCGGAACGAGCGAACCAGCCTCCAGGTCTGGTCCGGCACCGTGGGGTATCCCGGTGACTATGTCTACCGGGAGTTCCACCGTCGGGACGAGTCCTCGGGGATGCAGTACTGGCGAATCACCGGCCGCTCGGCCGACCTGGGAGACAAGGAGCTCTGGCAGCCGGAGGTGGCCTTCGAAAGGGCCCGCGATCATGCTGGTCACTACGCCTGGCTGGTGCACGAGTTGATCGTCGAGCGTCGTGACGCCGAGACCAGCCCCCTGATCGTCTCCGCTTACGACACGGAGCTCTTCGGTCACTGGTGGTTCGAGGGTGTGACCTGGCTCGGCCACGTGGTCCGCTACCTGGCCAGGGACCCGGAGGTCGAGCTCGTGACAGCCGGAGGCCGGATCGAGCAGCGGCCGCCCACGCGGGCGATCGACCTGCCGGAAGGGTCGTGGGGCCTGGGGGGCACCCACTTCACCTGGTGGAACGATCAGACGGCCGCGTTCTGGCCACCGATCCACGCCGCCGAGTCGCGCCTCGAGGAGCTGGTCGGTCGCGAGGCGAGGCAGGATGGTGGAGCGCCCGGGCCGGGCGAGCCTGGCGATGTCGAGCGCGTCGCACACCTCCGTCAAGCGTGTCGCGAAGCGCTGCTGCTTCAGGCAAGCGACTGGCCGTTTCTCGTGACCACCGGCCAGGCCACCGAGTACGCGACCGAACGGTTCGAACAGCACGTCTCCCGCTTCGAGCGATTGTGCGCCGACCTCGAGGGCACGCCGCCCGGAGCTCCCCTGTCCCCAGAGGCGATCGCGGCCCGCGATGAGATGTCCCTCCAGGACAACCCGTTCCCCGACCTCGAGGCCCGATCCTTCGGGCCGCCGGAGGTGGCGGGCGCGGGCCATCGCGAGCGGCCGGCATGAACGCCGCGGGGTGAGGCGCGGCCGACTGGTCGTCCACGGCCACTTCTATCAGCCAGAGCGTCGCGACCCGTTCAGCGGGCTCATTCCGGTGGACCCGGCGGCCGCCCCGTATCCCGACTGGACCTCCCGCATCGCGGACGAGTGCTACGGGCCGAACGCGGAGCGGGGCAACTTCAGCCGGATCAGCTGGAACATCGGGCCTGCGCTCGCCTCATGGCTGCGTACCGAGCGACCCAGAACGCACGAGCTGATCCGCAAGCAGGCGTCGGCCGACACTGGCATCGCAACGGCCTTCCACCACACCATCCTGCCCCTGGCCTCCCCGCGGGACCGGCGAACGGAGATCCGCTGGGGCCTGAGGGACTTCGAACTCCGCTTCGGCCGTCGCCCGGTCGGCCTATGGCTTCCCGAGACCGCGGTCGACCGGTTGACGCTGCGGATCTGCGCCGAGGAGGGCGTCCGTTACACGATCCTCGCCCCATGGCAGGCGGCGGTTGAGAACCTGGATCCGCGTCGGCCGTACGAAGTCGACCTCGGAGAGGGGCACCGGATCGTCGTGATGTTCTACCACCGCGGCCTCTCGACGGCCGTCAGCTTCGACCCTTCGGCGACGACCGACGCTGACCGTTTCGTTCGCGACCACGTTCGTCCAACCCTTGATCCTCGTTTCGCTGACCGGGTGCTGCCGACAGCGCTTGTGGCGACGGACGGCGAGCTGTACGGCCATCACCAGCAGTTTCGCGACCTCTTCCTCGCCCGGCTCACGAGCGCGCGATACGGTGGCGTGGAGCGGGCCGCGCTGCCGGCGCTCCTCGAGCGCGACGCATCACCGGGCGCATTGCGCACCGGCCGGGCGCCCGAGATTCAGGTGCGTGATGCCACCAGCTGGTCGTGCCTCCACGGCATTGCCCGCTGGAGCGCCGAATGCCCGGACACGCGCGACGGGCGCTGGAAGCAACCGCTTCGCGCGGCACTCGACCGACTCGCCGCAGGCATCGACGCCGTCGCGGAGCGGGAGGCGCGCCAGCTCGGGGTCGACCTCTGGGCGGCACGAGACGGCTGGGTGCAGGTCGCGAGCGGCTACGCGGCGCCGAGCACTGCGGTGCACGAGGTGCTGGCCTCGGCCACACAGGGGGCTCCGGCAAGAGCGGCGGCCGCCGCGCGCGATCCGGCAACGGCCGCCTGCCTGGAGACGTTGCTGACGGCACAGGCCTCCCGCCTGTCGATGTATGCCTCCGACGCCTGGTTCTGGGAGGACCCCAGCCGTCCTGAGACCGCCCAGGCGATGCGCTTTGCCGGTCATGCTGCCCGGCTGGTCGACGGCGTGGCGGGCACGGCCCTGGAGCGGTCGCTGGTGGCAGATCTCGAGCCGCTGACGTCGCCGCTCACCGGAGCCGACGGGGCTGCCCTCTATCGAAAGGCCCTCGCCCTCGTCGATCAGCCGGCTCCAAGGGCATAGGGATCCGGCTCAGCCAGCCACTGGCCCGCTCAGAGGATCAGCGGGTTCGAGATACCCAGCACGCGACCGCTGACCGGTCCAACGCCTACCGTCAGGGAGTCCGGGCTGACCTCGGCGAGGGGTGGCCCGAAATGAACGGTCACGAGCTGCGCGAAGTCGTCCCCGGTACAGTCGATCTGCGGCGGGACTTCTCCTCGAGGGCAGGGCCCAAGGCTCACGTCGATCCTCGTGACACCGCGTGCCAGCTCGTGGGGCGCCTGCCCCCGGAGGGCGTCCAGCGCTATAGCGGCCACCCGATCACAGGGAAGCGCGCCGTCGATCGCGATCGCTATGCCGCCGCAGAGCGGGTCGGGGAAGGGACCCGGATCCATGCTCGGTGACGGCGGTGTGGTAGCGGTGGCACAGGCCGTGAGCACGGCCGACAGGAGGGCCAGGAGCGTGCCGGCCCCAAGGAGGGATCCCGAACGACCACGCCGCGTCCGGGGTTGCCATTGCGATCGTCGCGTCATGGCGGACCTGACGCGGCCTGGCCGGGAGCAGTTCCCCGGGCGCGCATCAACCCTCAATCGAAGCGCGGCCCGACGCCCCCCAGCACGAGGCGCACGCGCTCCGACCAGGGCGGCACGAGCGGAGGAAGCGAGCCGGCCTCGAACCAGCCGGCCTGATCGATCTCGTCGGTGCTATCCGGACGCAGCGCTCCACCCGTCAGCCGGCCGCTCTGGAGGATCGCAACGGCCTGGATCTGGTCGCCGTTGGGAAAGGTGCGCTGGAGGCGGCTGAAGCAGCCAATGAGCTGCCCTGGCTCGGCCACCAGGCCCGTCTCCTCGAGCAGCTCACGAGCCGCGGTGGCTGCAGCCGTCTCACCGATCTCCATGCCACCACCAGGGCAGTGCCACTGCCTACCGGAACGCAGCCTGACCAGGAAGAGCCGGCCCTCCTCGTCCCGCATCGCGAGTCCGGACCAGGGATAGAAGATCCGTTCGTGCGCCACGTGCGCCCGAACGGCGCGCACGTAGTCTCCCCCCGCAACCGCCTGGTCTGCGTCCGCGACGGCCGGTCTGACGCCGGCGCGCCCATCCACGCCCTGCTCCAGCAACAGTACCTGCGACCGTGGTCGCGTCGGCGAGGATGCAGCTCGATTCGCAAGGCCGCCGGCCAGCACCACCCAGAGTGGCTGGACGGGCCCAAGCTCTGCGTCGTCCTCCCACCAATCAGGGCCCGTCGCGACTGTCCAGGGCTCGAGACCCATGCCCTCCTCACCCAATCGCGCAACGAGTTCGCCAGCAGCAGCCGAGAGGGATGCGTCCAGCTCCAGGTCCATCCAGGGCAGGTCGCCATCGGCGTCGACGACGATCTCGGCCACCAGTGCGAGGGCGACTCGGGGCGCAAAAAGGCGCTCGTGGGGAACCCTCGAGCGCAGCCAGCGAAGATGCTGGCGGCCCGGCAGCGATCCCGGTCGCGGCACCGTCACGCTCGGTCGGGCCGCATGATCAGCTGCCAGTCGTATGCCGGCCGATAGTCGAGCGCCTCATAGAGGCGCCGGGCCGGTTCATTGCCGGCGGCGACCGAGAGCCAGACGAGCCCCTGGCCGGTGGCCAGACCCGCCCGCGTCGCGACCGTCGTGAGCATCGTCCCGTACCCCTGGCGGCGGCGATCCCTGACGACACCGATCCCGTGCAGGGCCCCCAGCCCCTCCTCCGACACGGCCAGCCGTGCGGTGGCGACGGCGTCTCCTGCCAGGCGAAGCAGGTATGCCCGTTGACGCCCGGCCGCGATCGTCGCTTCCAGGGCCTTTACACGCTCCGCGGCCTCCGCGTCCGACAGTCCGAAGATCCGTCGCTCGACCAGTTCGTACTCGGCTGCCGAACGGTCCGTCACGGCCTCGATCCGGAGCCGCGGGTCCAGATGCGGCACCACGGCCGCCCGCCGCGTCCAGAAGACCGTCTCCCGCACCAGGCTGATCCAGCCGCGCTCAACGAGCCGTGCTCCCAGGTCCGGAGGCTGGGTCAGGCCTTCGGCCACGACAATCGCTGGTGGTTCGTGGCGCTCCAGGAACGCTGCCGCTGTCCGGTCCAGCCGCGTCTCCCAGCCGTCACTGGGCCAGCGGACGGCCCCTAGATGGTTGAAGGCAGGCCCGCGTCCCGGCCACCGTGCCACCAGGCCGCCTAGGTCTCCGCGAGCCTCGACCTCCGCGCCCAGCAGCTCCACCAGGCTGGTGAGCTGTCGCTCCATCGCCGTCAGCTCGGACCCATTCGGTATGCGCGGCTCATCCTCGCGCTCGGCGCGGCGCGGCCGTGTCGAGGCTGGGCGCCGGATGGGCGTCAGGAAGCGGTGGCCCCGACGCTCAGTCGCTCGCGAGCAGGCTGGACGACCTCCCGATCGAACCGCTCCACGAGCTCGGTCGCCCGGCCCGCATCGGTCTCGTCGAAGCCCACCGCAAGGTGCGACACGCCCAGCGCCGCGAAGGCCTCGATCTCCGAGAGCATCTGGTCGGGCGTCCCGGCCATCCGATACCGCTCAGCCTGCACGGGACCGAAGGTCACCCCTACACGTGCGGAGAGACGGGGCATCGGCCGGCCGGCAGTCGCGGCGGCGGCGGCAATGATGGGGATCCGGGCGGCCAGCTGGGCAGGACCGCTGCCGGAGGAGTGATAGCCATCGGCGAGCGCCCCGGCCCGGCGAAGCGCAGGTTCACTCTGGCCGCCGGTCCAGATGGGAAGCCCCCCGCCCTGGGGCGGCAGCGGGCCGAAGGTCACGTCGCCGAAGGAGTGGAACCGCCCTTCGAAGGGTCCCGTTCCGCCGGACCACAGGTGCCGCCAGAGACGAAGGGCCTCGTCGAGGCGGGCACCACGCGTCCGGAAGTGTGGCCCGACACCCAGGAGCCGAAACTCGGTTTCGTACCAGCCACCCCCTACGCCGGCGATCACCCGGCCGCGGCTGAGCGCGTCAAGGCTGGCGAGCTCCTTGGCCACCACGACCGCATTGCGCTGGGGCACCACGATGACGCTGGTGCCCAGGCGAATCCGCTCTGTCCGGCCCGCCAGGTAGGCCAGCGTGACGATCGCCTCGAAGATGTGGTGGTAGTCGGACGGGCCAGCCGGATCGACCAGGACATGGTCCGTCGCCCAGACGCTATGCCAGCCGAGTCGCTCGGCCGCATCCGCTGCCGCCTGGATGCCCTCGCGATTGGCGCCGAGGGGCATGGTCGGCAGGATGAGCCCGAAATCCATGCCGGCATCATGCCAGAGGCGGGCCGACCTCCTCTCGCAGCAGTACCTCGCGGAGGTGACGGATCGGCGGCGACCCATGTGCCACCACCGACTCGAGGTAGGCCCGCAGGTCGAACCCCGGCGTGTCGCCAAGGCCACCGACGATACGCTGCTCCGGAACGATCTCAGCACCGGCTCCAGCCTGAACGGCATCGCGGCGGCGCACCTCGACCTCTAGGTCCCAGAGCTCCAGCGATCCCAGGTAGTAGGTGGAGAGCTGCGTCGAGGTGAGCCGGGCTCGCAACCACTTCGAGCGCGCCTCCTGCTCCTCCTGGAAACCCTGCCGGACCATCAGGTCGAGGGCTCCTTCCTCGGTCAGCTCCTGGGTATGCGTGAGCACGTCGAGGATGGCATTGGTCACGCAGCGCAGGTAAAACTTCCAGTGAATGAGCATCAGCGACGGGTCCCGGCCACCGTAGCCCACATCCATCATCACCTGGGTGACGTAGACCGCCCAACCTTCGGCAAACATTCCGTTGGCGAAGACTGACCGAGTCAGAGACGGCGAACGGTTCGACCACGACAGCTGGAGGTAGTGGCCCGGAACTCCCTCGTGGATGCACAGCAATCGGAGCATCCGATCGTTGTCCTCACGCAGGTAGGACTCCGTGCGCTCCGACGGCCACGCTTCGTCGGGTGGAGTGATCCAGAAGTAGCTCGGCTGGCCTTTATCCAGGGGCCCCGGCGGGCTGAGAAAGGCCCCACCGTAAGCGCGCATGAAGGTCGGCGTCCAGGTGACCCTGAGCGGTTCGGGGGGCAGCCCGATCATCTGGTTCCGCCGCACGAACCGTTCGATCCTGGCTACCTCTCGCTGGCAGTAGTCCAGCAGCTCCTCTGGCTGGCGGTGCTCTGCGCCGATCGCGTCGAGGACCTTGCGCACGACCTGGTTGTCCGCCTCCAGCTGCGAACCGGCGTTTGCTGCGTCAGGCTCCGGCTCGTCAGCGAGCCACCTCGGCCAAAGCTCTCTCGCCAGACGCACCATCTCTTCCCGCACCACGTCGAAGTCTCTGCGGGCGCGCTCGAGGAGTGCCTCGGGCGCCAGGTCGCTCGAGAGCGTGTGGCGAAGCTTTTGGCGGAAGAGGTCCGGCCCCAACCGGCCCTCCCCTCGAGCACGGGCCAGGACCTGGTCCTCGAGAAAGTCGCGGAACTCCTTGACAGCCTCCCTTGCAGCGGGCGCCTCGCGTTCGAGGTCCCGATGGAGATCGGTGTCTTCGCCGCGCTCCCGTTCCCGGTAGGCCGCCCGAATAGCCTCGTCAATGAGCTCGCCGATTCCGTCGAGCTGGGCGAGTGCCGTCTCGGTGTGCAGCAGCGATACCGGCCGATTGGGCATTCCCAGCAGGTTGTCCCGCGCTGCGGCGAAGACCTCGGGCATGTGGCGCATCCGAATGAGGAAGGCCATGCCGCGGTGCATGAAGGGGGCGTAGTCGCGTGCCAGCAGTGAAAAGAACCCATCGCCGATGAGCCGGACATAGCTGAGTGGATCCCAGGTCGGTTCGCGGAGCACCTCCTGGTCGAACAGGAACGACTCAATGACATCCAGCAGGATCCGGCGATCGACCTGCTCATCCGCGGAAAGAACCGCCTCGTCGAGCTCCTGGACGACAGCGTGGTGCCGCCGCAGCATTGCCAGTTGCGCCAGCCGCCCGGTCCCGCTCATGTCTGGCCAGAGCGGATCCACCTCGTGGTAGCCGACGTCCGTCGCGAGCGTGGGGTAAGCAACGAAGACATCGTCGAGAAACCCATGAAGCGCATGCTCGAAGGGAGTCTCCGGCTTCGGGCGCTGGTCTTTCGTGAACGACCGAAACTCGTCGGCCTGGGGCATGCGCGCTTCCTCCAGCTGGTGGCGGTGCAGCCGGACGCGTGCCCTGGACCGGCCGGATGAGGGGCGACGAGGACCTATGCTACTGCCGACGAAGCACCGGCAGCCGCGACGTTGATCGAGAAGACACTCGCGGGTCACCTGCAGCCAGCTCGACGGCTCTTGACGCACCCGGCCCGACTGCTGGGCCGGTTTTCTCTAGCATGGCCGCTCCATGTCCGCACCAGACCTGATCATCTTCAACGGGCGCCTCTTTCGCGGTTCGCTGCCGGGGAATGCGTACCTGCCGGGCTCCGCAGCTGGCCCAGCCGTGGCGGATGCACCGACAGCGGTCGCCGTGGCTGGCGACCGGATTGCGGCTGTCGGCAGCGACGCCGCGGTAACCGCAACGGGCGGCGACCGGACTGCGCTCATTGACGCTCAGGGCGGCCTGCTCTCCGCGGGTTTCGATGACGCGCACATCCATTTCCGCATGGGCTCACTGGCGCTCCTGGGAGTCGACCTGTTCGGGATCCACGATCTCTCCGAGATCCAGGCCGCGATCCGACGCTATGCCAGCGCCCACCCTGATCTGCCGTGGGTGATCGGTCGCGGCTGGATGTACGCGGCGTTCCCGGGCGGCATGCCAACTCGCGAGCAACTTGACGCCATCGTCGCCGACAGGCCGACCTTCATCGACTGCTATGACGGCCACACGGGCTGGGCCAATACGAAAGCGTTGCAGGCAGCAGGAATCACGCGCGACACACCCGACCCCGTTGGTGGCGGGATCGTGCGGGATCCAGCCACCGGGGAGCCCACCGGCGCGCTCAAGGAGTCCGCGACCCACCTCGTGGAGGAGCTCCAGCCGACACCCGACGAGGACCGGACGCTGGACGCGATCCGCACGGCGCTGACCCTTGCCGCGAAGGCCGGCCTGACTTCGGTTCAGGATGCCTGGAGCGACCCGTCGGAATTCGACCTGTTCGGCCGCCTCGCCGCCTCCGACGAGCTGACGCTGCGCCTGCGGTTGGCCATGCCCCTGGAGCCCGGACTCGACTCGCAAGCCTGTGCGGCCAGGCTGGATGAATACGAGGCGGCGGTCGCGCCCTGGGCGAACCACCCCTGGCTGCGCGGCGGGGTCCTCAAGGCGTTCGCCGATGGAGTAGTGGAGGCGCGCACGGCGTCGCTGCTCGAGCCATATGCCACCGAGGCGACTCGGGGTGCGCCCAACTTCGCGCCCGGAGAGCTCCGTGAGCGTGTGGCGCTGGCCCACAAGAGCGGCTGGCAGGTCGAGACGCACGCCATCGGCGACGCCGCCGTTCGGGATGCCCTCGACGCCTACGAGGCACTGGGGCCCGACGAGGCGCGGCACCGGCATCACCGCATCGAGCATATGGAAACGGTCGATCCGGCGGACATGGGACGCTTTGGAGCCCTTGGCGTCGTGGCCAGCTTCCAGCCCTACCACGCGGACCCTGATCCGGCGGATATCGCGCTGTTCGAGCGCGAGCTGGGGCCCGAACGCGCTGGTCGCGGGTGGCCCTGGCGCTCGATTCATGCGGCCGGAGGAGTCTTGGCCTTCGGCAGCGACTGGCCCGTCGTGCCGTTCGACCCGTTCCTCGCTCTGCATGGCGCCGTGACGCGAACAACCGCCGACGGCACGCCTCAGGGGGGCGCAGTTCCAAATGAGCGCCTGGGGATTGCGGACGCCCTGTCCGCATACACGGTGGGGAGTGCCCTGGCGGGCCGTGGCGAAACGGAGCGAGGCGTCCTGCGGCCCGGCAAATTGGCGGACCTGATCGTGCTCGACCGCGACATCCTCGCCGAAGGCGCGTCCGCGATACTGGGCAGCCGGGTTACCTTGACGGTCGTGGGAGGCCGGGTGGTGCACCGTGAGATCTGACGCCGGCTGCCTGGCTGCCCCGTGCTCCGGGCTCAGCCTCGTGGGGCTCCCGGCCCCGTGAGCGACTTCGTCGTCCGGCTGATCGTCAATGCCGTCGCGCTGGTCGCCGCCGTGGAGTTGGTTCCGGGCGTCGAGCTCGACTGGCGCGGGAGTCCCTTGACGCTGCTGATCGTCGCGCTGATCTTCGGCGTCATCAACAGCTATCTCAAGCCGATCGTTCGGATCCTGAGCCTGCCGGTCGGCCTGCTTACCCTGGGCCTGGTGGGTTTCGTGATCAATGCCGCAATGCTGCTGCTGCTCGCCTTTGTCAGCGGCGAGCTGGACCTGGGCTTCAGCCTCGCTGGCTGGCCGGCCGGACCGTTCGGCATCGACGTGCTGGTGACGGCGTTCCTTGCCGCGCTCCTCATCAGCGTCGTCTCCACGATCCTTTCGCTGGTGCTGAGCAGCCGCCGCCTCATCGGGTTGTAGCCGCCGGAGCACAGGCCCTCAAACGAGAGGACGAGGGGCCGGCGTTGCCGACCCCTCGTCTCAGGTTGCCTGGTTGGACCGGTCCTGGGTGGGCCGGTCGGCTGGTCTCCGGATCGAGGCCTACGCGCCGCCGATCGGATGGTGCGAGTGCCGGTAGCCCTGGTGGGGTACCGCGATGTACGGGAACGTCGTCTTGAACGCCTTGTCGTTCCGATCGACATTGTCGGTGAGGTTCTTCGCAGCAGCGTTGCCGAGAAGCTCACCTCCCACGACCCGTTCGGAGATGTCAACGACATCGTCTCCCGGCCGGCGGCCGTTCGGGAAGCCGGCCTTGTCGCCGTCGATGACGCCCAGGCGGCTGCATGTGCCGGCCGTGTCGGTCAGCGAGTCAGCCGTGCAGGGCGGGATCGAGGTGTTCAGGCGCAGCATCTCCGAAGGTCGGCGGCAGGTGGTCTCGTGCTCCGCGGCACAGGGCGTGCCCTTCGGCCGGTTGAGGCCTGCAATGCCCGTCAGGAAGACCTGGACGAGGTCCTGTCGATTGGTCTCGGGGGCGTTGAAGACGCCCGGGTAGAGCTGGTTGATCCGCTTGGCGAGCTCGGAGTTCAGCACGTGCGTGGCGAACTGGGCGTCGCGGTGCGGAAGGCTGGCGTTGAAGCGGTCCTTCTTCCCGATCGGGATGACCACCTCGTTGACGAGGGGATTGCCAAGCCGCGAGGTCTGGACGTACGGGCCGGTAAAGATGACGTCGCCATCCTCCTCGAGCGCCCGCGTGGACGGCATCGAAGTAGTTGCCCAGATGCCCACGACAGGATCGTCCGTGTCCCTGAGGTCAGCGATCGGAACCTGGAGGGCGATCGTCTGGACGTTGAAGCCCTTCAGCGTGTCGACGCCTGGGTCGCGGATCTTGATCAGGTCGAAAATCGCACCGAGATCGACGAAGAAGGGATCGTCGCGCTGACCGGCGAAGACCTTGCGGCCGTTGCTGAGGTTGCGCACGGCTGCGGCCGCCGTATTCGGGTAGTTCGGCGTCGACCGGGGACCGACATTGACCGCAGGTACCGGCAGGTCGTTGCCGACGAGCGTGGACGTGACGGGCGTCTTCTCCCAGTTCACGCGGCTGACGTCATACGTCTGGTAGACGTTGAGGTCTGGATCGGTCGGGCTCGTGACGGCACCCGTGTTGTAAAGGATCGTGCCACCGTTCCGGACGTGGGTCGTGAAGACGAACCGGTACGAGATGTTCTTGAAGCCGTCGCCGTCCTGGTCAATGTTGAACTCGTACCGGGCTCGGTCCTGGAACCCGAAGAACAGCGGCCCGCCGGCCGGTTCCTCGAATGGCCAGGCGTTCATGACCATCGTGACCGTGCTGCCGGCGGTCCGCCAGGCGTACAGGTCAGTCAGGTCAATGGGAGGCTGATCCTTCGTGAAAGGCGCCTCCCTGTGGCTTGACGCGAGCGCACCCCCGAACGCGCCGGCGAGCATGAGAAGCGCGCCGGCCACGGCGGTCGCCCTCGAAGCTTTGGACATTCCTGTCCCTCCTGCGGTATTCCCGCGCCCCGGGCCGGCTGTAGCGGCATCCCTTCGTCACCGCCGATCAGGCGCTGTATTGCTAATCGCTGGGCAACCGCATCTGGATGACATTCCGGCGAAACTTCTTCGGGAAGCGCGGAGGGCGTGACCGAGGCGCCCGCTCGGGACACTCAGTGGTCGAGCCGGCTCAGCAGTTCCCTGGCGTGCACGGCGCCCGTGGCCGAGAACCCAGCGTCGGCCGCGAGCGCCGACCGCAGCTGCGTCCCTGCCGATTCGGGATCTCCCGCCGCCAGGGCGATGGCTCCAGCGTGGTACAGCAGCAGCGGATCCCGGGTCCCCAGCCGAAGGGCTTCGGTGGAGCGCAGGCGGGCCTCGTCGATTCGGCCGCTCCGGTAGAGCGCCCATCCCAGGGCGTCGGCCGCCTTGATGGTGGGCCGTGCGCCGTATGCAGCCTCGGCCAGGGCCATGGCACGAGCGGGATCCCCGTGATCAGCCTCGAAAAGGGCCAGCTCCAGGTCTACCACCACGCCGCTCTCCTGGAACAACCTCGTCTGAAGGCGTGCAAGGTCGTACTGCCGCCTCGCCAGGTCCGGCTCCCCAGCGGCGTCGTGCGCCTCGCCGAGGGCGATGACATACTCCGGGAGCGGCACGATCGCGCTGGCCTGCTCCAGCAAGTCGATAGCCTTGTCCAGCTCACCGGCAGCGATGCCTTGGCGAGCCTGCGCGGCGTAGGCCGGCGCAAAATCCGGGTACAGCTCGTGCGCGGCCCGGTAGGCCGTGACAGCCTCGTCCGGCCGACCGTCCAGCGTCAGTAGGTTGCCGAGCAGCACCCGGACATAGGCCGCACTCTCGGTTCTGCCTCGCGCCAGATCCGCCGCCAGGGCCATTGTCTCGATCGCTCCGTCGATGTCGCCCCGTAGCTCGCGCTGGTACGAAACCCGTGAGTAGGCCGCCAGATCGGGGCGCTTGTCGATCATGCGCTGCGCGGCGGCCGCCGCCTCGTCATAGCGACCGAGCTCCACCAGCGCATCGGCAACCACACCCTCGGCGGCGGGCAGGAAGTCGTCCATCGCCAGCGCCGCGCGGCCGGTGTCCAGCGCGGCTGCGAACTGGTGCCTCGCGAGTTGGAGGACGCCGATCTGGACCAGGACGTTCGGATCATCCGGGTCGAGGGTGCGCGCGCGCTCGAGCACCTGGCCGGCCTGGTCGTAGAGCGCCGGGTCGCCGGTCTCGCGGACCTGCTGGAGAAGCGCCGTCCCCAGAGCAAGGTAGGTCGGACCGTCCTCGGAGCCGCTTCGCAAGCGAGCCTGGAGACTGGCGACCGCTTCCTGCGTAGTCGGGCCGGATCCGACCCCGGCGCTCGCGCCCGGCGCTCGGCCCCGGCCCTGCAACAGGGAGAGGGGTTCACCGGCCCGCTCCGTTCGCGAAGACGCCGTCGTCCACAGGAAGAGGCCCGCCGCAATCGCAAGGATGATCACGAGCGAGATGAGCGCGGGCGATGCGGAGGAGCTCCGGCCGAGCAGGCGACGAGCAGACATCATGATCAGCTTAAGGTTCGGCTCGCACGGCCCGGCGGATGACCGGGTCCGCGCTGCGAGCAGGCTATCCTGCCGGACGATGGACCCTGCCGCCTCGCATGCCCGACGCGCCTTTGCCGAACGGCTGGCCGCGCGCCCTCTGCTCTTCGACGGCGCCATGGGAACGCTCCTGTTCAGCCGGGGCGTGCCGCAACGTGCCTCGCTCGATGAGCTCGTGGAAACCCGACCCGATCTCGTTGGCTCCATCCACAGGGAGTACATCGACGCGGGAGCCGACGCGATCGAAACCAACACGTTCGGTGCCAACCGCTTTCGCCTGGCGCCCTTCGGGCTCGAGGACCGCGCAGGGCAGCTGAGCCGCAGAGCCGCCCAGCTGGCGCGGGAAGCCCGGGACGTGGCTGGACGGGACGTCCTCGTGGCAGGCTCTGTCGGCCCTCTCGGTCATGCCGTCCGAGGACCCGAGCGAGCGCCCAGGTCGGAGACGGAGGCGGCGTTTCGCGAGCAACTGGAGGGCCTGCTCGAAGGTGGCGTCGACTTGCTCGTGTTCGAGACGTTCAACGATCTGGACGAGCTACTGTCCGGCGTCGAAGCTGCACGATCCCTGTCCGACCTTCCGATCGTCGCCGAGATGACCTTCGCCGAGGATCTGGTGGCCGTGGACGGCACGACGCCGCAGACTGCGGCAACCGCCCTCGCCCGGGCCGGCGTGGATGCCGTAGGGGTCAACTGCGGCGTGGGGCCACTGGTCTGCCTGGACGCGCTCACAGGGATGGGGCGCCCGTCACGCGATCTGGCCCGGTCGATCATGCCCAATGCGGGCTTGCCCCAGCGCGTCGAGGGCCAGTTCGTCTACGCCGCCGGACCGAGCTACTTCGCCGACGAGATCGAGCGGTTCCTCGATGCCGGCGCCAGCATCATGGGCGGCTGCTGCGGCACGACCCCCGCGCACACCGCCGCTATGCGGCAGGCACTCGATCGCTCGCTGGCCCGACGAGCAGGTGCGTCGGGGGTCACCGAAGCGCCGCAGGGTGCGAGCGAGGCGCCCAGGACGGCCATCGTGGAGCGTATGGCGGCAGGATCCGTCGGCGTGGAGCCCCCGCCGCCGACGCGTCTCGCGCAGGCGCTCGCGGAAGGCCGCTTCGTCATCAGCGTGGAGATCGATCCGCCACGGAGCGTCCGCATCGAGCGCACCGTGGAGGCCGGGCGACTGCTCCAGGAGGCAGGCGTCGACCTCGTCAACATCAGCGACAGTGCCATGGCTCGCGTCCGCATGGGTGCCATGGCGGTTGCGTTCGCGATCCAGCACGACCTTGACCTCGAGTGCCTGGTGCATTTCACGACCCGGGACCGCAACCTCATGGCGCTCGAGTCGGAACTCCTGGGCGCGCACGCTCTTGGCGTTCGGAACATCCTCGCCCTGACGGGCGACCCGCCACGGGTGGGCGACTACCCGACCGGCACCGGGATCTGGGACGTCGATTCGACCGGTCTCATCGCCATCCTTCGGCGCCTGAATCGGGCCGAGGACCAGGCGGGCAAGCCGATCGGGGCGCCGGCGGGCTTCACGATCGCCTGCGCGCTCGACCCCACGGCGGTCGATCTCGAGCGGGAGCTGGACCGCCTGACGGGCAAGCTCAGCGCCGGTGCCGAGGTCATCATGACCCAGCCAATCTATGGCCTCGAACAGTGGGATCGTTTCATGGAGCGGGCGGTGCTCCGCTGGCCTGGCGGGCTGCCTCGGCCGGTGCTGCTGGGGATCCTGCCGCTCCACACGGCCCGGCACGCGGAGTTCCTTCACAACGAGGTCCCCGGTATCACGATCCCCGACGAGGTCCGTGCCGCGATGCACGCGGCCGGCGAGCGGGGCGCCGAGGTAGGCCTGGAGATGGCCCTCAGCCTGCTCTCCGATGCGGGGAGTCGCGTTCAGGGCACCTACATCATGCCCAGCTTCGGCCGCTACGAGCTTGCCGCAGAGCTGGTCCGTCGAGTCCGGAGCCAGTTGCCGGTCGAGGCGGCACGTCTGACGAACTGAGGGGCGGGGGCCTGAGCCAGCCGGATCCTGATCGTTACCCGGTCGAGGGCGCCTGCGATACTGACGCTCGTGAGACGTCACCTCACATCGCTCGCCCGCTCGATTGGCATCGCGCTTCTGCTCGTGGCCTCCCTGGCGCCTGTGGCGCTGGCCGCCGGCCCTCCCTATCCCGATCCGGTCGATGGCCACGCCGTCTACGACGAGGCCGGGGCGCTCGGCGCGGAGACCGAGGCGCGGGTCGAGGCGACGATCGATGCGATCGAGCAACGCACCGGCGCCGAGGTGGTGGTCTACACGCAGATCAAGCCCGAGAGCGACTCTCCCGAGGAAGCCGAGCAGGACGCGATCGCCTTGGTGGACCAGTGGGGCGTCGGACGAAAGGGCTTCGACGACGGCCTGGCCATCCTCTTCGATCTCGACGAGTCCCGGGTGCACGGCCAGGTGCAGCTCTACGCCGGTCCGGGCTACCGGGCCACGTTCCTCAGCAACGAGGAGCGCCAGTGCATCTTCGACGAGGAGATGCTGCCGCTGTTGGAAGCGGAGAACCTGGACGGCGCGCTGCTCGTGGCGATGGAGCGGATCGACGCTAACGCCACGCCCGAACACGCCCAGGCACTCGAGCGGGCGAGGTTGATCGATGCAGGCATCGGCATCATCGGGGCGCCCATCCTGCTGACGCTCCTCGTGGGCTGGGTGCTCATGGCCTGGGCACGCCACGGCCGCGATCCCGTCTACCTCGACGACCCGTCCATTCTCATGCCCGCTCCGCCTTCCGATCTCACCGCCGCCAGCGGGGCGCTCATCCACGACGGCACCTCGTCGCGCCATACGTTGACGACGGCCATGCTCGATCTGGCCAGCCGGGGCGAGCTCGCCTTCAGGGACGAGTCGGGTGTCGTGAGCAAGAAGGTCGGCCTGCAGATCCTCGACCCGGACTCGGCCATCGATCCAGACGCCGTGCGAGCGCGCCGGCGCCCGATCAGCAGGGCGGAGCGGCTGGCGCTCGCGGAGCTACAGGAACTGGCAGCTCCCAGCCCTGAGCGCTATGTCAGCCCCGAGGAGCTGTTGAAGTTCGGCCCGCGTGTAAGCCGCTTCAACGAGGCCCTCGAGGGCCACGTCGTGGACAAAGGCTGGTTCCGGGAGCGTCCCGGTCGTGCCATCAGCCGGTGGGGCATCCGCGGCTCCGTGGAGCTGTTCCTGGGCATCGTCGGGCTGGTGGCCGGGCTCAGCCTGCCGAGTGCCGGCTTGCTGCTGCTCGGCGGCGCAGTCACCGCGGCGGGAGTCGTGACGCTGCTCATGTCACGGGCAATGCCCTCGAGAACGATGCCCGGGGCGATGATTTACGCGATGCTTGCGGCGTACCGACGGACGCTTCACAAGACCATGGAGCAGGCACGCTCCATGCGTCAGGTCGTGGAGAGTCGAGCGGTGCCCTGGCTCGAGACGCCAGATCAAGCCGTGGTTTGGGGTGTGGCGCTGGGCCTCAACGAGGACGTCGAGCGGGTGCTCGAGCGGACCATGGAGGACACTCGCTCGGGTGCCGCGAGCGGCACGCGAGCCTGGTTCCCGGCCTGGTATGGCAGCTCGGCTGGATCGTCGTCCGCGAGCAGCGGCGGAGGCGGCCTGGCTCCTGGTCTGTTCTCTGCGTCGGCCGTGCCGAACTTCGGAGCGATGACCGCAGCGATCGGCACGATCGGTAACTCGCCTTCGTCGTCAGGGTCCGGCGGCGGTGGCTTCAGCGGAGGCAGCAGCGGCGGCGGGGGAGGCGGCTCCGGCGGCGGCTTCTGAGGCTAGACTGCGGACATGGGAGCCATGGAGACGATGGAGACGTTCTTCGACCTGCTCAACTCCGGCGAGCGGCAGGGCGCCGTAGCCCTGATGGACGAGAAGGCCGAGATGCGCGTCCACGTGCTGGGCAACGTGCGGACGATGCGAGGAGTCGAACAGGTCGGCGGCTGGTTCCTGCGCGCCGAGAAAGGGCTCAGGATGATCCCGGGCGAGGTCCGCGACGACGGCACGACATACGAGTGCAATTTGCTCGTGCTGCGCCCGGGCGTCCAGTCCCAGCATCTGGACGCCACGTTTCGAGTGGAGGCCGGCAAGATCACGGCGATCAATTTCGCGCCCGCCTGAAAACGACTGCCCCAGGGAGCAGGGACGGCCGCGCGGGCGCGGCGGCGACTACGGCGAAGGGCTGGCGCGGCGGCGCGGAATCCTGATCTCGTCCCCGACCTCGATCAGGTTGGGGTTGGTGATCTGGGGGTTGGCGTCGAGCAGGCGCTCGACGCTGACGCTGAAGCGCTCTGCGATCGCGGCCAGCGTGTCACCTGCCACCACGGTGTAGGTCTGGGTTCCCCCACCGCCGTTGCCACTTCCACCGCTCCCCGATGAACCCGGGCCGTTGGACGCCGGTGCGCTCTTCCGACCCGGGCGCGGCGTCGACTCTTCGCCCGATGATGCATCCGGCGACTGCGAGAGGCCCGCGCCATCCCGTGTCGGCGTCGGGCTCGCGCGATCGCCAGCACCAGCGAATAGCCCAGGCAGCGTGAAGATCACCAGGGCAGCCAGGACCAACGCCCCGATCGCAAGCGGCAGCCGGGGAATTTCGCCCATGCGCATCCTGGCCTGAAGACTCGGGTACGCCTCGAAGCGACGAGGCCGCTCCCAGGCCGGCGCCTTTCGGTCAACTCGCGAAACCACGCCAGGCCTGGCAGTCGGTGCCGCAACGCCGGGGTCACCTGGCGGAGAGGACGGCTGCTGGGGCAGCGAGTCGGGCGATCGGCGCGGTGCGTCCGCGGAGGCCGCCGAGACGACCCGTGTGTGTGGCGTATCAGCGGGCGAGGGCGACGGTCCCTGCGAGGCGGCACGACCTGCGAGGAAGGGCGGGATCTCCGCTTCGCTGGCGTCCGGCACGGCCGTGGGGCGAGGATCACCGTAGCCTCCCGCGGCCTCGCGCGAGTAGGCGGTTCCCCGTTCAGAGAACGTGCCGCTGCCATGCGCAGAGTGGCTTGCGGGGCCGGCAGGAGGGATGGACGCGGCCGGGTCCGCGCCGCGCGGCTGATCCGTGTACCCGTAGAAGGCCGGCGCCTGGCCGGCGCCGTCCGTGCGGGACTCGTCCGTGCGGGCGCGGCCGGCCCCGAGATCGTCGCGGCTGGAGGAGCGGCCGCCGGCGACGTCGTCGGAATCCGGGGGTCGGCCGACGGCTGCCAGACCGGCGGCGACTGCGGTCCCCGTCTGCGCCTGTCTCCCCTGGCGCGCGATCCAGTCCTGGTAGAACGGACAGACGGGGTGATCAGTGGTCAGGCAGTAGGCCTGCTGATGCGCCAGCGCGCGTGGCGCTGGGGGATCCTCGGCATAGCAGCGATGACGGCGCGCAGGGACCGGAGAGTGACGATGTCGGTCGTCCTCCAGGCCCACCAGGGGGCAGGCCGAGGGACCCTCGCCGAGCGACGGCGTGCGGTCACTCATGGCTGAGGATCATACGCCGCCTTCTGGCGCTCGATCGGCTCAGCGCGCCGCGACGATCATCCCCGCGCCGACCGTGTCGTTGGTCGCCTCGTCAATGAGGATGAAGCTGCCGGTCGACCGGTTGACCGCGTACGGATCGCAGAACACCGGCGCCGTGGTTCGGAGTCGGACCCTGCCGATCTCGTTCAGCCCGAGCGAGCTCGCGTCAACGTGCTGGTCGTGGGTATTGACGTCGTGGCGGTAGATCACCTCGTCGCAGATCGCCCGCACCGATCGGGTCGTGTGTTTCAGGGCGTAGCGGGATCCCTCCTCGAGCGGCCGGCCAGTCATCCAGCAGATGAGGGCCTCCACGTCCTGGAGTGGCTCGGGCGCGGCGGTCGCTCCCACGATCATGTCCCCACGGCTGATGTCGAGGTCGTCATCGAGGGTGAGGGTCACGCTCATGGGCGGATAGGCCTCCGCGACCGGCTGGCGCAGAAGCTCGATCGATGCAACGCGCGACCGCGCCCCCGAGGGCAGCACGACCACCTCGTCGCCCACGCGAAAGACACCCCCGTCCACGCGCCCGGCGTAGGCGCGGTAGTCGTGGTGCTCGTCGGACATCGGCCGGATCACGAGCTGAACGGGGAAGCGCTGCCGGGTGAGGTCGAGGTGGGACGCGACCTCGACCTGCTCGAGGAAGGCGAGCAGGGCCGGGCCGTCGTACCAGGGCATGCGCTCGGAGCGGTCGACGACGTTGTCCCCGTGCAGCGCCGATACCGGGATGTACGTGACGTCCCTGACCGAGAGGCCGGCGGCGAAGGCCTGGAATTCCCTCTTCACCTCCTCGTAGGAAGCCTCGCGGAAATCGACCAGGTCCATCTTGTTGATGCAGACGACGAGATGCGGAACCCCGAGCAGAGAGGCGAGGAAGGCGTGGCGCCGCGACTGCTCCTGCACGCCGCGCCGGGCGTCAATGAGCACGACGGCGAGGCTGGCGGTCGACGCGCCGGTGACCATGTTTCGGGTGTACTGAATATGGCCCGGCGTGTCGGCAATGATGAACTTGCGCCTCGGCGTGGCGAAGTACCGGTAGGCGACATCGATCGTGATCCCCTGCTCCCGCTCGGCTCGCAGGCCATCGGTCAGGAGTGCCAGATCCACGTGGCCGTTGCCCCGACGCAGGCTGGTGCGCTCGATTGCCGCCAGCTGGTCCTCGAAGATCTGCTTCGAGTCGTAGAGCAGCCGGCCGATCAGCGTGCTCTTTCCGTCGTCGACGGAACCGGCCGTTGAAAAGCGAAGAAGGTCCACGGCTAGAAGTAGCCCTCCTTCTTCCGATCTTCCATGGCCGTCTCAGAGAAGGTGTCGTCGGCCCGAGTGGCACCGCGTTCGGTGATGCGCGCGGCAGCCGTCTCGGCGATCACCGCGCCGAGATTGCCCGCGGCCGATTCGACGGCGCCCGTGCAGGTCATGTCGCCCACCGTCCGATAGCGCACCTCCAGCTCCTCCACCGTGTCACCCGGCCCGGGAGCCATGAACGGGCCAACCGAAAGCCACATCCCATCCTTGCGGAAGACCTCCCGCCGATGGGCAAAGTAGATGGAGGGCACAGCGAGCTGCTCGCGCTCGATGTACTGCCAGACGTCCATCTCGGTCCAGTTGGAGATCGGAAAGACGCGCATGTGCTGGCCCTTCCGAATCCGCCCGTTGTAGAGGCTCCAGAGCTCCGGTCGCTGGTTGCGCGGATCCCATTGTCCGAAGTCGTCACGGAGGGAGTAGATGCGCTCCTTGGCACGCGCCTTCTCCTCGTCCCGACGAGCTCCACCGAAGACTGCGTCGAAGCGGTGCTCGTTGATCGCGTCAAGCAGGGTCACGGTCTGCAGGCGATTGCGCGATGGATTGAGGCCGGGCTCCTCGACCGCTCGGCCACGGTCGATCGACTCCTGGACCGAGGCCACGATCAGCCTCTCACCGAGCTGGGCCACGCGCGCATCCCGAAAGGCCAGAACCTCGGGGAAGTTGTGTCCGGTGTCGACGTGCATGATCGGGAACGGGAAGCCAGCCGGCCGGAACGCCTTCTCCGCGATGCGCAGCAGGATGATCGAGTCCTTGCCGCCGGAGAAGAGCAGCACGGGTCGCTGGAACTCGGCCGCCACCTCCCGCATGACGAAGACGGACTCCGCCTCGAGCGCATCGAGATGGGTCAGTGAGGGGAGGGCCTCCTGCCACGTGCCGGGGGCTGCAGGCAGGGGCAAAGGGCGGGCAATCGGCACTGGTCGTCGCGTAGTATACCGGCGGTGCATCTCCCCCTGTGTCCGTCGCTCGTGGACTGCCCCAGGGTCGTCGCGGACCGCGCGTGAGCGTACGGGCCCGATTCGCCAGACCAGGCGCCCTGGCCCGCGCGGCCACCCTCGGCAGTCGCCAGATCCTCGGTCGCCGAACCAGTGGTGGCGTGCCACGCGCTGTGGCAGCGGCCATTCTGCTCCCGCTGGGCGGCCTGGCCATCGTTGCGGTCTACCTGGCGGGTGCCCCCGCGGCCGACCGGCCTTTTCTGCTGGCGGCCGTTGCCGTGGCGGTTGTCGCGGGACTTTCGGCCACGACGATCGGCGTCTTCGGGGGCATCCTCGTCCCGGGGCTCCTACTGCTGGGAGTGGACCCGCGGGTCGCTGCTCCCCTTTCGCTGGTGCTCCAGCTCATCGTGATCCCCGTTGGCGCGACCAGCCACTACCGGCTGGGTAACGTCCAGCGCGGGATCACGGTGCCGCTCGTGATCGGCGGGGCGATCGGGGCGATGGCGGGCGCCATGTTCGCCTCCTCGGTGCCTGGCGAAGTCATCGCCCGGCTCGTGGCGCTGGTCATCGTGGTCGTGGGCTTCATCGTGCTGGTGAGCCTTCGCAACGGCTACGCCTCCGGCGTCGTGCCCCACGAGGAGGTGCACCCGGCGCAGATCGGGGGAATCGGGCTGACGGCCGGCTTCGCCTCTGGCATCTCTGGCGCGGGGTGGGGCCCGATCGGGGTGAAGCTGCTCATTCTGTCGAGGATCGAACCACGCCACGCGATCGGGTCGTCGCTCGTCGGACGGATCTTCATGGCACTCAGCGCGGTGGTGGGCTACGCGCTGACAGCCTGGGCAACGGCCGGCGTGACGTTCCAGCTGGGACTGCTGGTCCCGCTGCTGGCGGGTTCGGTGGCCGCCATGGTCCCGGGGGCATACGTGGTATCCCGGCTGGGACGGGGACGGGCTTCGGCCGCCGTCGCGCTGCTCTCCATCGGTCTGGCGCTGCCAACGCTCATCTGGGGCTAGGATCCACAGGTGATCCCGACACCGCCCGACGCCTCCCAGACCGACGCCCTCGATGCTCCGGGCGTTCTCGCGCTTGCCATGGAAGCCCTCGGTCGCGAGCGTCTGGCGCTGGCCTCTTCCTTCGGAGCCGAGGACATGGTGATCCTCGACATGCTGGTCGGCCTCACCGATCGCCCCCGGGTCTTCACGTTGGACACGGGTCGGCTGCCACAGCAAACCTATGACCTCATGGACGCCTCCCGGCGACGATACGGGATCGACATCGAGGTCTACTTTCCGCAGGCAGCCGATGTCGAGGAGATGGTCCTCGCGAGGGGACTCAACCTTTTCTACGAGTCCATCGACAACCGCAAGGAGTGCTGTGGTGTGCGCAAGGTCGAGCCGCTCAGCCGGGCCCTGCGCACGGTCGACGGCTGGATCACGGGGCTCCGACGGGAGCAGATCCTGACCCGCGCCGAAACGCCCAAGATCGGGCTGGACCAGGCCCACGGCGACCTGTGGAAGGTCGCTCCGCTGGCGGAGTGGGGCGAGCAGCAGGTCTGGGACTACATCCGCGATCGGGACGTTCCGTACAACGCCCTCCACGATCAGGGCTACCCGTCGATCGGCTGCGCGCCCTGCACCAGGGCCATCGAACCGGGTGAAGACAGTCGCGCTGGCCGATGGTGGTGGGAGCTGCCGGAACAGCGCGAATGCGGACTGCACTTCGACCCGACGACGGGAAGGCTGCTGCCGGTCAAGTCGCCTGAGGAACGGCTGGCGGTGGGCGCCGAGGCCAGCTCCTTCTGAGGGGAGGCGCGGGTCGTGTCCGCCTCCGGAATGCGATCGCCGGCCGGCGAGGATCGCTCGCCTGCGCCTCCTCGCTATTGTCGGGATCTTAGGCTCTGTATCGCCATCCGCTCGTCCCATGAGCGCTAGGAGCGACTACGACCAGATTGCTTGCCATACGGTCATGCCACGAACGCTTGCCATGTGAATGAGAGCGCGGCGTGGGTCCACCGGGCGGCGGACACGCGGTTACGATCACGGACGGATCGTTTCGCCAACGGCAGGGCGCCAGTCCGTGGCAATCCGGGACCTAACGTTCCGGCCGTGAGCGATAGGCAATGTCGGCCTGCCAGCGTGAGGCCGCAATAGCCCCGCGGCGGGTGACCAGCCGATCGTGTTTCCATGCACGAGTCCCGCCGCTCGCGCACAATCGAGTGGCCAATAGCCCGACCTGAGGAGCCAAGCATGCTGTCCCACATTCGAGCCATGTTCGCCCCGCGACGCATCGTCCACGCCCACTGCGACATTCCCTGCGGCGTCTATGACCCGGAGCAGGCGCGTATCGAGGCAGAATCCTGTTTCAAGATCATCCAGAAGTACAACGAGTCAAGCGACGAGGTCTTCCGGCAGCGCTGCCTGCACGTGAAGGAAGAACGCGCCGAGCTCGTCAAGCACCACATCGACGTCCTGTGGCACGACTACTTCAAGCCTGAGCACGTCGAGAAGTTTCCCGACCTCCACGAGGTCTGCTGGAAGGCTTCAAAGCAGGCGTCGCAGGTGAAGCGCACCGTCAATGCCGATGAGGCACAGAAGCTGCTGGACCTGATCAATCAGATCGACGACATGTTCAAGGCAACGGGGGGCGTCGAGTCGAGCCGGGTGGCGGGGCGGCCCGCCGCCTGAGGACGCCTCGCCTCGCGGGCTCGAGGGTCGCCGTTCTTGGCGCGGCGATCCTCACAGCATCTCTCGCGCGAGCGGGACTGCCGCTCGCGGTTCGCACCGCGCGATCGTGGCGGTATCGCGTGGCAGTCGAGGGCGAGAGCATGGCTCCGGGTCTGCGACCCGGGGACTGGTTGCTCGTCGAGCCGCTCTCAGCCCCGGGCCCCAGCCCGCAGCCGGGTCAGGTCGTCGTGGTTCCCGACCCCAGGTTGAGGTCGCGCTCGCTGATCAAGCGCGTTAAAGCAATCCGGCCAGACGGCGCCCTCGTGCTCGTCGGTGACGCGCCGGGCCGCTCGACCGACTCCCGTGCCTTCGGGCCGGTCGGTCGAGCATCGGTCGTTGGCGTGGCCTGGGCGCGGTACTGGCCACCTCGGCGCCTGGGCCGCATTCGCTAGGCTTCGGGCGCCGCGGTCACGCGCCGATCGAGGCCAACTCGGCGGGCCACGACGACCAGCAACGCAATGAAGAACCCGACGACGAGCATTACGGGGATCCCCACGACCACGAGGACGATGAGGATCGAGGCTCCGACCTGCCCCAGCTCGATCAGCTGGGCGACAGCTCTGTCGAGCTCGGCCTGGAGGCTCCAGCCCTGGGCTGCCGTCTCGGCGACGATCACGGGCACCTGGTAGCTGACGGCGAGCGTGCCGAAGGCCGCCTGCTCCTCCAGGTGCGCCTGTTGCGTGCTCAGCTGCTCGATCTCGCCACGCACCTGTGTCAGGCGGGCCTGGACCTCGAGCACATCCGGGATCTTCGTCGCCTGAGCCATGATCGCCTGGAGTGAGCGCTCAGACGCCTGCAGGTTCTCGATCCGCGCCCCCAGGTCGAGCACCTGCCCGGTGACCTCGACAGCGTCCGTCTGCTCGTCCACGACGCGTGAGCCGAGAGCGCGCAGAGAGTCGAGGGCATCATCCCAGCGTGCTGCCGGGATCCGGTACGTCACCGAAGCGTACTGTGAATCTTCGCTGCCGCTCTGCTGGGTGGCACTGACATAGCCGCCCAGGCCGCTGATTGCGGTCCGAGCTCGCAGGAGGACGCCGTTCAGGTCGTCGGCGACCTCCATGGTCAGGCTGCCGGTCCGAAC
>JACDFU010000131.1 GCA_013815585.1 Chloroflexota bacterium
TGCGTTCGCCGTCTTTCCCTCGGCGGTCATGGTCGGCAATCCCTCCGGCGAGACCCGGGTCATCTCGATCGCCGCGTATCAGGCCGCGTTCGAGCGCTTCGACTATCCGATGGCCTCGGCCATCGCAATGATCATGGCAGCGCTGCAGTTCGCCGTCGTCGGCTCCGTCTTCCTCGTTCGCAGCCGGCTCTATCGCGGCTCGACGAGCGGTGCCAAGGGATGACCATCGCCGGCGCGTCCGAACGGCCCGTACGCCGAGCGGGGGGACTGTCCCTGACGAGCATCGTCCTGGTGGTGGTGCTCGGAGTCTTCTTCCTCAACCTCGCCGCGCTCATTCTCGGGGTCGTGCTGAACTCCTTCGCCACGTCCTGGTTCGGCAGCCTGGTGCCGGATGGCCTGACCACGCGCTGGTACGCGTACGCGGCGGATACGTTCCAGCTGCTCGACGTCCTGCGGGTGACGTTCACCGTGGGTGCCGCGGTCGTCGTCCTCAGCCTGCTGATCGGCGCCCCGGCCGCCTACGCGCTGGCGCGCCGGCAGTTTCCGGGAAAGCGCCTCGTGATGCTGCTGTTCCTCCTGCCCATGCTGCTCGCGCCGATCACCTACGGCATCCCGCTGGCGACTGCGCTCTACCAGTTCGACCTCGCCGGGTCGCTGGCCGGGGTCATCCTTGCCAACCTGGTGCCGTCGGTCCCGTTCGTCATCCTGCTGCTGACGCCGTTCATCGAGCAGATCGACGAGAACCTGGAGCGCGCCGCCCGCATGTGCGGAGCTTCCACGCCGCGCGTCTTCGCGAAGATCCTGATCCCGCTCATGGCGCCCGGCCTGCTGGCCGCCGGACTCCTGGTGCTGATCCGGGTCCTGGCCATGTTCGAGCTGACCTTCCTGACCGCCGGACCGGGCGAGCAGACGCTCGTCGTCGCCCTGTACTACACCGTCTTCGCGGCCGGCATCCGCCCGACACAGGCGATCGATGCGATGGCCGTGATCTACATGCTGACGGCCTTCGTCCCGCTGCTCGTGGCGCTGCGGTTCGTGAACCCGACGCAGATCGTGGCGCGCATCAAGCAGGAGAATGTCCGATGAAGATCACGGGCGGCCGCGTCATCGTCTGTTCTCCGGGCCGGAACTTCGTGACCCTGAAGCTCGAGACCAGCGAGGGCATTCATGGCCTGGGAGATGCCACGCTGAACGGTCGCGAGCTCGCCGTCGCCTCGTACCTCCAGGACCACGTCCTCCCGCTGCTCGTGGACCGCGATCCGTTCGCGATCGAGGACATCTGGCAGTACCTGTACAAGGGCGCCTACTGGCGTCGGGGCCCGGTCACGATGACGGCCATCGCCGCGGTGGACACCGCCCTGTGGGACATCAAGGGCAAGAGCCTCGGCACGCCGGTCTACAACCTGCTCGGGGGCAGGTCCCGAACCGGCGTCCTGGTCTACGGCCATGCGAATGGCGACAGCGTGGACAACGCCATGCGGGCGGTCGAGCACTACCGGGAGCTCGGATACCGCGCCATCCGGGTGCAATGTGCCGTGCCTGGCGTGCCGAGCGCATACGGAGTGGGAAAGGGCGACCTGTACTACGAGCCGGCTGCTCGAGGCCTGCCGCAGGAGCAGATCTGGTCGACGGACGAATACCTGCGCTTCGCCCCGGTCCTCTTCGAGCGCCTGCGAACCGAGTTCGGCTTCGATCTCCGGCTGCTCCACGATGCCCATCATCGACTCACGCCGATCGAGGCGGGCTGGCTCGGCAAGCGACTGGAGGACTATCGGCTGTTCTGGCTGGAGGACCCCGTGCCGGCCGAGCTGCAGGAGGGCTACCGCCTCATTCGCCAGCACACCACGGTGCCGATCGCGGTTGGTGAGGTCTTCGACAGCGTGTACGACTGCCTCCAGCTGATCACCGAGCAGCTGATCGACTACATCCGCACCACGGTCGTCCACGCCGGCGGCATCACCCACCTCCGCAAGATCGCGGCGATCGCGGAGCCGTACCACGTCCTTACCGGCTCCCACGGTGCGACGGACCTCTCGCCGGTCTGCATGGCGGCTGCCCTGCACTTCGACATCTCCGT
Source organism: Chloroflexota bacterium (assembly GCA_013815585.1). Lineage (GTDB taxonomy): Bacteria > Chloroflexota > Limnocylindria > Limnocylindrales > CSP1-4 > JACDFU01. The sequence continues at coordinate 2,078 of JACDFU010000131.1, forward strand.
GCACAACTTCGGGATCCAGGAGTACATGCGCCACACGCCGGAGACCGATGCGGTCTTCCCCCACGCCTACACCTTCTCGGACGGCTATCTGCACCCGGGCGACGAGCCAGGACTCGGCGTCGAGATCGACGAGGAGCTGGCCGAGCGCTACCCGTACCGGCCGGCCTACCTTCCGACCAATCGACGCGTCGACGGGACGGTCCACAGCTGGTGACCGCGTTCCCCGGACAGGACGAGGCGGCTGGACCTGGCCTGGCTCCCCGCGACGACCGGCTGCTGCCGCCGGAGCCGACCGTCCGGGGAATTGCCCGTGAGCTCTACCGCGGGGTACGGGACCTGCCGCTCGTTTCGCCGCACGGCCATATCGAGGCTGCGGACCTGGCCGCCAACGTGCGACTGCCCGATCCCGCGACGCTGCTGATCAGCCGCGACCATTACGTTACCCGGCTCCTTCACTCGCAGGGCGTTCCACTGGAGGCGCTTGCCGTGGGGCCCTCCGACCCACACGACCGCCGGGCGACACCGCAGCCACGCGAGATCTGGCGCCGGCTCGCCGCGAACTGGCACGCGCTGCGTGGCATGCCGAGCCGGTTCTGGCTGGAGCAGACATTGGAGACCGTCTTCGGCATCCGGACCCCGCTCTCGCCGGGGACGTGCGACTCGATCTATGACGAGCTGGACGACTGTCTCGGGCGCGAGGACTTCCTGCCGCAGGCGCTGTTCGATCGCTTCGGCCTGGAGGTCATGGTCACGACCGATTCGGCCCTCGACCTCCTCGAGCACCACCGCGCCATCGCGGAGCGTCCATGGCCGGGCCGAGTGCTGCCGGGGTTCCGGCCGGACGACGTCGCCGATGCCGGCAGACCCGCCTGGCGAACCGCGGTGGAACGGCTCGGTGAGATCGCCTCCGAGAACGTGGGGACCTACGCCGGCTACATCCGGGCCCTGGAGAACCGTCGACAATTCTTCGCCTCGCACGGCGCGACGTCGACCGATCACGGCCATCCGTCCGCAAGCGCCGAGCTGCTCGATGAAGGCGAGGCGGAGCGCCTTTACGCGCGACTGCTGGCACGCGCCGGCGACCTGGCGGATGCCGAGCGCTTCCGGGCACACATGCTCATGCAGTTCGCGCGCATGAGCTGTGAGGACGGGCTGGTCATGCAGCTGCATCCGGGCGCCATGCGTGGCCACGATCGTCCGATGACCGCGAGGTTCGGGACGGACATCGGGGCGGACATCCCCACCGCGACGGAGTACGCGCACTCCCTGCGGCCCCTCCTCGAGCGCCACGGACACGACCCGAGGTTTCGGCTCATCGTGTTCACGCTCGACGAGGCGACCTACTCACGGGAGCTCGCCCCCATGGCCGGCTACTACCCGGCGCTGCTGCTGGGGCCGCCCTGGTGGTTCCACGACAGTCCCGAGGGTCTGCGTCGCTTCCGGGCGTGGACCCTGGAGAGCGCCGGGTTCTTCAACACCGTCGGCTTCACCGATGATGCGCGATCGTTGCCGTCGATCCCGGCTCGCCACGATGTCGCCCGCCGCGTCGACTGCGGGTTCCTGGCCGGCCTGGTGGCGGAGCGAAGGTTGACGCTGGAGGATGCGCACGAGACGGCGATCGATCTCGCCTATCGGCTGCCAAAGCTGGCCTATCGGCTGTGACCGAACGCTTGAGCCTGGCCACGCTGGACCAGGCGCCGGCCGAGCTACGGCCCTCCTACGATCCCTCGTCGCTGGCGATCGGCATCGTGCACCTGGGTCTGGGCGCCTTCCACCGGGCGCACCAGGCCGTCTTCACCGACGAGGCCCTGGGCGTCGAGTGGGGCGACTGGGGAATCTACGGCCTGAGCCAGCGGAGCCGCACGGTGCCCGACCAGCTGGAACCGCAGGACGGCCTCTATGCCGTGCTCGAGAAGGCGCCGGGCCATCGTGCCTGCCGGATCGTGGGCAGCATCAGGAAGGTCGGCCTCGCGTCGGAGGGGTCAGGCGACCTCACCCGCTGGATTGCCGCCCCCGCCACGCGGATCGTCTCGCTGACCGTGACCGAGAAGGGCTATCGCCACGATCCCGCCACCGGACAGCTGCGCGAGGACGATCCCGCCGTCCAAGCCGATGCCGCGGGCGGCGATGCCTCCACCGTCGTCGGCCAGCTGGTCCGTGGGCTTCAAGCGCGTCGTGCGGCCGGGGGCGACCCACTGACGGTTCTGAGCTGCGACAACATCGCGGGCAACGGCCGGCTGCTGCGCGGCTTGGTCGAGCAGTTCTGCAGCCTTCTCGACCCGAAGGACGAGCGGGCTCTGCGCCAATGGATGGCCGCCAACGTCACGTTCCCGTCGACCGTGGTCGATCGGATCGTTCCGGCCACCGGAGCGGCGGACCTCGAAGAGGCGCGGCAGCTCCTTGGGCTGGAGGATCGAGGCGCCGTCGTGGCCGAGCCCTTTCGTCAGTGGGTGATCGAGGACGACTTCGCCGCTGGTCGCCCGGCATGGGATGCCGTCGGGGCGATCCTGACGTCCGACGTGCTGCCGTATGAACTGGCCAAGCTGCGGATCCTCAACGGCAGCCACTCGACGCTCGCGTACCTCGGAGCGGTGGCTGGCCACGACACGATGGCCGCTGCCATCGGGGAGCCGGCCCTGGCCGCCCTCGTGCGTCGCATGATCCGCGATGAGGTCATTCCGACCCTGCGCGAACCGCCCGGCGTCGACCTTTCGCGCTACGGCGACGCGGTGCTCGAGCGGTTCGCCAATCCCGCGCTCGGCCATCGGACCCATCAGGTCGCGATGGATGGCTCGCACAAGCTGCCGCAGCGCCTCCTCGCGACCGCCCGTGACCTGCTGTCCGACGGGCGACAGCCGCGCCTCATCGCCCTGGCGGTCGCGGGCTGGATGCGCTACCTGCGGGGCGTCACGGACGCGGGCGATCGATATGAGGTCGCCGACCCGATGGCCGATCGCGTCGTCGGGATCGCGAGCTCGTCGGATTCCAGCGGCACGATCGTCACCCGTCTGCTCGCGATCCGCGAGATCTTCGGCGATGACCTGGCAGGGCTGCCGGCCTTTCGGTCCGCGGTCAGCGAGTGGCTTGGACGTCTCATCGAAGACGGCGTCCTGCGGACCGTGGATCAGGCCGTGTCCGAGACGCCATGATTCGGGTCGCGGCGGTCGGCGAATGCATGCTCGAGCTCCGGCACGTGGACGACGAGACGCTGGCACTCGGCTTCGGAGGGGACACCCTCAACACCGCCGTCTACCTGGCACGCTGCGGCCGAGACGACGGCATCCAGGTTGACTACGTGACCGCCGTGGGCGACGACCCCTACAGCCAGGCGATGATCGAGTGGTGGCGGCGGGAGAACGTCGGCACGGAGCACGTGGCCCGTATTCCGGGGCGGCACCCCGGCCTCTACCTGATCCGAACCGACCCCACGGGAGAGCGGTCGTTCACCTACTACCGATCCGAGTCCGCCGCGCGCGAGATGTTCCGCACCGCGGGTCCGAGATTGGACGAGGCACTCCACGGATACGATCTTGTCTACCTCTCGGGGATCACCCTCTCGATCCTCGACGCGGCGTCCAGAGAACGGCTCTGGAAAGCGCTCGATGCGGCGCGGGCACGAGGTGGCCAGGTGGCCTTCGACACGAACTACCGTCGATGGGGCTGGCCAGATGCGCGCGCTGCACGGCGTGCCATCGAGCGCACATTGGAGCACACCGACATCGCGTTGCCCACCCTTGACGATGAACGGCAGCTCTTCGGCGACACGGACGAGGAGGCCTGTGTCCGACGGCACCAATCGCTCGGTTGCAAGGAGATCGCCGTCAAGCTCGGAGCGGACGGTACGTTTATCGCGACCCGGACCGGCCGTTGGCGCGTTCCCGCCGCGAGGGCGCACCGCGTCGTCGACACCACCGCCGCCGGAGACGCCTTCAACGCGGCCTACCTGGCAGCCAGGCTCCGGGGTGGCTCCCCCGAATCCGCGGCCGCCCAAGGAAATCGCCTGGCGGCTGTGGTCATCGCCCATGCCGGCGCTGTCATCCCGGGATCTGCCATGCCGGGCGCGAGGTAGCCAGTTGACGAACAATCAGGCGCGAGCGCGGAGGAGCTGGCGGACGGCGGCGGTCCGTCGCTCGAGCGCGGGCCACTCGTCGACCAGGTCGGCGGTGTAGCCGAGCGCCGCGCGCAGGTCTGCATCGTCTCCGCCGCCCGCGGTCAGCGAGGCGACGAACTCCGCCAGGTCCTCGATGTTGCGCCGGTAGAAGTAGAAGCCGAAAACGTCGGCGTCGAGCGAGATCGGACGGAAGGCGTCCTCATAGCGATCCAGGAACCAGCCGAAGCGATCGGCCGGGAAGAACGCGGTCCCGGCGAACATGAACAGGTCGTGCTCCGGTGGTCCGATGACCGCGCCGTCCCAGTCGAGCGCGCTGAGCTGGCCGTCCTCGTCGAGGAGCAGGTTCGAGCCCCAGAAGTCGGTGTGGCAGAGCACCGTGTCGCCGCCTCGCTCCCTCGCCTGGTCGCGCATGGCCTCGAGAACCCCGACGAGCTCGAGGAGCTCCGCGGCCCTTGGCGCGAGAAGGTCGCGCAGTCCGGCCAGCGTGGGGTGCTCCCCGGCCGGCAGGGGAGCCCCGGCAACGAGCCGATGGAGCGTGTCGACGAGCGACGGCAGGAACGGGAGCTCGTAGCGTTCCGTGCGCGGGACGAGGTGGCGAACGCTCGACGTGCTCCCGTGGATGGCGCCAAGGAGCCCGGCGACCCTGGCGTACAGCGGCTCCGGCCAGGCAGTCTCGTCCTCCAGGGTCCGGCCTTCCAGATGCTCCAGCACCGTGAGCTCGAACCGATCGAACCGGCTCATCAGGCGGCCATCGAGGTCGGCGATCGGGCGCGGGACGCGGAGGCCGAGCTCGGCGAGCCCGGTCATCAGCGGCAGCTCGGCGCCCCGCCGGCGCTCGGCGTCCGGCCGCGTCGGCTCCATGAGCTTCACGAAGACCCGCGAGCCGTTCTCCACCTCCGCGACGTAGCTCCACGAGTCGAGGCCCTTCGGGAGAAACACGAACCGGGTGACGGCGCGCCCGTACCGACCGCGCAGGAGCTGCCGGAGTGCGGCGAGATCGACCTCCGGCTCGACTCGCATCTAGCGCCCATGGGCCTCGGGTTCATGCACGCCCGGAACGGTAGCGCAGCGTGGGTCCTGCCGGGTCCTTGACAACACCGCCGTGGCCGGTATTATCCCGGTAGGTTAATTAACCGAAAGGCGAAATGCAGACCCAGTCGGATGCGCTGAGCACGACGTTCGCAGCCCTGGCCGACCCGACTCGGCGGGCCATCCTCGCCCGCCT
>JACDFU010000132.1 GCA_013815585.1 Chloroflexota bacterium
CCAGCGCAGCGGGCACATCGGCGGCCTGGCCGACCTCCACGAGCCGGCCGTGGGGCGCCGCCACCTCGACCGCCTCGCGCCATGCCTCGAGGGACTCGCCCGAAACGAGGGTGGCTCCATCGGCCAGGCGAGTGGAGGTCCAGATGGGCAGCCCGGACTCGGTCGCGGCGGCGGTGGCGGCCCGGGCTTCGCGGACGGTGCCCATCCCCGTCACGATCAGCATGTCCACGCCTGCTTCAGCGAGCAGGCCAGCGTGCTCCCGATGCTCGCGCAAACAGGTGCCGGGGTCAGGCGCGGCGGCGGGGTCTGCCGCATCCTCGAGCGGCGCCAGAACACCGGCCACCCGAACAGGGGTCATGGAGACGCGGTCCGCGTCCTCGGCCTCTTCTGCGGCCCCGCGGGCAACCGCGACGGCTGCCATCGTCCATTCGCGCTGGCGCCGGGCCTGGCCGATCCGGCTCAGGGCTCGTCGATAGGTCAGGTCGCTCGGTGAGCAGATGATGCCGGCACCGGCGACCGCCAGCTCCCGCAGCCGACCTCGAACCGCGCCTGTGTCCTCGACGTGGGCGGGGGCCGAACCGCTGCGCAGGGGCAGCGCCGAGCGGAAGAGGACAGGCCCGCAGAGAATCTCGACCTCATCGCCCTGGACCGGGAGCTCCGGGGAGCCGGATGGCATATGTGTTCGTTCGTGCGTTTCGAGGCGCGTTCGGTCAGCGGGGGGGCAGGTCGCCTTCGCCGGGGAGAACCGCGCCTTCGGAGACCGGCAGGCCAGCCGCACGCCAGGCGATGATGCCGCCATCCAGGTTCGAGACATCGTCGAAACCCTGGCGCCTGAGGTATTCAGCCGCAGCCAGGCTGCGCTTTCCCGAGGCACACTGAAGGATCAGGGGACGGTCGCGGGGAAGGTCATCGAAGCGGCTGGCGACGTCGCCGAGCGGCAGCAGGACCGCTCCGGGGATGCGCAGCGTGGCGAACTCGTTGGGTTCCCGCACGTCGACCAGCAGCGGTGTTGCCTCGGCGCCCGGTGCCCCCGGCTCAGCGGCGCCCCTGCCGAGCCGCTGCGCGGCGTCCGTGGGAGCGATGGCCGGAACCGGACCGCCTGCGTTCACGTGAGCGTCTCCTCGATGACGGGGTTCATGCGTCCCAGGGCGCGGGGGCGGGCGCGGCGCTCAGGCTGACCGGCTGGCCCGCCCGCCCGAGGCGACCCTCCACGGGTTCGCGCCACTCGGGGAGGCGATGGGCCAGCCCGCGAAGGAGCCCGAAGCAGCCCGTCTGCATCATATCCCCGTGTGGCGCGGCGAAGCCAGGTGTGGCCAGCCCGTCGATCGGGCGGCCGGCCAGGAGACTCCGTCGGGGGCCCGTCACGAGGAGGAGCGGCGACTGGCCCGGGTCGAACGGCTGGCGGACGAAGGCGCCGTGCCCCAGGGAGTCGAAGACGGCATCGTCGTCGAGGCTGCCGTCGGCCAGGGCTGTCACCAGGCGCACGAGATGGTCGGCGTCGAGCTCGCCGGTGTGGTGCTCGAAGAGCGCATCGATGCGGCGTTGGCCCGGCGGCAGATCCGCTTCCCCGGCAGGGCCTGGCTGGACGCCCGAGAGCCGCATGCCGAGGGCGTGAAAGTTGCCCACGTTCACCGCCACGACGCTTCGCGGCGCGTCGTCGCCGCGGACTGCTTCATCCTCGAGGGCACCCAGGACTGCGGCGGGACCAGTGTCCATGACCAGGATCGGCGCATCAATGGGGCCCAGCCAGCTTCGTGCCGCGTCTGCCGCGGCGCGCAAGCGGGTGAAGGCAGTGGGAATCGCATGGTCCAGGAAGGCAAAGGCCAGCGGTCCCGCGTCGGGTTCGGCGCTGAGGCACTCGCGCAGCCGCTCGAAGCGGAAACGGCGGTCAGAGACCCCTACAGGGGCAGAGCCGTGATCGAAGACTGCGATGGCGAGGGCGTCCAGGCGACGAAGATCGATGTCGAACTGGGAGAGCGCCTCGGCGATGGGCGCGAGCCAGACGTCGTTGAGGGCAAGGTGCAGGGTGAGGGTTCGGGTGGCCGCGTCTTCCGCCGCCGCGTCGTCGATGATCCGCACGCCCAGCGCAGCGACCGTTTCCAGATCGTCATCGATCGTTCGAGCAGCCGACGCGGTCGCGCTGATGGGCAGCCCGGCAGCAGCGTGGTCACGGGCGGCCCATGCCGATGGACCGCCACCCATGGTCGAACCGGAGAGGACCACGCCCCAGCGGGCCTTCGTCGCGCGCCGGATCGCGCGCGCCACCAGGAGGGTCGGGGAGGGGAGCACGAGTCTGTAGGCGTTCTCGATCGAGCGGTCCGAATCGAAGAGGAAAACATCCTGGGTGCCCGTTCCGACGTCGATCGCGAGCGCTCGCAAACTGCTGCCTCGTCCTCAGCCGAGCTCAGCCAGCGGCCGTCGACCGGCGATCCCCGTGCTGTGCTCGTGCCACCATTCGATGTCCCCTTCACCCAATCGCCAGCAGAGCCAGACCGGTCGGCCAGTGACCAGGGCCGGGAAATCGACCAGGCCCGCGCCGATGTCGCGCAGGGTGACGTCCCAGGCCTCGATCTGGGTGACAGCACGCTCCATTCGTCGCACGATGTCCCGCATCGAGCGCTCACGGGTGCGGAGCTCGCCGGCGTGCTCGCTGTTGCCGTTCGTGCCGCGAAACCGAACCAGCTCGCTCTGGGCCTCGGCGACCCGGTCACGGTCCGCGCGGAGCTGCTCCAGCACGGGCCGGAGCTCGCTCAGGCGCGCGTTTGCCGCGTCGATGTCGTAGTAGCGCGCCACGGTCGGATTCTCCCACGCGACCGCCACATCGGACCGCCAGAGTCCCCTGCTAGCATGGCCGCCATGCGACTGGCTGCCCGAATGAAGGACATCGGGACCGAGACAGCCTTCGAGGCGGCGGCACGTGCCCGGGAGCTGGAGGCCACCGGCCGGGACGTGATCCACCTGGAGATCGGGGAGCCGGACTTCGACACGCCCGAGAACATTCGCGCAGCCGCAAAGCGGGCGCTCGATGAGGGCTGGACGCACTATGGCCCGACCACCGGCTTGCCGGAACTGCGAGAGGCGATCGCCGCCGACGCCGGCCGTCGGCGGGGAATGACGGTTGATGCGGCGAACGTCGTGGTGACCCCGGGCGCCAAGCCGATCATGTTCTACGCCCTGCTGGCCCTCATCGACGCTGGCGATGAAGTCATCTACCCCGATCCGGGCTTTCCCATCTATGAGTCCATGACGCGGTACGTGGCTGGCAGCGCCAAGCCAATCGAGCTCCGGGAGGAGAATGGCTTCCGCCTCGATCCCGACGAGCTTCGAGCCCTCGTTACGGATCGGACCCGGTTGATCATCTTCAACTCTCCGCAGAACCCGACCGGCTCCGTGCTCGACGGCGCCGACCTCGAGGCCATCGCCGAGATCGCCCGGGAACGGGACCTGATCGTTCTCGCCGACGAGATTTACGGACGGATCCTCTACGAGGGAGAGCATGTCTCGATCGCCTCCCTGCCCGGCATGGCCGAGCGGACGATCATCCTCGACGGCTTCTCGAAGACGTACGCCATGACCGGCTGGCGCCTGGGCTACGGCATCCTTCCTCCAGCGCTGATCACGCCGTTCAGTCGACTCATCACCAACAGCGTCAGCTGCACGAGCAGCCATTCGCAGCTCGCCGCGGTCGAGGCGCTGACCGGCGACCAGTCGGCGGTCGATGCGATGGTCGAGGAGTTCCGTGCTCGACGGGCGCTCATCGTCGAGGGGCTCAACGCCATCCCGGGATTCCGCTGCCTCCAGCCGAGCGGCGCGTTCTACGTCTTTCCGAACATTGCCGGCACCGGGCTGCCCGCCCAGGACCTGGCCGACCGGCTGCTCCAAGAGGGTGGTGTCAGCGTCCTGGCGGGGACGGCCTTCGGCCGGACGGGGGTCGACTACCTGCGCATCAGCTATGCCAACTCCCGCGACAACATCAGGACCGCGCTGGAACGGATCGAAGCGGTCGTCTCGACCCTGCCCGTCGGCGCGACTGCCTGAGCGTGGAGGAGCATTCGCGTCCGCCCGTGTTCGTGGCGCGCCGGATCCCTGAGCCAGGGCTGCAGAGCGTCCGCGATGCGACCCAGGCGGATCTCTGGGAGGACGAGCTGCCCCCGCCCCGTGACGAGCTGCTGCGCCGCGTCGCGGGCAAGCACGGCATTCTCACGCTCCTGACCGACCGGGTCGACGACGAGCTGCTCGACGCTGCGGGGCCCGATCTGCGCGTCGTCAGCAACTACGCAGTCGGCTTCGACAACGTCGATGTGCCTGCCTGCACCTCCAGGCGCATCCCCGTCGGCAACACACCCAGTGTCCTCACCGAAACGACGGCCGACCTCGCGTTTGCCCTCCTGATGGCGGCCGCCAGGCGCATCCCGGAGGGCTACGATTATGTCCGCGCGGGCCAGTGGAAGACATGGGGCCCGATGCTGCTGCTCGGCCCGGACGTCCATCACGCCACCCTCGGGATCGTCGGCTTCGGGCGGATCGGGCGAGAGATGGCCAGGCGGGCGAGCGGCTTCGAGATGACGGTCCTGTATCACGACACCACGCAGGCCACGACCGAGGACGAGTCTGAGCTCCGTGCCCGCTACGCCGAGCTCGATGAGCTTTTCGCCGCCAGCGACTTCATCAGCCTGCACACGAACCTGACCGACGAGACCCGCGGGATGCTGAATGGGGCTGCCTTCGCACGCATGAAGCCGACGGCCATCGTCATCAACACGAGTCGAGGACCAGTCATCGATCACGCGGCGCTCCACGACGCTCTCCGCGACGGGGCCATCGGTGGAGCCGCGCTGGACGTCACGGATCCCGAGCCACTGCCGCCCGACCATCCGCTGCTGTCCCTGCCCAACTGCTTGGTCGTGCCGCACATCGCGTCAGCCTCGCACGTGACCCGAGCCCGGATGGCTGAGATGGCTGCCGCAAATCTGCTTCATGGCCTGCGCGGCGAGCGGTTGCCGACCCCGGTGAACCCGGAGGTCTACGAGCAGAAGTAGCCGCTAGGGCTGCGACCGGGCCGGCCGTCCGCCCTGACCGCGGCCGGTCTTCTGCTGCAACTCGTCGATCCGGCGGGACGCGTCCGCCTTCGAGAGATTCTCGTCGAAGGGCTCCCCGGCCTGATCCGAGAGGGTCTTCAGATACGACTTCTGGGCTCCGGTCATCGGCTCGTCGCCGGTAACCCATTCCTGCGGGTCCTTCTCCATGTTGGACCCGCGAAGCTCGTCAGCGCTCATTCGCCCGCTCCTCAGCCGGCGACGTCGGTCTGCTTCACCTCACCGCGCCAGGCGCCGGTTTCCTGCCCGCGGCTCTCGATGAATTCCTTGAAGCGCTCCAAGTCGCCCTTGACGCGACGCTGCACGAACCCGAGCGCCGCCCCGGCCTCCTCCACGAGACCCTCCGGGTCGACATCCATCTGGACCATGACGCGTGTCTTGGCGTCATCTACCCGATGAAAGGTGACCACGCCCGCGTTCTCAGCCCCGCTGGTGTTGGTCCAGGCGACTCGCTGATCCGGATTTTGCTCGGTGATCTTTGCGTCCCACTCCTTGCGCTTGCCAGCGACGTCCGCCACCCAGTGGAGGCGCGTGTCGTCGAGCTGGCGGACTTCCTCGACTCCTTCCATGAACCGGGGAAACTGCTCGAACTGTGTCCACTGGTTGTAGGCCGCGCGTACCGGCACCTCGACCTCTATGGATTCCTCGACGCGAGTCATGGGTTCTCCTTTGACGGCACGGTTTGACCGCAAGCGATCGCTGGCGTCCGGATCTGGGATGGTGCCCACAAAGGCGCGCGGTGAACTGAGACGGTATGGCACCGGCGCTCACGGTCGCGCCGTCCCTCATCGTGGAGCGACTTGCAGCCGCCTTGCACGTTCCCCACCCCGCCCCGCGCCTCGTCACGACCTTGAAGACGGCGCTGTCACGCCCCTGAAACCAGGTGCCCATCGGGCGCAACCGGCCACGCAGCCGCGGGGGTCTAGCCTTTCCCAATCGCCGCTAGTGGGGACGCTGCAGCTGTGCCAGCTGCATCGAGGAGGCAATACTCCAGATGGACGTGACCGGTCGGGTCATCGCAGGTCGTTATGTCATTCGCCAGCTCATCGGCGAGGGGGGCATGGCGACGATCTTCGCTGCACACGACCAACAGCTCAACCGGGACGTCGCGATCAAGCTCCTGCGGCCTCAGTTCAGCGCGGACCCCGCCTTCGCTGCGCGGTTCCGACAGGAGGCGCGGAGCGCCGGCTCGCTCGATCACCCGAACATCGTGTCGGTCTTCGACTACGGCGTGGACCGGGACATGAACTTCATCGTCATGGAGCTGATCCACGGCCGCGATCTGGCCGCCGTTCTGGCGGAACGGGGTCCGCTTCCCATACCGGAGGCCCTGAAGATCGCCTCCGGCGTCGGTGCCGCGCTCGAGGCCGCACATCGCCAGGGAATCGTCCATCGCGACGTGAAGCCGGGCAACATCCTCCTGGCCGACGACGGGACCGTGAAGGTCGTCGACTTCGGCATCGCCCGGGCACTCAGCGCCGCGAGCGTGACCGTCACCGGAACCATTCTCGGATCTGTCCAGTACTTCAGCCCGGAGCAGGCGCGCGGTGAAGAGGCGACGGGACGGAGCGACATCTACTCCCTGGGCATCGTTCTCTACGAGATGCTGACCGCTCGCCTGCCGTTCGAGGGCGAGTCGCCGATCGGCATCGCCTTTCGCCGGCTGACCGAGGAACCGCCGCCTGCAAGCCAGTTTCGACCGGACCTTCCCACCGAGGTGATCGCGCTTCTGGATCGATTGCTACAGCGGGATCCTTCCGATCGTCTCCCGGATGCCGCTGCGCTGAGCGCTGCCCTGGCAGCGGCCCTGGTGATGCCGCGCAGGTTACCCGAGGCAGCCGAGGCCGAACCGGCGGTCGGTGTCATGACCATCGCACCAGCTGGGACGCTGCGCGCACCGCCGTCGTTGCGCGAGGCACCGGTCGCCGCCCGGTACAGGGCCATGAGGGCCCCCCTCGTGCCACCCCTGGGCGGGCCCAGCCGACCAGCCGGCCCGGACGCCGGGGTAGGGGAGTGGCGAATCGCTGCTGGCGGCGAGCTTCCCGAGCGCCGTCGCAGGAACGCCGCCTGGCTCATCCCGGCTCTCTGCCTGCTGATCGTCGCGGCCTTCGGTGCCTTTGCATGGCTGACGCCTGAACGGAGACCCGATGTTGTCGCGGGCCTGGCCTCCGCCAGCCCAGCCGTCGATCCGACCCCGGACCCGACCGCGGAGCCAGCCGGCACCCCGGCCC
>JACDFU010000133.1 GCA_013815585.1 Chloroflexota bacterium
ACGCCGAGCGCGACCTGGTGGCGGCGATTCGGACCGAGCTCGCCGCCGTCGAGCCGGCACGACCGTGCTGCCGGGAAGCGGAACGAGCGGGCCTGGGGCGCGCCGCCACCGGTCGGGCCCCTTCCGCGGCGGTTGCTCGGTTGGCCGTCCGCCTCGACTGGAGCGTTGGTGCCGGGGGTCGCGCCACCGAGCAGTCCGATTCAGATGCCTCCGGGTTTGACCTGCGAAGCGTGGCGGATCACTGTCGCGTCTGTTGGCTGCGGGGCCGGTTTCTCGCCCAGGGCTCGCTCAGCCTGGGAGCCGGCCGTACACACCTCGAGTTCGCCATCGAAGCGGCCGATGCGCGCGTCCTCGCCCCGGTGCTGCAGCAGTTGGGCTTGCCCGCCTCGATCCGGGTGCGCCGCGGTGTCAGCGTCCTGACCTGGAAGGGCGCTGAGCTGATCCTGCGCTTCCTTCGCCTTGCGGGAGCGTCGGTCTCGGCACTCGAGCTCGAGTCGCGGCTCGTGACGCGCGCCCTTCGCAGCGACCTCAACAGGATCATCAATGCCGAGAGTGCCAACCTGCGTCGACAGGTGGAGGCGGCGAGGCGCCAGATCCAGGCCATCGAGTGGCTGGAGGCGGACGGCTCGCTGGGCGGACTCAGCCGGCTGGAGCGCGACGTTGCCCGGGCCCGACGGCAGGCTCCGGAGGCTACCTTCACCGATCTTGGCCTGCAGCTGGGCCTCAACCGCTCGCTCGTGCAGCGCACCCTTGGTCGACTCGAGGCACGAGCGCATGGCGCACACGAGGATCTCGCCGCGTCGCGATAATCGATCGGTGAGACCGGTCATCGTGGCGGGCAACTGGAAGATGAACACCACGCCTTCATCGGCCGGAGACCTGGCCCGGGCGATCGCCGACGCAACCGACGGCACCGACGTCCAGAGGGTTCTCTTCCCGCCGTACGTCTGCCTGGCGCAGGTGCGAGACGCCTTGAGGGGCAGGGGGCTGGAGGTCGGCGCCCAGAATCTGCACGAGGAGGCCGGGGGTGCCTACACCGGCGAGATTTCGGGCCAGATGCTGCGCGAGCTGGCCACCTGGGTGATCGTGGGCCACTCGGAGCGGCGACGCGACCAGGCCGAAACAGACGAGATCGTCGGTCGCAAGCTGCGCCGGGCCTGCGAGGCCGGACTGACCAGCATCCTGTGCGTAGGAGAGCTCCTGGAGGCCCGGCAAGCGGGGAAAGCGGAACAGGTGGTCGAAGCGCAGCTCCGGGGTGCGCTCTCGGGGGTCGCCGACCGAGCCGAAGGCCACGACTTCGCCATTGCCTATGAGCCGGTGTGGGCCATCGGAACGGGCGAGACCGCCACGGGGGCGGACGCGGCCCGGATGGCGGGAGTCATCCGGGCGACCCTCGCGCGCCTCGGCCCGGACCGCAGGGCAGACGAGGTTCCGGTGCTGTACGGGGGTAGCGTCACGAGTGCATCCATCGGCGAGTTCCTGGCTGAGCCCGCGCTCGACGGTGCCCTCGTCGGTGGTGCCAGCCTGAAGGTCGACGAGATGGCGGGCATCGTGGCGGCTGCCGGACTGGTGGCGGCGGCTCGGCGGGGAGCGGAGGGCCTCAGCTGAGCCAGTCGGGGCGACCGCACCCCATTGTGCTGGTCGTCCTCGATGGGTTCGGGATCGGCAGGCGTCCGGAAGCGGACGCGATCGCTGCGGCCAGGATGCCGGCCTGGCGTGGCCTCCTGGCCCGGTGGCCCAACGCAGTTCTCGAGGCATCCGCTGAGGCGGTCGGGCTGCCGGCCGGCCAGATGGGGAACAGCGAGGTGGGGCATCTCAATCTCGGCGCCGGGCGCCCGGTGCCCCAGGATCTGCCGCGCATCGATGCCGCCATCGCCGACGGTAGCTTCAAGCGCAATGAGGCGCTCCTCGCCGCATGTCTAAGGGCGGCGGATGGCGGGCAGCGGCTGCATCTCATCACCCTGATCGGGCCGGGCGGCGTCCACGCGCAGGATCGGCACGCGATCGCGCTGGCGGCGCTCGCGCATGAAGTTGGGACACATGACGTGGTGATCCATGCGCTGCTGGACGGGCGCGACACGCCGCCGCGGTCTGGCCGGGCCTTCCTGGTCGACTTCGAAGCGCGCCTCCGATCTGCCCACCCTGACGCGCGGATTGCAACGGTCGGGGGACGCTACTTCGCCATGGATCGCGACAAGCGCTGGGATCGGACGGAGCGAGGCTATCGCGCGATGGTTCGCGGGGAGGGGCTCGAGGCCCCCCACGCCAGCGCGGCGGTTCGGGACGCCTACGCCAGGGAAGAGGGTGACGAATTCGTCCAGCCCACCATCGTCCGCGGGGTTGACGGCAGGGTCAGGGATGACGACGCGTTGGTCCATTTGAATTTTCGCGCCGACCGGGCCCGGCAGCTCGTCCATGCCCTGGCCGACGACGCCTTTGACGGCTTCGAGCGAGGAGCGCGACCCAGGGGGGTCCTGCTTGTCACGATGTCGCAGTACCAGGCGGGACTTCCGGTGCTGGTGGCGTTTCCGCCCGTGGCCGTGCGCAGCCTGGCCCAGCAGTTCTCGGAGCTGGGGTGGCGACAGTTTCACGTGGCCGAGACCGAGAAGTACGCGCACGTGACCTACTTCTTCAATGGCGGGGTCGAGGCCGCCTGGCCGGGCGAGGAGCGGCTGCTGATCCCGAGCCCGCTGGTAGCCACCTATGACCTGCAGCCGGAGATGTCGGCCGCCGGGGTGACCGACGCGCTCCTCGACGCCGTGACCGGCGGCGCCTACGACTTCATCGTGGCCAACTACGCCAATCCCGACATGGTCGGCCACACCGGGGACTGGGACGCAACCGTCCGCGCGCTCGAGTTCCTCGACACCTGCCTCGAGCGCGTCGCGGCGACCTGCCTCGAAGCGGACCGCGATGCGCTGCTCTGTGTCGCCGCGGATCACGGCAATGCCGACGAGATGCGCGATGCTGACGGCCGGTCCGTGACGGCTCACTCGCTCAACCCGGTGCGATTGCTGCTGGCTGGCAGGGCCGTCGAAAGCCGAAGGCTTCGGTCCGGCGAGCTCGCGGACGTCGCCCCCACGCTGCTCGAGCTCGCTCGACTCGATGTGCCCGCTGAGATGACGGGTCGCTCGCTGCTGCAGGAGGCCTGATGGCCCTGTGCTATCCTTCCGCCTCCCTCGTGACGGAGTTCTCGAACTCGTGAATCCCCTCCTGGCCTTCGGCCAGATCATCGTGAGCGTCGGCCTCATGGCCGCGATCCTTCTGCAGTCCCGTGGTGCAGGCCTGTCGGCAACCTTCGGGGGCGACTCGTCTGTGTATCGGAGCCGTCGCGGCATCGAGAAGCGGCTGTTCCAGTTCACGCTGCTGCTCGGCGCCCTGTTCGTCGTCTTTTCGATCGCGACCTACGTCCTGACGCGCCCCGCGGCCTGAGCGGCCCGGGAGCGTCCCGGCCCTCGGCGTCGTGCGCCTGACCCTTCCCAGCCGGGCCGTCGTTCTGGGCGCCCTGCTTCTCATGGCCCTACTCTCGGGCTCACTGCTTCTGGTGGGTGGATCGCCGGTGCCGTACCGGGTCGCGCTGCCGAGCGGCCGGCCCAGTCCAACCCCCCCGTCCGGCACCCTGATCGAGGGCACCATCGGGTCGGTCACCACCCTCGATCCGCTGCTCGCCTCCACGCCGGCCGAGCGGGATCTCAGCGCGCTGCTGTTTCGCGGGCTGACGCGGCTCGACGGTGACGGCCGCATCGCGCCGGATCTGGCTGATCGCTGGCGCGTCCAGGACTCGGGCCGGACGTACACCTTCGTGTTGCGCAGCGACATCCGCTGGCACGACGGCACGCCGGTGACCGCCGAGGACGTCGTTTTCACGATCCTGACCCTCCAGCACCCTGATTACGACGGCGGCCTTGGTGCCGCCTGGCGCGGCGTCGAGGTGCAGCGCGTGGGCAGGCTCTCGGTGCGCTTCTCACTGCCGGCATCGACCGGCGGCTTTCTCACGGCCGCCCGAGTGCCGCTCATCCCGGCCCACCTCCTGAGCCGCGTGCCGGTGGGGGAGCGGCGTGAGGCTGAGGGCGCCCGTCGGCCTGTCGGCAACGGCCACTTCCGCCTCGCCTCACTGTCGGCTGACGAGGCAGTCCTCGTGCGGGCGTCCAGCCCCTTGGAGGGCCGTTCGCCCAGCGCGACGCCCGGGGACCCGCTCGACTCACCGGGCCCCACCCCGCTTCCGCTCGAGGCCGACCGCCAGGCGGGGGTCCGGCGCTACGTCTTCCGCTTCTACGGAGGTCAGGCCGCGCTGGCGGCGGCATTCCGTTCGGGTGAGGTGGATGCCGCAGGCGGGCTGGCGCCGGAGCAGGTCGCCAACCTCAGCGGGATCGATGGCGTCGAGGCGGTCCGCTATCCGCGAACACTGCTGACCATGGTCGCGCTGAACCTGCGCTTCGAGCAGAGCATCTTCCGTGAACCCGACGTACGGCGGGCGTTGCTGATGGCCGTGGATCGGAAGCGGATCATCCGCGAGGTCGTGGAAAGCCAGGCCCGGCCTGCGCGGACGCCGATCTCGCCGGCCTCCTGGGCCTATGACGAGGCAGCGGCCCGCGGGGTGCCATTTGACCCGAAACGCGCCGCAAAGCTGCTCGAGGCAGCGGGTTGGCAGAAGCGCAGAGGGAACTGGTGGCGACAGGGCTACCAGCAGCCGGTCGAGTTTGAAGTCTCATCGGTGGACCGCAAGACGAACCCGATCGCGTATGGCGTTGCGCGCCAGGTAGCGGAGGACTGGCGGGTGCTGGGCCTGAAGATCATCTTTCAGGCATACCCAGCCACGGACTTCGTCGAGCAGCGTCTCGGCAGGCGGCGGCACCAGGCCGCCCTCGTGGAGGTCAACGTCGGCCTCGACCCGGATCTGTATCCGCTGCTCGCGTCCACCCAAGCCGGAGTGGGGGGCACCAACATCAGCGGCTACCAGGATCGCGAGCTCGATCGGCTGCTTGGTGCGGCACGCCGGTATGCTGTCCCGGCAACCCGCGAGGCCCGCTTCGACGAGCTCCAGGTGATGCTCGGAAGGGAGCTTCCCGTGCTGCCCCTGTTCTTCTCAGACTACGTCTACCTCATCTGGGACAACCTCGATGGACCCACCCCCAGGCAGCTCGCAACCCCCTCGGATCGCTTCTGGGATGTGCTAACATGGCGCCTCGCTGACGACACCCACGAGTGATCGTGCGGCGCGCCGAGGTCGGCGCCGAGGTGGCGGAATAGGCAGACGCGCTAGGTTCAGGACCTAGTGACCGCAAGGTCGTGTGGGTTCAAGTCCCTCCCTCGGTACCAGCATCACCCCTCATGGACCGATGCGCGGCCACGATCCGATGCCCAGGTGGCGGAATTGGTATACGCGTACGTTTGAGGGGCGTATGACGCAAGTCATCCGGGTTCAAGTCCCGGCCTGGGCACCATTTCTCCGTCTCACTGGCTCGAGTCGCGTGCGGGGCCTGCCCGGGCGGTAGCATCGCTCCGTAGGGCGGTTAGCTCAGCTGGTCAGAGCGCCTCGTTTACACCGAGGAAGTCAGAGGTTCGAGTCCTCTACCGCCCACCACTGTTCCTCTACCGCCCACCACAGTTTGGGCACGATTATCCCCTCCACGGCTCTCCGCGCCCAGCTCCGTGAGCACGTTGAGAAGCGCGGCCGCGCCGTGTCGGGTCCGCAGGGCCAGCCAGTGGCACACCCCCATGCTGATCACCCTGCATTCGCTGGACAGCGAGGCCCCTCGCGCTCCTCAACGTCACCGGTCTCACGCGGGTCTGCCAGGGGCATGAGCGAGGAGCGGGCGATCCGCGATCTGGCGGGTCTGCTGCGCGACTGGAGGAAGAGGAGCCCGAGCCGAGTTCGAACCGGGTCTGAGCGAAACCGAAACGAGAATCGATTCGCTCTTTAGGGGTGGGAACGGCCTGGCGCAGTTCTCCCGAGCTCGGGGCCGTTCCCTCTACCAGCATGCGTGCGCAGTTGCACCACCCGGCTTTGGTGCGCTCGGAGGGTCGGCGGGTTGCGTTTCGCCCCGGCAACGGCCGCCCTCAGCTCACTGCCGTTCCCGCGCAAGGCCGGTATACGGTTACCAACGCAGCCGAACCTCGGCTCTCCTCAGTGTTGCCGCACCCGGGGAGAGCTTCGAGGCTGGGGGGTGTCGACTCCTCCCCGGGTATTCATTTCGAATCCTGGACAATGATCCCGGTTGGGGCGTCTAGCCCAAAGCCCAGGTGTAGTCCTTGGCCGTCCAGCGCTCGACTTCCGCTTCCTCCACCTGTTCAGCGACGGTCCAGTTGATGATCAGGGTCCCCGCGTCGTGAACCCGGAGCCGGCCGTTGGCCTGATAGGCAATTGTCGAGTTCGTAAGGGGAATCATGGCCCCGCGGTTGCGGATGTTCGCTAGTGGAACGGTACCGGGCCTTCCGTGCAGCTCCCCCAGCACACGGTACGGACCCAGCTGAAAATCGAGCCGCTGGGACATCGTGTGGATGCGCTGGTGACGATTACCACGGGGACCTCGAGCCTCGACAACGAAGAGCTCTTCGCGCTCAACGTTCACTGCCGGCATCTCGACCACGCGACCGTCCACCAGGGCTTCCAGAACCGCATTCTTGAGCGTTATCGGATCGTCCCCGTTGAGGAAATCAGTCAGACGCTCGTCCCCGAAGCTGACCTCGCCCCAGACGCGACAATCGGCGGAGTAGGCGACGAAATCGATTCCCATCTGGTCCAGTGTGAGTCGTGAAATGCACTCAGGCTAGTAGGTCATTGGTCCTGCGCCCTCCTGCCCGCAACGGAGGAGCTGCTCGGCTCCGGCCGGCTAGCTGGCCCAGGGCTGTTGGGCCTTAACACTTTTGTCTCCAGGCTGAGTGCGTGCCTTCAGAGGGGGGAGCGATGGCTCAAAAGCAGACAACCAGCTATGAGGGCGCCACGCCTGATGAAGCATTGGCGAAGTTCCAAGAGGATGCGGCCAAGGCAGAGAGCCATGGCTTCGTGCCCGGGGATCGCCAGTGGAGTGTCCGCGACGGTCGCCAAGTGCTAACCGTCACGTACGGCCCGCGCTCAGTATGGGTTCAGCCCAGCCTGCAAGGGTGCCGGAACCGGCTTTGTAGCCAGCACGAACAAGCGGCTACTGTTCTACGACAAGGCCCCATTCCGAAAGCGCAAGGCGCTGATGAGCGTTCCCTTCTCCAAGATCACGGCCGTCGGCAGCGTCGATCAGGGTCGTGGGTTGCTAGGCGCCACGAGCGAGCTGATCGTGAAGGCCGGCTCTGACGAGTGCGACTTCGAGTTCCGTGGAGGCGA
>JACDFU010000022.1:0-11008 GCA_013815585.1 Chloroflexota bacterium
GCGTGGCGGTCACTCCGCCGACTCCTCGGTGGCGCGTGCCAGGCCCATGAGGGTTTCGAAGGTGTCCAGGCCCGTCGGGTCCGCAACCAGCGACTCGGCACGTCGCCAACGGGTATCGGGACCCAAAACCCAGGCGCGCCTGTCGTCCGCCAACATGATCGACAGGATGGTCCGCAAGCGCTCCTGGAGCGGCGGGCTCTCGACCGGTGTGAGAGCCTCGATGCGCCGGTCGAGGTTGCGTTCCATCATGTCCGCTGAGCCGATGAAGAACCGCTCCCGGTCCGGGCCGCCGAAGCACAGGATCCGGGAATGTTCGAGGAAGCGGCCGACGATGGACCGGACGCGGATCCGATCGCTGAGGCCCTCCACGCCCGGCCTGACCGAGCACATGCCCCTCACGATCACGTCGATCTCCACCCCAGCGCTGCTCGCGCGGTAGAGCGCCTCGATCACGGCGGGATCGATGACGGCGTTGAGCTTCATGACGATGCGACCGTCGCCTGCCTCCTGCTGCCGCTCGATCTCTGCGTCGATGAGGGCCAGTATCCCGTCACGCATGGCAACCGGCGCCACGAGAAGCTTGCGGAAGGTCCGCTGGCGCGAGAGTCCGGTCAGGAAGTTGAACAGGTCGGTGACGTCGGCGCCGAGCTCGTCGTTACAGCTGAGAAGGCCCAGGTCGACGTAGAGCCGGGCGGTCTTGGGGTGGTAATTGCCTGTCCCGATGTGGACATATCGCCGTAGCCCCCGGCCTTCCCTGCGGACCACGAGCGAGGTCTTCGAGTGCGTCTTGAGACCGACCAGTCCGTACACGACGTGCGCGCCAGCCTGCTCGAGCGCACGCGCCCAGACGATGTTGGCGCGCTCGTCGAAGCGGGCCTTGATCTCGACCAGCACAACCACCTGCTTGCCTTGCTCGGCGGCTCGGATGAGTGCGCGGACGATGGGTGAGTCACCGCTCGTGCGGTAGAGCGTCTGCTTGATCGTGAGGACGTCGGGGTCGTCGGCTGCCTGCTCGATGAAGCGCTGGACCGTGCCGCTGAACGACTCGTACGGATGGTGGATGAGGATGTCTGCCTCGCGGATCGCCGCGAAGACATCCGCCTCCTCGTCCTCGTCGGCCGGCCGGAGCGCGAGGGGGACCACCGGCTGCCAGGGGTGCGGCTGGAGTGCTGGCAGATCGAGGTCCGCCAGCTCCGCGAGCGCCGAGAGGTCGAGCATCCCGGAGACCTCGTACACGTCCTCCGGGCCCAGCGTCAGGCCGCGCTGGAGCAGCTCCCGCGTCTGCCGCGGCATCGAGCGCTCCACCTCCAGCCGAACGGCCTCCCCGAAGCGCCGCTTCCGCAGCTCCTCTTCGATTACGAGCAGCAGATCGTCTGCCTCGTCTTCCTCGATGGAAAGGTCGGCGTTGCGGGTCACCCGGAAGAGATGGTGCTCGAGGATCTCCATGCCCGGAAAGAGGGCGTCGAGATTGGCGGCGATGACCTGCTCGAGGAGCATGAAGGTGTGCGTCCCCACGGGCACCAGTCGGGGCAGGACCGGCGGCACCTTGATCCGGGCAAAGCGTCGCTCCCCCGATTCCGGGTCGCGGACCGTGACCGCCAGTGAGAGCGAGAGGTCGCTGATGTATGGGAAGGGATGGCCGGGGTCCACCGCAAGCGGCGTCAGCACCGGAAAGATCTCATCGAGGAACTGCCGGCGCAGCTCGTGATGGCGCTCCGGTCGCTGGGCGTGCCCCACGATCCGGATTCCCTCCTGCGCCAGCTCGTCGCTGATCTGGGCGAATGCCGCCGAGTGCTGGGCCGTGAGGTCCAGCACCCGCAGCCGGACGGAGCTCAGGACCTCTGTCGGCGTCATGCCGTCGGGCATGGGCGAGGAATGACCTGCCGCGAGCTGCCGCTTGACGCCCGCGACGCG
Organism: Chloroflexota bacterium; assembly: GCA_013815585.1. Lineage (GTDB taxonomy): Bacteria > Chloroflexota > Limnocylindria > Limnocylindrales > CSP1-4 > JACDFU01. The sequence continues at coordinate 1,915 of JACDFU010000022.1, forward strand.
GACCCGAAAGAACTCGTCCTGGTTCGTCGTGAAGATCGCCAGGAATCTCGTCCGCTCCAGCAACGGGTTGCGCCGATCCTGGGCCTCGTAGAGGACGCGTGCGTTGAACTCCAGCCACGAGAGCTCGCGGTTGATGTAGGAGGCGCCGGGGCGCGGCGGCGCTGCCGGGCGCCCGCGAGCCGGGCTGCGGACGACGGACGAACGAACAGCGGTCATGACGTTGTGGGCTGCTCCGGGTCAGCGAGCGCGCAGCTGATGCGCGCCGAGGCCCCTCAGGGGTCAGAGATCGTTCGGGATTGTAGCAACCACCCCTAGCCGGCCCGATGAGCCTCGTGGGGAGCATCTCTCCGGCGAGCCTCGTCAGCGGGGCACGGGCATTCCTCGCGCAGGCGCTGGAACGTGTAGTAACCCGTATGGTGCCCGTCCGCCCAGGTCGGTGCGACAGCGTACTGACCGACCAGCTGCAGATCTGTCAGCTGCGTCTGGGCCTCGCTCAGCGTAGGTCCCGAATCGAGCCAGCCGGGTTGGCCGGCCTCACCCCGGCAGAAAGCACACGGGCAGAGCCAGCGCAGCGTGGTGAAGTCATAGACCGTCCTGTGCCCGTCTGCCCACTCGATCTCGAGCCGCTGCCCGGCACGATCCGCGTGGATGCTGGTGGGGGTCAGGTACTCACCACCTGTCACATAGCTGCTCGTCATGGAGAGCGATTGTGGCACCCTCTCGTCGCCACCCCCGTGCGCCGACTCGCCAGGCCGACCATTTGAGGATCCCGATGCCGAGACTGCCGCGCCCCGACGACCTCTACAGCCTTCGGGTGCCGACCGACGTGCGGCTCTCGCCGGACGGCCGCTGGGTCTGCTTCGCCGTCAAGTCGGTGGGTCCCGGGAGGGATTCCTACCGTAGCGCTCTCTGGCTCGCCCCGGCCGACGGGAAGAGCCCGGCACGGCAGCTGACGCTGGGTGCCAGGACCGACGGCAATCCACGGTGGAGCCCGGACGGCACGACGATTGCCTTCCTGAGCGATCGCAGCGCGGTCCTGCAACAGGGTGGCGCAGGCGACCGGCCCGGCCCGGCCGAGGCCCCGCTCGAAGGTCAGGTCCAGGTGTGGCTGCTGCCACTTGCCGCCGGCGAGGCGCGTCAGCTCAGCCGTCTCCCGCGCGACGTGAGTGATCTTGCCTGGAGTCCGGATGGGCAGCGGCTCTGTATCGTGAGCAGCGCCACGAAGCCGGAGTCAGAAACCGTCCCGCGGCGACCACAGGATCCGCCCGAGCCGGATACGCGGCTCATCGACCGGCTCGGCTACCAGCTCAACGGCGTTGGCTTTACGTACGATCGGCCGCCGAATCTGTGGCTCCTGGACGTCGAGACCGAGACGGCCGCGAAGCTGACGGGCGGGCCGGCCAGGGACGAGAACCCTGCCTGGAGCCCCGACGGACGCTCCATCGCCTTCGTCTCGAACCGCCACCGCGACTCTGACCTCGATTGGCGGACCGACATCTACCTCGAGCCAGCATCCGGCGGGCGGGTCATGCGCCTGACGGGCGGGCGAGGCGAGCAGATCTTCACGGCACCCGCCTGGAGTCCAGATGGGCGCTGGATCGCCTCGGTCGGCCACCGCTTTCCTGCCGGCGGCGGCTCACGGTCGGATGTCTGGCGCTTCCGGCCGCTCGACCGCGACGACGGCGAGAACCTGACCGCCGCCAGCGACCTGATGGTCGGCTCGGCCATGAACAGCGATCTTTTTCCGGGCGGTGATGCCCGTCTTCAGTGGAGCGACGACGCGCGCTGGATCGTGTTCAGCGCCCCGTTCGAGGGCAGTTACGAGTTGTGGCGAGTCGAGCCGGAGACGCGAGCGGTGGAGCGGCTCACCACCGGTCGGCACTACCAGTTCCGCCAGGACGCCGTACCTTCGGACGGCGGGCTGCGCATCTGTGCTGCGCGGGCGACGGCAGTGGCTCCCCCGGACATCGTCTCGCTGGACGTCCCGGTCGGCCCGCTCCGCGGCGAGGAGCCGCGCATCAGACTGCTCAGCGACCTGCTCGGCGAGGACTGGGCCGAGGTTCGCCCGATCGAGCCGGTGGAGCGGTGGCATGAGGTCGACGGCCGCCGGATCCAGGGCTGGTTCATCGACGCGCGAAAGAGCCCAACGGACAGGCCCGCCCCGCTCGTGGTCCAGATACACGGTGGTCCGGCGACGCTCTACGGCTGGTCGCTCATGTGGGAGTGGCAATGCCTGGCGGCGGCGGGGATGAGCGTCTACGGCTGCAATCCGCGGGGCTCCCAGGGTTATGGCGAGGATTTCTGTCGCGCCAACTTCCGCGACTGGGGGAGCGGACCGATGAACGATGTCATGGGCGGCGTCGACGCGCTGATCGCCGACCGCCTCGTGGACGCGGACCGGATGGGCGTGACGGGCGGCTCGTACGGCGGTTACCTGACGAGCTGGATCATCGGTCACAGCGACCGGTTCAAGGCTGCGGTCACCTGCCGATCGGTCAACGACCTGACCTCCCAGATGCTCTCGGGAGACATCGCTGGCCCGCAATTCGGGCGACTGGAATACGGTGCGAATCCCTGGGACGATCCGGACCTCTACCGGCAGCACAGTCCTTTGAGCTACGCCGAGCAGATTCATACGCCGCTGCTCATCCAGCACTCCGAGCAGGATCTGCGCACGACCATCACCCAGGCCGAGGAGCTGTTCACCGTGCTGCGCTCCCTCAAACGACCTGTTCGGCTGATGCGCGTCCCGGACGAGTCTCACGAGCTCACCCGCGGGGGAACGCCCTTCAGGCGCGTCGAGAACATCGAGCGCATCGTGGAATGGTTCAGCCACTACCTCGTGGCGGGCCGGACCGGGCTGCCCACGATGCGCGAGGGCAAGGGCGTCGGCCGAGGTCGCTAGGCGCGCATCGGGTCGCAGACGCCATTCGCAGGTAGTCTGCGAGTCAGCATGGGCATTCAGCTTCCGGTCGTCAGCGCGCCAGCCAGGCCCTCACCAGGCGTGGGCCGCACAGCTGACGCTCGCGACACGCTGGGCCGACCGCTCCGCGACCTTCGGATCTCGGTCACCGATCGTTGCAATTTTCGATGCGTCTATTGCATGCCCAAGGAGCTCTACGGGCAGGGATACCGGTTCCTGCCGAGCGCGGAGCTGCTCGACTTCGAGGAGATCGTCCGGCTCGTGCGGGTCTTCGTCCGGCTTGGCGTCCACAAGGTTCGCCTGACCGGCGGCGAGCCTCTCATCCGGCCGGGGATCGAACGTCTCGTCCAGATGCTCGCCGGCCTCGACGGAGTCGATGACGTCACCCTGACGACGAACGGTTCGCTGCTGGCCAGCAAGGCGGCGGCGCTGCAGGCAGCCGGGCTGGGCCGGGTCACGGTGAGCCTGGACTCGCTCAGGGACGAGGTCTTCGGCCAGATGAACGATGTTCGGTTCCCCGTCAGCCGGGTGCTCGACGGGATCGACCGCGCGGCCGCGGTGGGGTTGCGACCGATCAAGGTCAACGCGGTCGTCAAGCGGGGCGTGAACGACGCTGATGTTCTGGACCTGGCGCGGCACTTCCGCGGCACGGGGCACACCCTGCGCTTCATCGAATACATGGACGTTGGCCACTCGAACGGGTGGCAGCTGGACGAGGTCGTGCCGGCAGCCGAGATCGTGGACAGAATTGATGCCATCTTCCCGCTCGAGCCAGTCGAGGCGGAGTACCCGGGCGAGGTCGCGACCCGCTATCGCTACCGGGACGGTGCGGGTGAGATCGGAATGATCGCTTCGGTCACGCGGCCGTTCTGCGGGGACTGCACTCGTGCGCGGCTTTCGGCCGAGGGTTTCCTCTACACCTGCCTTTTTGCCACGGAAGGTCACGATCTGCGCCGGCTGGTTCGAGGCGACAAGGAAGACGAGGTCATCGAAGGCGCGTTGCGGGATATCTGGGGCGCACGGAGCGATCGGTATTCCGAACTACGCTCGTCGGCTACGGCGGACCTCCCCAAGGTTGAGATGTCCTACATCGGCGGTTAGTGGTCATGGCTCGTGAAGGCGTAACGGTCCGTTAACTGCCGGGCTCTAGCTTGGTTGCGGAGGTTGCCATGGAACGTCAGCGAGTCCTGTTCATCTGCACGCACAACTCCGCGCGGTCCCAGATGGCCGAGGGGTTCCTCCGGCATTGGGCCGGCGACACGTTCGATGTCTACAGCGCGGGCACCGAGGTGACGGAAGTTCGCCCCGAGGCCATCAAGGTCATGGCCGAGATCGGCATCGACATCTCACAGCAGCAGAGCAAGCACTACCGGCAGTTCTTCGACCAGGAATGGGACTGGCTGATCACCGTCTGTGACCAGGCCAAGGAGAGCTGCCCGGTGTTCCCGGGCGCCGAGCGAACCTCGCACTGGGGCTTCGAGGATCCTTCGCAGACCCAGGGAACCGAAGACGAGCGCCTCAAGGTGTTTCGCCGGGTGCGCGATGACATCGGCCAGCGCCTGCGCACCTTCATCCTGGCGGCGGGGCGGGCCGAGCCGGAGCAGAGGATGGGGGTGCGGCTGGAGCGTGAGCCTCGCAGCGCTCAGGGATCCGGCGTGACAGCCACAGGCTCGGCCGCGAGCTCAGTGAGCAGCGTGGATGCTGGCTCGAACCCGTCCGGCTGAAGGTAGTGACGGCGCCAGCGACCCTCAGGCATGGTGACGATCAGGCGCGCCTCCCGCAGCGCCGCCAGATGCTTCATGACCGCCCACCGGGTCAGTCCGGGGGCCCGGTCCGCCAGCTCCGAGGTGGTTGCGCCTGGGGACGCTGAGAGCCGCAACAGGATCGCTCGGCGCGTCTGGTCTCCCAGCGCGAGGAAGATACGGTCGACCTGACCTTCTGAGGCGTTGAACATGTGACCCAAGCGTCACATACGATCCCCCCAGATGTCAATCGTCGGCGGTGTACCATCCCGGCATGACCACCGTTGTCGACCGACCGGACGAGGCGGTCGCGCGCGCGCGCGCCACCGAACTCATTCGCGCCTGGGGGGTCCGTTCGGACAGCCTGGCCGGCTTTGTCAGCGGCGTTGGCAACGTGGACCAGGTGGGCGTGGAGGAGCGCGTCGAGGGACTTCGACGCCGCTCCATCAAGCGGGCCTCCAAGGTCTGGGCGCTCGACCTCGCCATCCGGATGATGGATCTCACGACACTGGAGGGCCGCGACACCCCGGGCAAGGTGCGCGCGCTGTGCGCCAAGGGCCGTCGACCGGATCCGTCAGATCCCTCGATACCAAGCGTGGCGGCGATCTGCATCTACCCCGCCCTGGTGGCCGAGGCAAAGGAGGCGCTGAAGGGCAGCGGGGTCAAGGTCGCTAGCGTGGCGACCGGTTTTCCAGCGGGCCAGACCTTCCTCCAGATCAAGCTGGCCGAGACGCGGGAGGCGGTCGCCGCCGGTGCGGACGAGATCGACATGGTCATCGATCGCGGCGCGTTTCTCAGCGGTGACTATGCCGGCGTCTTCGACGAGATCCTGGCTGTCAAGGCAGCCTGCGGCGAGGCGCACCTGAAGGTGATCCTCGAGACTGGCGAGCTGGGCACGTATGACAACGTGCGCCGTGCGAGCATCCTGGCGATGGCGGCCGGGGCAGACTTCATCAAGACGTCGACCGGCAAGATCACGCCCGCCGCCACGCTGCCCGTGACGCTGGTGATGCTGGAGGCGATCCGCGACTTTCATCGCCGGACGGGACGCGCCGTGGGCATGAAGCCGGCCGGCGGAATCCGGACCGCGAAGGACGCCATCGCCTACCTGGTCGTGCTCTACGAAACCCTCGGTCCGCGCTGGATGACCCCGGATCGCTTCCGCTTTGGCGCGAGCACGTTGCTCAACGACGTCCTGATGCAGCTCCGCAAGGAGCGCAGTGGCCGTTATCAGGCGGGCGAGTACTTCACGCTCGATTAGCGCGCCGAAACCGCGGCGCCGGGGCGGTTTGTTCACGCCTCGACAACAATCCGCTAACGCCTCGCAAGCAGACTGCGCAGGCCAGCGTCCGCTGGTGGAAGCCCAGGCTCCCTGCCTCGGCTTCGGGGAGGTTCTAAAACAAGCGAGGAAGGAACATGCGCATGACTTCGCGCCTCTCGGGGGGTGCCCGACGCCGAACGGTGGCGACCGCCCTCCTGATCGGCACAGCGGTGACAGGGATCACCCCGCTCGCCGCCGCGGCCCAGGTCACTGGACCGAGCACGACCAGGGCCCCGTATTACCTGCCCTCGGCTGCAGGGGTGGAGACGACCTCGATCCTGACCGTCGGCGAGAGCATTGGTGGCTACAAGCTCATCGGCATCCCGGATGGCACGGGCGCCTACACCAACGACGACGGGACCTTCAGCTGGCTGGTCAACCACGAGATCCCGGAGACCTTCCCCGGCCCGGGCGTCGCCCGTGACCATGGAGCCGCTGGCGCGTTCGTTTCCCAGTGGACGATCAACGACGACCCGAACGACCTCCAGGTCGTCGAGGGCGACGACCTGATCAAGCGAGTCGCCACCTGGAACACGGCAACCGACTCCCACAACGCGCTCGCCCGCGGAGTGCCGATCTACCGCCTTTGCTCAGCTGACCTGCCGGAGCTCAGCGCGTTCTACAACCGGAACAGCAAGCTTGGCTACAACGGTCGCATCTACCTGAACGGCGAGGAGGTCGGTGACGAGGGACGTGCCTTCGGCCACCTCCTGAACGGCAACAGCTACGAGCTGCCAGCCCTTGGGAAGTTCAGCTGGGAGAACGCGGTCGCGAACCCGGCCACAAGGAACCGGACGGTGGTCATCGGGCTGGACGACTCGACGCCGGGCCAGGTCTACGTCTACGTCGGCAAGAAGTCGAACAAGGGCAACCCCGTCGAGCGAGCCGGGCTCACGGACGGCAACCTCTACGGCGTCAAGGTGGCGGGCGTGACCGACGAGAGCCGGGCGACCGGCATCGGCGGCACGAGCAAGCCGTTCAGTCTCCACAACTTCAGCAACGTCTCCGACTGGAGCGGTGCGCAGCTCCAGGCCTCCAGCGAGTCGGCAGGCGTCACGCAGTTCCTCCGGCCCGAGGACGGGGCCTGGGATCCGAACAATCCGAACGACTTCTACTTCGTGACCACGGACCGCTTCGACCCGAACAAGGCGGTCAATGACTCCGCTGACGGGCGGAGCCGGCTGTGGCGGCTCAGCTTCGAGAACGCCAAGGATCCGGCCGCGGGCGGCACCATCACGATGCTCCTGGACGGCACCGAGCCGCACCAGATGCTCGACAACCTGACCATCGATGACTACGGCCACATCCTCATCCAGGAGGACCCCGGCAACCAGGCCTACCTGGCGAAGATCTGGCAGTACACCATCGCAAGCGATGGCCTCAAGCTCATTGCTGAGGCGAATGCCGACTACTTCACCAACCAGGCGGGCGATGACGGGGACTTCATCACCACTGATGAGGAATCGTCGGGGATCATCGATGCGAGCCACGTCCTGGGCGCAGGCTGGTTCCTCTTCGATGTACAGGCGCACAAGCGGCTCGGCGGTGAGCTCGTCGAGGACGGGCAGCTGCTGGCGCTGTACAACCCCGATACGGCCGCAGCCGCGGGGCAGTGACCCTCGCCATGGCCTGACATCGGTGGCGCTTTTGCGTCCTCGGCGCTGAGCAGAGGCGGAGGCGGCCTTCGGGTCCCTCCGCCTCTTGCTGTCGGCAGGTGTGGCTATCCCCCCGGCGTGCTGAACACGAGCGCCGCGTTCAGGCCGCCGAAGCCGAAGGAGGTCGATAGCACGGTCCGGTACTGGCCTGACCGACCCTCGCGCAGCAGACAGGGAAGGGCAACCGCCGTCTCCGCGTCGGGCTCGTTCAGGTTGACCGTTCCCGGCACCCAGCCGCGGGCAATGCCCAGTGAGCAGATCACCGCTTCGATGGCGCCCGACGCGCCAAGCGGGTGCCCGTAATAGCCCTTTGTGCCGCTGATCGGCACGGTCGCCGCTCGCTCACGCAGGGCGAGCCGCAGGGCCCGGGCCTCGGTCACGTCACCCAGGGGAGTCGAGGAGGCGTGGGCATTCACGTAGTCGACTTCTGTCGCTTTCACGCGCGCGTCTGCCAGCGCGAGGCGTGCCGCCCGGGCACTCTGCCGTCCGTCGGGCCGCGGCTGGACCATGTGGTGCGCGTCACTGGTGGCGGCAAACCCGATCACCTCGGCGTAGGGAATGGCGCCCCGTCGCTCAGCCGAAGCCGCTTCCTCGAGCATGAGCAGCGCCGCTCCCTCGCCCATGATGAACCCGTCGCGGCCCTCGTCGAAGGGCCGGGCCGCTTCCTTCGGACGGTCATTGTGGCCGGCGCCGAGTGCCCGGATGATGTCGAAGGCCCCGAACGCCAGCGGGCTGAGGGGCGCCTCGACGCCGCCGGCAAGGGCCGCATCGGCGCGTCCCGAGCGGATGAGATGGAACGCCTCACCGATCGCCACGGCGCCTGCGGCGCATGAGTTGGCGTTGGAGACGATCGGACCGTTGAAGCCGAACGCGATGCCGATATTGGCCGGGGCGGCACCGCCGAAGACCGCGAGCGCGAGCATGGGTGAGACAGCGCGAATGCCGCGCTCCATGTAGCGCTCGTGCTGCTCCTCCGCGAAGGCACTCCCCCCGATGGCGGAGCCGAGGTACGTGGCCACGCGATCCGCCCGTGCTGCGCCCGCTTTGCCTGCCACGAATCCCGCGTCGTCGACCGCCATCCTGGCCGCGGCGAGTCCGAACTGGCTGAACCGGTCGAGTCGCTGGCTGGTGCGCCGCTCCATGAACTCGGCCGGCTCGAAGCCGTCGACCTGCGCCGCCACCCGGGAGCGGAACGCGGACGCATCGAATCGATCGATCGACCGAACGCCGGAGCGGGCTTCCTTGAGCCCCGCCCAGAAGCCGTCGCGGCCGATGCCCACCGGCGTGACTGGCCCGACCCCCGTGACCCAGACCCGGCGCTCGTCGCGGCTCACTGGCGACCTTCCTCGGCAAGGCGCTTGAAGGTCCTCAGCGTCCGCCCCGCGATCGGCCGGGTGAACAACAGGTCCACGGCGGCGGGCAGGAGGTCGGCTCCCAGCAGCGGCAGTGGCCG
>JACDFU010000022.1:11018-24182 GCA_013815585.1 Chloroflexota bacterium
CCGTCGGAACTCGTGCTCGATCGAGACGTGACAGCCCTGTCCCTCGGGGACGATGTGCCAGGTCACGCTCATCCCCCTCGTCACTCCGCGGACATGCCGGAAGTGTAGCTGGAGGTCAGCCGGGTTGCTGCGATCGGCCCACTGCACGGCTCGCCAGGTGACCGGGATCCCGACCGGAAGCCGGCCGAGCGCCCGTAGCGCAACCATCTGGGCGAGCACACGGCCGTCCCTCCGTCCCCGCACGGTCACGCGCTGGTAATGGGGCAGCAACTCCGGCCAGCGTGAGATGTCACGGCTCAACTCGAAGACGTGCTCGGCGGGGGCGTCGACGCGGATCCCCATCGACGACTTCACGGGGCCAGCAGGGCGGCGAGGAAGCGCGGGTCGAGTGCCCGCTCCGGGGGAGCCAGGTCGGACATGACCATGCCGAAGACCCGCCGGACGGAGGGGCGCCGGTCGAGCCGACGGATCGCATAGTCGAGCATGGCCGGCTGGCCCATGAAGCCCTGCAGGATCCAGGAGATCAGGTCCTTGCGCCGGTAGCGGGCACGGAGTCGCTGGTCGTAGCGGCTCAACGCCGAGCGGTCTCCGTTCCGCCAGCGGTCGATCGCCGTGGCGGCCAGCTCAGCTCCCTGCAGCGCCCGACCGATGCCCTCGCCGCTGACGGGGTCGATGTAGCCACAGGCGTCACCGACCAGCACGAAGCCTGGCCCCGCGATGCGCGCGACACGGTGGGCCAGCGGCATGGTGACCGTCACCTGGTCGACGATCGGCTCATTTCGCCAGAGCTCGCCGCGCCGGCGGGGTATCTCGTCCAGCAACCGGTTCATCACGGCCGTCGGCGCTCCCTTGCCCGCCAGCCGTCGCTGCAGCTCAGCGCGTGACAGGACCGCGCCAACGTTGACGCGACCGCGCGGCACGGGCGTCACCCCCACGTACCAGCCAGCTCCGAAGACCAATCGAGCCGTCATGGGAAGGTGATCTGGCAGCGCCGCGGGATCCAGGCGATGGACGCTCAGGCCGGCCCGCACGACCGGTAGAGGCCGCCGAGTGACTCCGGCTGATCGGGCGACCAGCGAGCGCGGACCATCGGCGCCCACGACGAGACGGCTACGCCAACGCTCCTGCCCCGATGGAGTCGAAACGAGGAGCTGTGCGTCGGCGGCGCCAGCCTCGCTGCCCAGCACCACCTCCCGGACGACGGCACCCTCGTGAACCTGGGCGCCGGCCTGCCTGGCTCGGGCCAGGAGCGCGGCTTCGAGCCGGACGCGGTCGACCCCGACTGCCGGGCCGTCCGTGCCGTGGACCAGCACGACCGACGCTCCCGATAGGCTCTCGACGAGCAGTTCGGAGATCGGGCGCACCAGGCTTCCGGCGGCGCCATCGCCAAGGAGCTCCGAAAGCTCCGTTCGGGTGGAGGGCGACGAGTACACGCCGCTCGCACGCCAGCGCGGTCGGTGCCAGCGCTCGAACAGGGCTACCTCGCGGCCGGCGGCCGCGAGGCGAATGGCCATAGCCGCGCCCGCCGGGCCACCGCCGACCACGGCGATCTCGACCTCGTTCCAGTGGCGCGTGCTCACCATTGGTGCATCACGTAGATCTGTTCGCGCCCGGCTCCCCGCTGGATCGCCGCACGAAGACGAGAGCGTACCGGTGACCCAGGAAGCCGCGGATGCGGGTCACTTCGATCAATCCCACGCTGGCCGCGATCTGGGCGATCTCCCAGGGGTGGTATGCCCGGCGGACGGAGAGGGGCCCGTCGTGCCTGGTCAATGGATTGCGCGTGAAGATCCGCGACAGCAGGACGGCGAGGAACCAGGCCAGGCGACCACGGTCGAGGTCGTTGACGATCACTCCCAGGCGGCTGACCCGGCGCAGCTCAGCGAGCAACGCGGCGAGTGCCGCCGGGTCCAGGTGATGCGCAACCAGCGAGGTATGGGCGACGTCGAACGCATCTGCCGAATAGCTCAGTGAGCGGCCGTCCGCGACCCCGAGTGCCAGCCGCGGATGTCCGCGCGCGACCTCCGCGGCGATGGCGATCATCTCGGGTCGCTGGTCGACGGCGACGATCTCGAGCTCGCGTCGATGGGCCCCGGCCCAATCGAGGAGCGCCAGCGGGATGTCGGCGCCGCCCGTGCCTACGTCCAGCAGTCGAAAGGGCATCGCTCGGCCCGTCGGTCGATTGGGTCGGGGGCCGTAATGGGCTCCGGTCATGAGCCTGATGAGCGCCGAGCGGCTGAGTGCCACGCCGCCGAGCCATCGGTTCACCCGTCGGAGGTCGCGCAGGCTCTCGGCGAGCACTGCCGGGTCCGGCAGCGGGCCGTCGAGCAGCTCCTCCTCGTGGTCGAGCCTGCGCATTGGGCGCGCATGCGGCAAGCTGGTCGAAGGGAGCGTGGCCACGGGACGCGGAGCGTACACCGGCTCCTGCTCGGGGGCCGGAGGCGAGCCGGCCCGGCGTCTGGTAGCGATGACAGTCGTGTCATCAACGGGCGACGCCGCAGCCTGGCATGCCGGCCCGGCGCCTGGTAGCGATGACAGTCGTGTCATCAGGTCGCACCGACGATCGGGTGGTGACATGTGCTTACCTCACGGCCAGCCGCTGCAGCCGCAACGGATCCCCATGCTTCCAGAGACAGCCGGTTCGCGTCCTCTCGCCCATCCGCGGGCAGGCCCGGGAGCACCGTCCTTCTCCGGCGCTCGCCTGCATCGGAGTAAGCCCAGACGTGACAGGCGGTCGTGATGACAAGACTGTCATCACGACCAGCACCGACGTCGCTGCCGACCATCAGAACCACCCCTGCCGCCCATAGGTGACCAAACAGTCACCCGCGACCACTATGAAACCTGATACCCTGCGGGCATGACGGCCAAGCCGACCGACACGTCGACCTCGGCGGTTCAGCGGGTCGGCCGGGGTACCGACGTCCCGGCCAGCTGGGGTCTCGGAGATGGGCAACAGATCCCCTGGGAGTACGCGCCTGCCCCGGAGTCCCGCGATGTTGTGCGACTCCAGTCGCGCTACGGCCTGTTCATCGGCGGTCGGGAGGTCGCCCCGCGCAGCAAGGCCTGGTTCACGACCATCGACCCGGCCACCGAGGAACCCCTGGCCGAAGTTGCCCGTGCGGGCGTGGAGGACGTCGAGCACGCGGTCGGTGTGGCGCGGCGAGCCTTCCGGCGGAGCTGGGGCGCGGTTCCTGGAAGCGAACGCGCCAAGTACCTCTTCCGGATTGCCCGGATCCTGCAGGAGCGAAGTCGCGAATTCGCTGTCCTCGAAACCCTCGACGGCGGCAAGCCGATCCGGGAATCTCGTGACGTGGACGTTCCTCTTGCGGCCGCCCACTTCTGGTACTACGCCGGCTGGGCAGACAAGCTCGAGTACGCCTTTCCCGGCCGCGTTGCCCGCCCCCTCGGGGTCGCGGCTCAGATCATCCCCTGGAACTTTCCGCTGCTGATGCTGGCCTGGAAAATCGCGCCGGCGCTGGCAGCGGGCAACACGGTCGTCCTGAAGCCCGCCTCTTCCACGCCGCTGTCGGCGCTGCTCTTCGCCGACGTGTGCCGCCAGGCGGACCTGCCGCCCGGGGTGGTGAACATCGTGACCGGGCCCGGTGAGATCGGACTGGCGCTGGTGAAGCATCCGGACGTGGACAAGGTGGCCTTCACCGGCTCCACGGCCGTGGGCAAGCAGATCGGCGCTGCCATCGCCGGCACGGACAAGGCTCTCACCCTCGAGCTGGGCGGCAAGGCGGCGAACATCGTCTTCGATGATGCTGCGCTCGACCAGGCAGTCGAGGGCGTCGTCAACGGCATCTTCTTCAACCAGGGCGAGGTCTGTTGCGCCGGGAGCCGGCTGCTCGTCCAGGAGTCGATCGAGGGGCCGTTCGTCGAGCGCCTCAAGGATCGCCTGTCCACCCTGCGCGTCGGCGATCCTCTCGACAAGAACACCGATGTCGGCGCCATCAACAACCAGGCGCAACTGGCCAAGATCGAGGAGCTGATCGAGGTCGGAGTCTCCGAGGGCGCCGAGATGTACCAGCCTGCCTGCGAGCTGCCCGACCGCGGCTATTTCGTGCGGCCAACGCTCTTCACGAACGTTTCCCAGAGCTACCGGATTGCGCAGGAGGAGATCTTTGGGCCGGTGCTCTCCGTGCTGAGCTTCCGGACGCCGGAGGAGGCGGTCGAGAAGGCCAACAACACGCCCTATGGCTTGTCTGCCGGTGTCTGGACCGAGAAGGGGAGCCGCATCCTGTCGATGGTCAAGCAACTTCGGGCAGGAGTCGTGTGGGCCAATACCTTCAACCGATTCGATCCCACCAGCCCCTTCGGGGGCTACAAGGAATCCGGCTTCGGGCGCGAGGGTGGCGTGCACGGCCTGCACGCCTATGTCTCGCTGGACGACGCCTGATGCGCCGGGGACACCCCTGATGCGCCGGGGACACCCCTGATGGCCCCTCGCTCCGGCAGGAGCCGCGCGGCCGCCGGTGCACTCGCCTCGCCCGAGGCGACCGGCCGGATCGCGGTCCGCAAGACGTACAAGCTTTACATCGGCGGTGCGTTTCCGCGCTCGGAGAGCGGCCGCTCCTACCTGGTGACCGGCGCGGACGGAACGCCGCTGGCCAATGCCGTCCGCGGTTCGAGGAAGGATGTGCGCGATGCCGTCCGCGGTGCCAGGGCCGCCTTTCCCGGCTGGGATTCGAAGGCGGCAATGAACCGCGGTCAGATCCTCTACCGGGTGGCCGAGCTGCTCGAGGGGCGTCGCGACCAGTTCGAGGCCGAAGTGGCCGCTGCCGAGGGCATTGCCGGGGAAGCGGCACGCCAGCAGGTCGACCGGGCCATCGATCGGTGGGTCTGGTATGCGGGCTGGGCGGACAAGATCAGCCAGGTGCTGGGTACCGTGAACCCGGTCGCTGCCTCGTATTTCGACTTCACCATCCCGGAGGCGACCGGCGTCGTTGGGGTGGTTGCGCCCGAGTCTTCGTCCCTCCTCGGCCTCGTGTCACGGCTCGCGCCGGTCGTGGTGGGAGGCAACAGTGCCGTCGTGCTGGCGTCGGAGACGAGGCCGCTGCCCGCCGTGACGCTTGGCGAGGTGCTGGCCACGAGCGACGTACCGGGCGGCGTCATCAACATCCTGACGGGCTACCGCCGCGAGCTCGTCCCGGTCCTGGCTGGGCACATGGACGTGAATGCGCTGGATGCCTGGGGCGTCCCCGCGCAGGACCTGGCCGCGGTGCAGGAGACCGCCATGGAGAACGTCAAGCGCGTGGCCCGGTCGCCGCGGGGCCTTGCCGACCGATTCGACTGGCTCGACGATCGTGCAGCGCAGCGGCCCGAGTGGATCGCCGCGTTCATGGAGATGAAGACCGTCTGGCATCCCATCGGCGTCTGAAAGAGCGCTGTAAGGCGCCGGGCAGGGCACTGCGCCGAGAGACGCCGAGCGGCCACGTACCGTCGGGTCACCAGACGACAGGGAGGACACTCGGGTGAAGCTCTACCTTCGACCATTCGCGGGCCTCGTGACAGCCATCGCCCTGGCGGCATGCTCGGGGAGCAGTGCGCCCACGCCGCTGGCCAGCGCGGTCGCGGCCGCGTCGATCGACACGGCTGCCTTCTGCTCGGGCAGCGCCCCGGAAGCGAGCGCTCTTGCGGCCGTTGCGGCGGCCACGACCGCGGCTGCGGCGAGCGGCGGCGCCTTGGCGCTCGACAACGCCGAGCCCCAGGTGGATTCGGCTCTGGCCGGTCTTCGCGGCCTGACCGTCACCGGGGAGGCAGACACCGCCCGCGACGAGGCCGTGACCGCCGTAGAGAAGCTGCGCTCGGAGCTTCCGAATCCAAGCGTCGACACGACTCGCGCCGCCTCCGAGGCGATCACGGCCTTCACCGCCGCGCAGCAGACGTTCTGCTGACGGCGCTGAGCAACGCCTGGGCGCGCATCGGCGCCTGGCCCTCGTCATCGTGCCGGAAGAACACGTACGCGTCCCGGTCGTCGTCGAGGAACGGAGCGAGGCGTGCCGCCCACGCGTCGATCTCCGCAGGCTCGTAGTCGCTTCGCCGTAGCCGCAGGTAGAGGAAGCCGCCGGTCAGCCGGATCGTGGGCGGCAGCGGATCGGCGTCAAGCTCAGTAAGACAGAGCACGGCGCCCACCTTCTGAAGCGCCGCCAGCACCTCGTCGGCGATCCAGCTGGGGTGCTGAAACTCCATGGCGAGCGGCAGCTCCGATGGCCATCGGCGAAGGAACTCGCCGAGGCGATCGTCGTCGCGTTGCTGCTCCTCCGGCACGCGGAGCAGGACGGCACCCAGCCGGTCACCGAAGTGTCGAAGAGGCGCCGTCAGCCAGGGAAGCGTTCCCTGTGGATCCGTCCGGACGGCCCTGATGCTGCCCGTGCGCAGGGCCTTGACCGTGAACCGGAAGTCGGGGGGCGTTGAGCGGATCCATTCCGCGATTCGCTCGGGGGTCGGATGCCGGTAGAACGTGTTGTTCAGCTCGCAGGCCGGCAGGTGCGCCGAGTAGAACGGCAGCAGTCCGTCGGCACGGGTGCCCTCCGGATAGAAGGTCGGAGCCCATGACGGATACGCGAATCCGCTCGTCCCTGCGTAGAGGCGGCCAGCCATTGCCGGATCGTATGGCAGCGGTCCAGGGCTATGCGAGGCTCGGAAGGGTCTCCGTGGGCCTCTGAGTCATACAGCGCATGCCTCGACCAAGACGCCGGTCCGTAGAGTCACCACGGAGATAGACGGCCCTCGGCCCTTCGGTGCGAGGTCCCCGTTCGAGCGCATAGCATCGGTCGCGCGCCGGTGCGCCGGTATCCTTGCCCGTCGTGAACAGATCGAGCTACCTGCCCCGTCAGCTGCTCGTGGCCATCGGCGGTCTGACGATCCTGCTGCTCGTGCTGGCCCTGCCCGACCTCGCGCCACCATCGGACTCGGCCGAGCCTGTGACCGCCTTCCGGGGTCGCATCGTGGAAATCCTGCGACCGGGCGAGCCCCTGGACCCGGACGACCCCAACGCGGGATTTGCCCCGGACGTCATGGTCGAGATCAGCGAAGGCCCGCGGGCGGGCGAGCGGGTCGGGGCCTACCTTCAGGGTCCCTCGGGGCAGCAGGACCTGCCCGATTACGGTGTCGGCGAAGACATCGTGGTCAGCTTCACCGGCCAGCCCGAGACCGGCGACTTCGTGGCCGTCACGGACCGCTGGCGCCTGCCGACTCTTGGGCTGCTGCTGGTCGTCTTCGGCGTCGCCGTCGGCGCGGTCGGCGGCTTTCGTGGGCTGCGGGCGCTGCTGGCGCTTGCCCTCACGGGAGCCGTCGTCCTCAAGATCGTGATCCCACTCCTCCTCCAGGGTGTTCCGCCTGTGCCGCTCGCCGTGGTCGTCGCGAGCGCCGTGACGCTCGTGACGATTCTGCTCACGGAGGGGTTGTCCCGGGCCAGTGTTGCTGCCATCTGTGGGACATTCGCGTCACTCGCGCTCACGGCCGTGCTGGCCGCCCTGGCCACCGGCCTCGCAGCCTTCACGAACGCTGCCGGCTCGGATCTGGTCTACCTGCAGACGACCGGGGGAGCCCAGCTGGACCTGCGCGGTCTGCTCCTCGCGGCCTTCATCTTCGGGTCACTTGGCGTTCTCGACGACGTGACGGTCACGCAGGCCGCGGCGGTCCAGGAGCTCGGCCGGGGCGGCCTCGCCGGTGGACGGCTGTTTTTGAGCGCCATGAACGTGGGCCGCTCCCACATCGCAGCCACGGTCAACACGCTCTTCCTGGCCTACGTCGGTGCCAGCCTGCCGCTCCTGGTGCTCTACGCCGTGGCCCGGCAGCCTGCGGCAATGATCCTCAATGGCGAGATCGTGGCCGTGGAGATCGTGCGCGCGGTGGTAGGCAGCCTTGGCATCGTCACGGCCGTACCGCTGACGACCGCGATAGCCACCTGGCTGGCACAGCCCCGCCGACGCCGGGTGGCGCACGCCACCGAGCCTGGCGTTCCCTGAGCGGGATCCTGTCTACTGCCAGCGGAAGAATCGGGCGGAGATGGCGAAGGAGCCGATGAGCCATGCGGCCAGCACGGCGAAATCAACCGGCAGGGGCATGAAGGGGACGCCGCCCACCATGACCTGGCGCAGCGCGTCTCCCAGGTAGGTCAACGGCATCAGGCTTGCCACCGGCTGCAGCACCTCGGGCATGATCTCGATGGGAAAGAAGATGCCCGACAGGAACATCAGCGGAAACTGGACGATGCTCGTCAGGGCGTTCGCAGACTCTTCCGTCCGCGCGTACGAGGCGATGACGTAGCCGATCGAGATGAACGTCATCGAGCCCAGGATCACGAACATCGCCACGCCGGCACCAGCACGACGGCACACGCCGCACATCACTGGCGGTGACTATCCTTCGATCATGTCGCTCAGGCTGGGCGCCGCAAGGCTCCTGTCGCCGGGACTCAAGGTGTCAACGATCGCGCTGGGCCTCGCCCTGGCTTTCCCCGGCCATGCCGTCGCGGCCGCTGCGCCGGTTGGGGTGCCATCGCCGGAGGCGCGCCCGGCCGCTCCTTCGAATGAGTACTCGTTCACCCTCTACCGGGAGGGCGATTTCGTTTCCCAGTACACAGCCTACTGGTGCATCGGCGCGAGCATGCAGATGATGCTCAACATCGTCGGGGTGACCGACGACGAGAGCCGTGCCAGCCAGGAGAGTTACATGCGGGTGGCACGCAGCAAGGGCCCGTCGCTGAGACAGATCGATCATGGGCAGTCCGAAGGCAGCGAAACTGGCGGAGCGGGATCGAGCGGCTGGGCCGCAGGCCTCGGAGCGCTCGGCGCCGGCCGCTACGACGAGCGGGCTTTGGACGGCTACGACGGTGCGGTCCGGGCAGCGGCGCGTGCACTGCGCACGACTAATCGCCCAGTGGGGCTGATCGTCTGGCGCGGGGCGCACGCGTGGGTGATGAGTGGATTTACCACCACCGCCGACCCGCTCGTTGACTCCGAGTACCGGGTCACCGGCGTCTATGTCCAGGACCCGTGGTATCCGCGCGTCAGCTCCATATGGGGAGCGGGCCAGAAGCCGAACAGCTGGATCTCGATCGACGCGCTGAAATCGGACTTCCTACCGCGGCGCGGAGGACGGTGGCATCCCGAGATGGCGGGCAAGTTCGTACTCGTGGTGCCCGTCGATCCGCCGATGCCGATGGCACGCGCCTGGCGCAGGGTCTGAGTCCGGCAAACTTGCCGGCTATGGCCCGGGCCAGGTCGTCCCTTGATCCGACGAGCGGAAGAACTCCGTCTGGCGGCTGACGACCGCAACCGTCCGGCCGTCAGGCGTGGTTGCCACTGCGAAAGCCGATCCCTTGTAGCCGGTCTTCGTCCACGCATCCCCGCCGTCGTCGCTTCGAAACAGCCCGTCGCCAGCGCCCGCGTAGAGCGTTCGTCCGTCCGCGGTCGCCGCGAGGCTCGTCATCGGGAAGGTTGGTGGTGTCGCGAGGCCCGTCCAGGTTCGACCGCCATCTGCGCTGGTAACCAGGCCGGTGGCATCGACGCCAATGAGGCGAGTACTGGCTTGGTCCCGGACGGCGAGCGGGAAGAGGACGTTGTCCTGGCGAACCCGCACCCAACTGGCACCGAAGTCCGTGCTCTCCCACAGCCCGCCGGTGGCGAGCAGCGCCCACATGCGGGCCGGATCACCGGGATCACGAGTGAACCCGTGAATGTCCAGGCTCGGCAGATCGGATGGAATGGCCGACCACGTCCTTCCGCCGTCACGGCTGGCGGTGAAGACCTCGTGACCGGCGATGACGATCGATCCGTCACGCGCGGGCGCCATGCTCATCGCATCGTCCCGAACGGGCAGCGGTCTCCAGGTTCGCCCACCATCGCGCGACTCGCTCAAGCCGTCGTGGTGGCCGAAGAGCACATGCTGCGGGTCGCCAGCGACGAACGCCAGGGAATGGACGTCCGCGGTGCCCAGCCGGGACCACGCCGCCTGTCCGCCTTTCGGCAGCAGGATGAGGACCAGAACCGCTCCCACGCCCAGAACCGCGAGTCCGACGGCTGCCGGCCGGAGCCAGCGCGGGAGGGCGCGCGGCGGCGATCGAGGTTTCTGCCTCTCGCGTCGTGGCCTGGCCATATCAGCGCTACTCGATGAGCAGGAGGGCGGCCATCACCGCCACCCCGCCGAGCAGCCCAACCAGCTGCAGGATCGACTTCCGTCCCTCCGGGTCCCTGTGCAGCTCAGGCAGCAGGTCGGTGCTTGCGATGTAGACGAAGCCCCCTGCTGTGAGTGGGAGCACGAGACGCTCCAGGTCCGGAGCCGCCGAGGCCAGCAGGAGCGTCGCGGTCGCGCCAACCACTGCTGCGAGGGCCGTGAGGAGGTTTAGAGCGAGCGCGCGCCGCGGCTGGAGTCCCGCGTGGATCAGGATCCCGAAGTCGCCGAGCTCCTGCGGAAGCTCGTGGAGCGCCACGGCGATGACCGTTGCGATGCCCAGCTCCGGGGACACCAGGAAGGCGCCGGCCAGGATGCCGCCGTCGATGAAGTTGTGGAGTCCATCACCGACGAGATTCGTGATCGCCACCGGGTGCAGCACGTCTTCCGACGGTACGTGCGCGTGATGCCAGTGGAGCACCTTCTCCAGGGCGAAGAAGCCGATGACTCCGCCGATCAGCGTGAAGGAGGCGAGCGTGTCAAATCCCGCTGCCGATTCGGAAATCTCGGGGACCACATGCAGGAAGGCATCGCCAAGAAGCGCACCGGCCGCAAACGGGATGAGCACGGGCAGCAGCCGGGCCAGGTCTTCAGGACGAAGCACGAATGTGGCCGCCCCGACGAGCGAGATGACGCTGACTCCCACGACCGACGCGATGGTCCACGCCCAGACTTCGGTGCCGACCATGTGTCCTCCGCCAGCAGCCACCCGGCCTTGCGGGTCCGCACAGATGATACACGGTCTCACCACCAACGCCACGCCACCGCTGACGGGACGGGGCAGCCCGCGGCCGGCGAGGAGGATCCGGCAGCAAGGACCAGGGCTAGGGCAGAGGCTCAGCTGGTGCGGCAGTGCCACTGGGTTGTGCGCCGGGGCGGCCGTAGAGGCGACGAGCACCGAAGCGGCTGTTCGCTAGCACGATGCCGCCGATGATGAGGGCGCTGCCGGCGATGACCTGCAGGTCGATGACCTCGCCGAGCACAAGGACGCCCAGGACCAGGCCGACGATCGGCATTGCATAGGTCACGAGCGTCGTGCGCGTCGCTCCCCATGCGTTGAGCAGGGTGAAGGCCAGCAGGTAGGCCAGGCCAGACCCGAGCAGCCCCAGCCAGGAGACGGAGAAGGCGGCCAGGAAGGTCGGGAGGAGCGGGGATCGGCCCTGGCCGATGACTTCGACGAGGATGGCGAGCGCCCCAACGATCAACGCCGCGGTGACCACCTGCGGCAGCGCCAGCTCGACGGGGTTGAGCGCGCGTGGTCCTGCCACCGGGTCATCGACCAGCGGCCGGCCCGTGAACAGGCCGCGCATCACGACGATGGCAATCGCGTAGCACAGCGACGCCATGACCACCGCCAGCTGGCCGATGAACTGCATCCCCGGGTCGGCGGCGCCTTCACCTGCCAGGCCTCGTGTCAGGAGCAATACCGCTCCTCCGAAACCCATGACGAGGCCGACCAGCCGATTGACCGTGATCGGCTCGTCCCGCAGGTACACCGAGGCCATCACGATGGTGAAGAGCGGCACGAGGCCGTTCAGGATGCTCGCTAGAGCGGAGTCGATCCACAGCTCACCCCAGGTGATCAGCGAGAACGGCAGCGCGATGTTGAGGATGCCGACCGCGCCGATGCGGATGAGCACCCCCCGATCGGACGGGAGACGGGCGCCCGTGAGGCGCATGACCGTGAAGAGAAACGCCGTCCCGATCAGCAGGCGGTAGGTAACCAATGTCAGCGGGGCGAGCCCTTCCTCCAGTCCCAGCTTGATGAAGAGGAACGAGCTGCCCCACACGAAGGCAAGCGTGCAGAAGACCACCCAGAGGATGGGATTTCCGATCCGCATCTGCTTCACCGTGGCATCCTACCGTAACCAGTGAAGGGCAGCAGACCGGTTAACTCAGCCCGCCTGCCTTTCAAGAATCAAACACGCTGATCGGCCAGCCGGTTGCATAGAATTCAAGGCGTGGCCAGTTACGGTCCCTTGACCGCGCTTGTCGTCGTCGACATGCAGAACGACTTTGCGGATCCCGCCGGCAGCCTGCCAGTGCGGGGCGCGGAAGGCACGTTCCCGGTCATCAACGACGAGGTGACCTTGGCCCGGCAGTCAGGCAGCCTCGTCGTCTACACGCAGGACTGGCATCCCGCCCACACGCCGCACTTCGAGCAGGACGGCGGGATCTGGCCCGTCCACTGCGTGCAGGAGACGTGGGGAGCCGAGCTCCACCCGGCGCTGCAGCTGGACGGCCCGGTCGTGCGCAAGGGGACGGGGGGAGAGGACGGCTACTCGGGATTCACCATGCGAGATTCGGCCTCTGGCGGAACCCGGCCGACCGAGCTGGACCGGATTCTGCGGGCGCGGGATGTCCGCAGGCTCGTGGTGGTTGGACTGGCGACCGACTATTGCGTCCGGGAGACCGCGCTCGATGGCATCCGGCTCGGATACGAGGTCAGCCTGGTGCGGGCAGGCGTCAGGGCGGTCGACCTCCAGCCTGGCGATGGCGACCGGGCCCTGGCGGAGCTCAGGGCGGCCGGCGTCCAGCTCGAGTAACGGTCGTCGGTCCGGACCGGCCTCGCGACGGCTAGAATCGCGGCGATGGACCTTCCCGGGCCGAACGGTCGACCGACCGACAGCCGGCCTTATTCGCCAGGTCTCGAGGGGGTCCTCGCCGGGGAGACCGCCATCGCCCGGGTCGATGGCAAGAAGGGGCGACTTCTGTACCGCGGCTATCCGATCGGCGAGCTCGTTACCGGGGGCTCGTATGCGCAGGTCGCGGAGCTATTGTGGACCGGCGATTGGCCCGCGTCAGCGCGCCTGCCCGCCGCTCCGGTGCCCGATTCCATCGTGGCCGCGCTGCGGGGCCTCGGCCCGGATGCCAACGCGATGGACGCCCTGCGGTCCGCCGTTTCGGTCTGGGGCTCGATCACTCGCCCCGGCTGGCCCCCGACTCCGGAGCACGCCCGGGCGCTGACCGCGCTCGGCCCGT
>JACDFU010000206.1 GCA_013815585.1 Chloroflexota bacterium
GTCAAGGAGGAGGACAACGCGCGCTCGAGGGCCGCCCGGTCGGCCGGCCCCCCGTGTGTATGCCCTAATTGGGACGTACGGTCAAGTAGGAGCGCTACGGACGGAGATCGCCACACCGAGGAGGACGAATGCCCGCGAGGAAAGCAAGCTCGGAAGAGACCCCGTACGGCCGGTACATCACATCGGACGGCTGGTTCGTCCACAACTTGGCCGACGCGCTCGCGCTGCGCAACGAGGCGAAGGGCGGCGCGCTGTACCCGCTCGAGCCGCGCGAGTCTCGGTTCAGCGACTTCGGCGTCAACGTCCGCGTCCTCTGGCCTGGCGATCCGAACGCGCTCTACCACTCGGAGGACGTCCAGGAAGGATTCCTCGTGCTCTCGGGTGAGTGCACGCTGATCGTCGAAGAAGAGAAGCGGCCGCTACGCAAGTGGGACTACTTCCACTGCCCGGCCGACACCCATCACGTGATCGTCGGCGCAGGGGATGGACCGTGCGCGATTCTCATGATCGGTGCGCGGCCCGAAGTGGAGATGCTGCGGTACCCGGTGAGCGAGGTCGCGGCGGAGTACGGCGCGTCCGCCGCGAAGGCAACAGAGGACCCGGACGAGGCGTACGCCGACTGGCCGGGCGAGTACGAACCGGTGCGCCTTCCGTGGCCGCTCGATTCCGACACGTAGCCGTTGACAGGCTGTCGTTTCTCGAACTCTCCGATGAGGTGGTGAAGAGAGCCTCCCTGAGTGCGGCGATCCCGAGCATGCCATTCCGCCTGCTGGATGTGGCGCTCCGCGAAGAGGTCTCACTCCCCGCGCTACGCGGATTGGAAGAGGAGATCGTCAGCGCCCTCGACTCAAACCGGATCGCCCGCGGCTACACCGTTTGGTCAGGCGGGAAATCACGAGCATCAACGAACATGGAGCACTTCGTGACGGGGAGAGATGGCGACTCGCGCGCGACGGTGAGCGGCCATCGGCGCGGCTTGTAACAGCCCCCTCACCGGGCGACGGCTTGTTGTCCGTCTCGGTGGAACCTGATGCATACGACGACGGAGCAATGCTTGCGCCGATCGTTGCTGAACTATTCGCGCTGGCAGATCGCTTCGTCGGGACGACCATTGGGTCGGTCAGCGCCGCCGTCTGTCGCCGCGGGTTACCAGGCCATGCGGCGAGGCAGACCACAACAAGGGCGAAGCTGAGCAGCGCGGAGGCAGCAAGGGTGTGGGTCCAGAAGAGACGGCCGTTGTACGGATCGCTATAGCGACCCGACATGACCGCGATGCTGCCTGCAAGAACGACGACGCCTGTAGATCCGCCGATGAGAATCCGGAGACAATGCCGCTCCGGCTTCAACGCGGCTCGAATCCGTGACCGGACGCTGCCACCCACCAAGAGTGACATTGAGTTCGGGAATGTCCCCCGACGGCTGCGGCGAAAGATGAGTTTTGCGCCTCTGCTGAGTCTCTCTGAGGGAAGCACCACGCGTACACCGCGAGCGAAGGAGCACCCATGAGGTTTCTTCTCACTTCCGCTGGCATCAAGAACACGAGCATCCACAACGCGCTGGTCGACCTGCTGGGCAAACCGATTGCCGAGTCCAGCGCCCTCTGCATCCCCACCGCGTTGTACGGGCACCCCCAGGTCGGTCCAGGAGCGGGCGCCTGGCGTTTCATCAGTGGACGATCCGCCGAACCCATGTGCGAGCTGGGGTGGAAGTCCTTGGGAGTGCTGGAGCTCACCGCGCTGCCCAGCATCGATGACGAGCGCTGGGTCCCCCTGGTCCGAGAGGCAGACGTCCTGTTGGCGGCGGGCGGCGATACCCTGTATCTGTGCCACTGGATGCGGCAGTCCGGGCTGGCGGATCTCTTGCCGTCGCTGCGCGAGATGGTCTGGGTGGGGCTGAGCGCCGGGAGCATGGTGATGACCCCCAGGATCGGGGAGGACTTCGTCGGTTGGAAGCCGCCCACTGGTAGCGACAGCACGCTGGGAATGGTGGACTTCTCGATCTTCCCGCACCTGGATCACGAGCTCCTGCCGGAGAACACCATGGCCGACGCAGAGAGATGGGCGGCCGGTATGCAGGGTCCGGCGTATGCGATCGACGACGAGACAGCCATCAAGGTGACCGACGGCAACGTCGAGGTCGTCTCCGAGGGGCACTGGAAGCTGTTTACCCGCAGCCCGGAAGCAAGCGAATCGGGCTCATGAGACACGCGGCTCGGCTGCGCGAGCGTGCTCTCACGTGATCCGGCGGAGGCCCAGCGTCGCGGCCACGCAGCTGCCCAGCGAAGATGGAAGGCGGCGGTCAGCGAGCCGGAAAGCGGACGTGCATGTGGTTCTCGTGGTTCGGATACGGGACGACGACGCCGCTCTCGCCGCGAAGGCCCGACGAGTATCCGACGAAGACCACCCTCGCACCCGCGGCGAGGAAGCGGTCGAGGAGGTTC
>JACDFU010000134.1 GCA_013815585.1 Chloroflexota bacterium
GGCGAGCGTCGCGCCGGAGCCTCCTGGCGGCCTGGAATATCGAGCCCGCCTGGGAGCCGCGCCGGTGCCGTTGACCGACGGCGGGGAATACCTCGACCGGCACCCGGGCTTCTCGCCGGGCGGGAATACCGTGGTGTTCGTGAGGGTTCCCAGGGGCAACCCGACGGGCCCCGCAGGCATCTGGCTCGTCGAGACCAGCGGTGAGGGCCTTCGCCAGATCGCGCCGGAAGGGTCGTTGCCGCGCTGGGTGCCCTGAGGTGCAGGGAGGTTTGACCGGGCTCGCCGCCGGACGCTACACTCCACCGGCTACCCGTCCGTGAAGGCCCCGGTCTGCCGGGGCTCTTTCCTTGTCTGCCCCCGGCGCACTCGCCCTGGCGCCCGCACCCAGGAGGCTGGATAGAACGTGGAGATCGCCGACGCGATCCTCTGGATCATCCCCATCGCCGGCATCGCCGCCATCCTGTTCGCGTTGTACCTGGCTCGAGACGTTCTCTCCCGCGACAAGGGAACGGAGGCCATGCAGGACGTGGCCGGAACGATCTTCGAGGGAGCCGTTGCCTTCATCCGGCGCCAGTACACGACGATCGGACTCCTTGCGATCGTTGGCGCGGTGGCGATCGGGCTGGTGATCGGCATCGTCGAGGGGCCGGAGGTGGCAGACACCGACGTCTACGGTCCCCAGCTCGGTCTCCTGACGGGCGTCGCCTTCCTCGTGGGCGCCGCCTGCTCGATGGCTTCCGGAATCATCGGCATGTACATCAGCGTCCGATCCAACCTGCGCACGGCTGCTGCCGCGCGGCGCAGCCTTGTCGAAGCGGTCCAGGTGGCGATGCGCGGTGGCGCCGTCTCCGGTTTCCTCGTGGTGGCCCTCTCGCTGCTAGGGGTATGGGGCATCTTCGCGGCATTCGGGGGCTTCACGGAGCCTCAACAGGCGCCCTTCCTCATCGTTGGCTTCGGCTTCGGCGCTTCCTTCGTGGCGCTCTTCGCGCAGCTCGGCGGCGGGATCTACACAAAGGCAGCCGACGTGGGCTCCGACCTGGTGGGCAAGGTGGAGGCCGGCATCCCCGAGGACGATCCTCGCAACGCCGGGGTGATCGCGGATCTGGTGGGCGACAACGTCGGCGACTGCGCGGGCCGCGGCGCCGACCTTTTCGAGTCGACGGCGGCCGAGAACATCGGCGCCATGATCCTGGGCGTGGCGATCTATACGATCGCCCAGGCGGCCGGATGGCCGAACCCCGAGGCCTGGATCTTCTTCCCGCTCGTCGTTCGCGGTTTCGGGCTGCTGGCCACGATCGCGGCGATGTTCTTCCTGCGCGGCCGCGAGGACGAGAACCCGATGAACATCCTGAATCGCGGCTACTGGGCCACGACCCTGCTTTCAGTGGTCGGGCTGGGCGTTACCACCTACGTGATGATGAGCACCGGCGCGGACCAGACCGGCGCCGGCGGAATCCCCGCGTGGGTGTGGATGTTCGGGGCAGGCATCATCGGCCTCGCCACTAGCGTCGCATTCGTCTACATCACCCAGTACTACACGGCCGGGACGTTCCGGCCGGTTCGGGAGATCGCGGAAGCTTCGAAGACGGGTCCAGCCACCAACATCATCTCTGGAATGGCGGTCGGCTTCGAGACCACCTTCGTGACGGCGATCACGATCGGCATCGCGCTGCTGTCGAGCGCCTTCCTCGGCTCGCAGGCAGGGCTCTTCAATGCCAACGGCGACAACGTCGGCGCCATCTTCGGGACCGCGGTGGCCACGATGGGCATGCTGATGACCACCGCCTACATCCTGGCCATGGACACGTTCGGGCCGATCACCGACAACGCCGGCGGCATCGCGGAGTTCTCCAAGGCGGAGGCGGGTGCGCGCGAGATCACCGACCGCCTCGATGCCGTCGGGAACACGACCAAGGCCCTCACCAAGGGCTATGCGATCGCGTCGGCGAGCCTGGCCGCCTTTTTGCTCTTCAGCGCGTATATCGACAAGGTGAACCTGATCCTGCAGCGCCAGATCGACAGCGGCCTGCGCGAGGCCGGCACGCTGCTCGAGTCGGTCGACCTGGCCAACGTCAACGTCTTCGTGGCCGCCCTGATGGGCGCGATGCTGGTGTATTTCTTCAGCTCGCTGGCGATCCGGGCAGTGGGCGTCACCGCGCAGGCGATCATCGTCGAGGTGCGGCGCCAGTTCCGCGAGATGCCCGGCATCATGGATTACACCCAGCGCCCCGACTACGCGCGCGTCGTCGACATCACCACGAGGGCGGCGCTCCGGCAGATGGTGCTGCCGGGAGTGGTCGCGGTCGCGACGCCGATCATCGTCGGCCTGCTGCTCGGCCATGAGGCGGTGGCCGGGATGCTCATGGTGGGCACCATCGCGGGCGTGCTGCTCGCCACCGTGCTCAACAACGGCGGCGGTGCCTGGGACAACGCCAAGAAGTACATCGAGTCGGGGCACCTGCTCGACGACCAGGGCAATGTGCTCGGCAAGCGAACCGACGCCCATGCCGCGGCAGTCGTCGGCGACACCGTCGGTGATCCCTTCAAGGACACGGCCGGCCCGTCGCTGCACGTCCTGGTCAAGCTGCTCGCGACGATCACGCTCGTGCTCGCGCCGCTCTTCATCCGCTGACGGAGCTGCTGCAGGCCGTCGCCATCGGGCTCGTCCAGGGCCTGACCGAGTTTCTGCCGATCTCATCGTCGGCCCATCTCATCGTCCTGCCCCGGCTGCTCGGCTGGAACGATCCCTTCCTGAATAGCGCCGAGTTCGACGTGATGCTGCACCTCGGCACCCTGGCAGCCCTGCTGGCCTACTTCTGGCGCGACTTCCTGGGCCTTGCCGCCGCAGGCCTCGCCTCGCTGCGTGAGCGCCGCATCGGCGACGACCCGCAACGGCGGCTCGCGTGGCTGCTCGTCGTGACGGTCATCCCAGCCGCGCTGCTCGGGGCACTACTCGAGCAGTTCTTCGACACCTTCTTCCGCGAGCGGCTGGCGGTCATTGCGCTGCTGCTGATCGCGGGTGCCTCGCTGCTCTGGCTGGCCGAGCGCCAGGGGAGCAGGGATCGGCGGCTCGAGGAGCTGGGGCTGCGCGACGCGCTGGCGGTCGGCGCGGCACAGGCACTGGCGCTTTTTCCGGGCATCAGCCGCTCTGGAGTCACCATCGCGGCGGGCCTCTTTCTGGGCCTCGAGCGCGAGGCCGCTGCGCGGCTCTCGTTCCTGATGGGAACGCCGATCATCGCGGGGGCTGGGATCTGGAAGCTGCGCGTCTTCGCTTCGGGCGACCTCGGCGCCTTCGATCCGACCGTTCTCGCCGCGGGCATGATCGCAGCCGGGCTGTCCGGTCTGGCCGCGGTGTGGTTCCTGCTCGCCTACCTGCGGCGGAGGAGCACCACAATCTTCATCGCGTACCGGGTCATCTTCGCGGCTGCGATCTTCGTCTTCCTCCTGTCGACCTGAGGCTGCCTCCATGAAGGTCATGAAGGAGCTGCGACAGCGGCAGATCCGCGAGATCGTGGGATCCCGCCCGATCCGCACGCAGCAGGAGCTGGCCACCGCGCTTCGCGAGCGCGGGGTGCGGGCGACGCAGGCAACGATCAGCCGCGATGTCGCGGAGCTCGGGCTCGTCAAGGTCGGCCGCCTGGGTGCCGTGGCCTATGCCCTCCCTTCGTCCTCCAGCGGGCAGGCCGAGCTGGAATCGACCTCGGAGGAGCGCCTCGCCCGCCTGTTGCGCGACGTGCCACTCCAGCTGCGCGAAGCAGGGCTGCTGCTGGTCATCAAGACGATCCCCGGCAGTGCGCACGCCATCGCGGCCGCGCTCGATCGCTCGGGCTGGCCGGAGCTCGTGGGGTCGATCGCAGGCGACGACACGGTCTTCGTCGCCCTCCGCGACCGGGCCTCGGTTCAGCGCGTCCGCCAGCGGATGCAGCGGCTCGCGGGCGGTTGAACGGCGTTTGACGCCGCAACCGGGACGCGCCTACAATCCGGCCCCCAACCGACTCCTGGCGCGCGGCGTTTCCCACGCGCGGCCGGGGGTTTTTCGTTCTAAGGAACCCGACTCGTGAACAACAAGCCCAGCTACCTCTCCAAGGAAGGCCTCTCCAAGCTCCGCGACGAGCTCGAGGAGATGGTCAACGTGCGCCGGTCCGAGGTTGCCGCCCGGATCCACGACGCGAAGGAGCACGGCGACCTGTCCGAGAACGCGGAGTACGAGGACGCCAAGAACGAGCAGGCCTTCGTCGAGGGCCGCATCCAGTCGCTGGAATCGCTGATCAAGAACGCCATCCTGATCGACGAGCACCACTCCACCGAGCACGTGCAGATCGGCTCGACGGTCGTGGTCGAGAGCGATGACGGCAAGGAGACCTACACGATCGTTGGGTCTGCCGAGGCGGCACCGCGAGACGGGAAGATCTCCAACGAGTCACCGGTCGGACGTGCGCTTCTCGGCCACAAGAAGGGCGAAAAGGTTTCGGTGTCGGTTCCAGCAGGCAGCTTCACCTACCGGATCGTCGGCATCAGCTAGTCAACCAGGCACCTGGCCACTGGCCTCCTCGGCCGCCGAGGCCGGCACGACGAAGGGATATCGCTCGATGTACTGGGCCGACGAGCTGGCGGCCGCCGCGAGCGGTCCACAGGTCGTCAACGACTCAAAGACGCCCTCCGGGACGGTTCACGTCGGCAGTCTGCGCGGCGTAGTCCTTCACGATGCCATCTGGCGGGCGCTGCGCGAGCGCGGCACCCAGGTCGAGTTCCGCTACGGCGTGGAGGATCTCGATCCCATGGACGCCCAGGCGCTGCTCACGCCCGACGCGATCGGCCGCTTCATGGGTATGCCGCTGGCGCACATTCCTGCCCCGGAGGGCAGCGAGGCGCCCAACTACGCACGCCACTTCGCAGGTCTGTTCCTCCAGACCTTCGCAGGGTTGGGGGTTCGGCCGGAGCTCTACTGGATGAGCGAGCAGTACGCGTCGGGGGCGATGGACCCGTACGTCGAGCGGGCGCTCGCGGGCGCGGACACCATCCGGCGCATCTATCGGACAGTGAGCACCGTGCGTCACGCCGAGGGCTGGCTGCCGATCCACGTCATCTGCGAGAACTGCGGACGCGTGGGCACGACGATCGCAACAGACTGGGACGGGAGCGAGGTGAGCTACGCCTGCCGGCCCGACCTCGTCGACTGGGCAACCGGCTGCGACCACGCGGGTCGGATCGATCCACGCGGCGGACGCGCCAAGCTGGTCTGGAACGTCGAGTGGGCGGCGCGCTGGGGGCTCCTCGGCGTGACGATCGAGGGCTGCGGCAAGGACCTGGCCACGAAGGGCGGCTCACGCGACCGTGCCGACGCGGTCAGCCGCGAGATCTTCGAGCGTGAGCCCCCGCGCAACGTGCCCTACGAGTTCCTCAACATCGGCGGCCGCAAGATGAGCACCAGCCGCGGTGAGGGTGCGGCCGCTCACGAGATGGCGGACCTGCTGCCGCCCGAGCTGCTCCGCTTCCTCTTCGTGCGCCACAGGCCCAACAAACACCTGGAGTTCGATCCGGGCGGCGACACCGTCCCGGGTCTCTTCGACGAGTACGACCGGATCGCCGAAGCCGCGGCTGGCGTCGCCGTGCGGGGCGAGCTCCCGCCCAACCCGGAGGCCATCTTCCGCGCCAGCCTGGTCGATCCCGACGCCGATCCGCCGCTCGAGGCGGGCCGTTTCCGACCGCCGTTCCGTCACCTGGCGCTTCTCGTACAGGTGCCGGGCGCCGATCTTGGGGAGCGGATGGCGGCCGAGAAGGGTGCGCCGCTGGACGCAGCGGAACTCGCCATCCTCGAGGGCAGGGCGGCCGTCGCCACCAGCTGGCTGGCCGACTTCGCCCCGGATCGCTACCGGATCCAGGTCCGCCGGGATGAGCTTCCAGCGGAAGCCTCCGACCTGACCAGCGAGCAGCGCGACTACCTGGCGGCCCTTGCCAGCGGAGCGGCACGCGAGGAGCCAGTCGCCGGCGACCAGTGGCAGGACCTCATCTTTCGCACGGCGGCTGACAAGACACTCCCGAGCGGCGACGCGTTCGGGGCGCTCTACCGCGCCTTCCTCGGTCGCGAGAACGGCCCCCGCGCGGGGTGGCTGCTGGCATCCCTGCCACCGGACTTCGTGCTCGATCGCCTCCGGGATGCAGCGCTCACGGTCCCGCCAGCCGCTCCCATGCCCGGCGAAGCGGCGCCCGCACCGGGAGGATCGGCGTGAGTGTCGGGCTGGCGCGCCTCCGCGAGGAGGCCGATCGGCTGCGACAGGCCGCCCTGGACAAGGGCGAGGATCCGGATCCGGTCGACGAGGCAGTGGCACTGGACGAACGGCGCCGCCAGGCGCAGGGCGAGCTGGATGGGCATCGCGCCTCGCGGAACGCGGCGAGCAAGCGGATCGGTGATGCCATCCGCGGAGGCGCCGATCCGGCCGGAGCGGAGGTGGCGCAGCTCAAGCGCGAATCGACCGCCGTTGCAAACCGCATCGCCGAGCTGGAGACCGAGGTCGCGGCCCATGACGCGAGGCTGGAGGAGCTGCTCCTGCGCATCCCCAACCCTGCCGACCCGGATGTGCCGGTGGGCGGCGAGGAGGCGAGCACGACCGTCCGATCCTGGGGTGAGCCCGCACCGAGGGCCCAGTCGTCAGGAACCGGTGCGGACGGGATCGACCCCTGGCACTGTCGACCCCACTGGGAGATCGCCGAAGCGCTGGGCCTGTTCGACCTGGCCGCCGGGGCCAAGGTGACCGGTTCCGGCTTCGCCATCTACCGGGGTGCCGGCGCCGCCCTCCAGCGTGCGCTCATCGACTTCTTCCTGCGAGTGCACACGACCGAGCACGGCATGACCGAGATCTGGCCGCCGGCGCTGGTCAACGCGGCGTCCGCCCGCGGGACGGGCCAGATCCCCGACAAGGAAGACCAGATGTACGTCGTCGCCCGCGACGACCTCTACCTCGTCCCAACCGCCGAGGTGCCGGTCACCAATATCCACCGCGACGAGATCATCGAGGCAGAGCGGCTTCCCATCCGCTACGTCGCCTACTCGCCCTGTTTCCGCCGCGAGGCTGGTGCGGCCGGGCGGGACACGCGGGGGATCATGCGCGTCCACCAGTTCGACAAGGTCGAGATGGTCGCCTTCGAGAGGCCCGACGATTCGCCGGCTGCGCTCGAGTGGCTGACCGAGCGCGCCGAGGTCTGCCTCCAGCGGCTGGGCCTCCCGTACCGGGTGAAGCTCATGGC
>JACDFU010000135.1 GCA_013815585.1 Chloroflexota bacterium
TGGCGAGTGGCCAAGCGGTAAGGCGCCTGACTCTGGATCAGGAGATCGAAGGTTCGAATCCTTCCTCGCCAGCCATACCACATTATCTAGCGGTCCGATCGGTTCGAGAGCGCTACATCTTGTGGTTCCGGGCCTTTAGGCGCACATCTCGGAGGAGGCTCCGAGATGCGAATAGCGCCTGACTCACCCCCGAATTGTGCGCCTGACTCTTTTGGCCATTCGGGCATTGCGCCTGATTCTTTTGGTCCGATTCCGCTCGGTTTGGGCGCCGCGGCTGACCTCTTCTGCGCGGCCCGAGCGGCCGAGGGCGCCTCGCCCCGGACCGTCGAGTGGTATCGGATGATCACCGTCCGCTGCGTGCGGCAGTTCGGCGAGAAGCGGCCCGTCGACGCGCTCTCCGCCGCCGAGCTGCGCGCCTGGCTGCTCGAGCTGCGCGCCACGCTGTCGCCCGAATCGATCGCCGGCTACGTCCGCGGCCTCAAGGCGTTCGGTAACTGGTGCGCGGCCGAGGAGATCGCTCGGGCAACCGGTTTCCGAGGGCTCCGGAGACCGAAGGTGCCCCGCCGGCTCATTCGCTCCGTTCAGCGATCCCGAGCTCCGGAGTCTCCTCGCCCTCGCCGATGATCGGGAACGTGCCCTCGCGCTGGTGTTCCTCGACACCGGCCTGCGCCTGTCGGAGCTGGCCTCGCTCCGGGTCGGCGACGTCCGGCCCGACGGGACGCTGCACGTCATGGGCAAGGGCGCCAAGGAGCGGATCGTGCCCATCGGATCGACCGCCCGTCGCGCGCTCGTGCGCTACCTGGCCACGCGTTCAGACGTCCGGCCGTCCGACCCGCTGTTCACCAGCCGGCGCCGGACCGGGCTCACGGCTCGCGGCGTCCAACAGGCGATCGCCCGGCTCGGGCGGCGGGCCGGCGTCGGGACGCGCTGCAGCCCGCACACCTTCCGCCACACCTTCGCCCGCGGCTACCTCGTCAACGGCGGCGACGTCTTCAGCCTCCAGCAGATCCTGGGCCACACGACCCTCGACATGGTCCGCCGCTACGTGACCCTGTCCGAGGCCGATCTGGTCTCCCGGCACCGCGCGGCATCGCCCGCCGATCGCCTGGCTGGGTCGGGGCGATAGCAAAGGCCAGGATTGGATTGTGGCGCTCGGCTCGCCTCGTCGCGATGGAAGCAGCGGCGCCGGCGCCACCGAACGCAGACGGGCGTGCTCCGGCGTCCAGTACGCTCCTGCGGTGAAGACCAACGTCCTCTACTACGGGGACAACCTCGACATCCTCCGGCGCTACGTCCCGGACGAGTCGGTCGACCTCGTGTACCTGGACCCGCCCTTCAACTCGAACCGCGACTACAACGTCATCTTCCGCGACGAGTCCGGGCGGAGCAGCGACGCGCAAATGCTCGCGTTCGAGGACACATGGCACTGGGGACCGTCCGCCGAGGACACCTACCTCTATCTCGTCGATTCACGCCGCAACGGCGGGCGCGTACCGGACGGCGTAAGCAGCCTGATCGCCGCGCTCCGCGCCGGGGTCGGGACGAATCAACTCACCGCATACCTGGTTGAGATGACGGTCCGGCTCCTCGAGCTGCGGCGGGTCCTGAAGCCGACGGGGTCGCTGTATCTGCATTGCGACCCGACGGCGAGTGCCTACCTGAAGGTCGTTCTCGACGGCATATTTGGCCCGGAGCGGTTCCTCAACGAGGTCGTTTGGCGTCGGACGGGTGCTCACGGTAAGACGCACCGGTTCGGCCCGATCCACGACACGATCCTCGTCTACACGAAGACGGCGCACTACAAGTGGCGGGCGCCGAAGCGACCGTACATGCGGGGTCACGTCGCGGAATACTTCGTTGAGGACGAGCGCGGCTGGCGGACCGACTACTACGGGAATGTGCTGACCGGATCGGGACTACGCGGCGGGGAGTCGGGGCAGCCTTGGCGCGGCATCGACCCGAGCGCCAAGGGCCGCCACTGGGCGATCCCCGGAGCCCTGATCGAGGACCTCGGCGAAGACGTGTCGATCTTGAGCCAGCACCAGAAGCTGGACCGTCTTCTCGAGATGGGCCACATTAAGATCACGCCTGGGCAAGCGTGGCCGATGTACGAGCGGTACCTCACGCCGGGCGACGGGCAGACCGTCGGCGATATCTGGGCATTCCAGCCCTACACCAACGGCACCGTCTTCGGGACCGACGAGGGGATCGACGAGGACGTCCGCTGGTTGTCACCCCGCGACAAAGAGCGGCTCGGGTGGCAGACCCAGAAGCCCGGGGGGTTACTGGAGCGGATCATCGCCGCGTCGAGCGATGAGGGCGACGTCGTGCTCGACCCGTTCTGCGGATGCGGGACCGCGCTGGTGGCGTCCCAGCGGTTGGGTCGGCGCTGGCTCGGGATCGACATCACCTACCTGTCGATTGCGGTCATGCGCGCCCGGCTGCGCGACACGTTCCTGCTCGACCACGTCCCGGTTATCGGCCAGCCGACCGAGGTCGAAGGCGCCCGGCAACTCGCGCAGTCGGCGGACGGCCGCTACCAGTTCCAGTGGTGGGCGCTCGGACTCGTCGACGCGCGCCCGGTTGGCGGAGTGGCCAAAAAGGGCGCCGATCAGGGGATCGACGGCGTCGTCACATTCACGGACGTCGGAGGACGGATCGAGAAGGTCCTCGTTAGCGTCAAGTCCGGTGGCGTGAACTCGTCGATGATCCGCGACCTCAAGGGGACGCTAGAGCGAGAGAAGGCCGCGATCGGGCTTTTCATCACGCTCGAAGAGCCGTCGGAGCCCATGCGCCGGGCCGGCGTCCTGCAGACCCGGCTCAGGTCGGCTCGGCCTTCCGAGGCGCTATCTCTATCCACAGGAACCATGGCTCCGTGCCGCTGCGACCGCTCAGGTCGGGATTCGAGTCGGGCCAGACCGATGCCGTGACCCGCACGTTGTCACGCCGCTGCGGCGCCGGCTCGCTGTAGGCGCCTCCCGGCAGGAGCTCGCGGACGCCTTCTGGCGTTGTACTGGTTGTGACCCACGGTGCTCCCCCCTCGTATGCTACGAAGACTGGCGGCGCCAGATACACCGGCCGCTCACCTGCGTTTATCAGGACAATTCGTGCCCCATCTCTGCGCATCGTCAGCCAGCGAGGAGTCTCCGGCACGTCAGACGCAATCGGCGGCCATTGCCCGAGCCCACTGGTAGGCACCGCGGCCCTCGGGGAGACCATGGAAGCCTCAATTGTCGTCTCGGTAGTCGGCTTGGGCGACCCAGTCGGTTGGGGTGGCAGCGACGGCCCGCACGCGACCGCGCTTGCACCGGTCCCCACCGCGAGCAGAACTACGACGAATGCGGCTCGGAGACAACGAACCAATTGAGTATCTCTCCAGTTTGGTCGTTCACCACAGCGCCGCTGTACGTCGGGTCGGACGGCGGCTCGCCAGCGGGCCCATAGGGCACTCCGCCACCACCCGGAAAGACGATGATCCACACTGGTACCGCAGGCGAGTTCTCATATTGTGAGGCACGCCCGTGATGAATCTCGGCCGGCGTGCCGTCCCGAATACCGCGGACGACCTTTCTGGCGATCGCGACTGCCTCCCCCTCGGAAAGAACCGCGGCTGAGCGCATGCTGCTGTCTTCATCGATAGAGAAACCCAGCCGGTCCGCCTGCTCTGACGTCACATATTGCCGAACGTTGGGTGTTGGCTGTGCGCCAAACGCCGGACCTGTCGATGGTGAACTAATTTGCGAGACTCTGGGAGCAGAAAGCCTCAACGAACCGACAATTACCACCACGACGGCAAATGCCAGAACTAGACCGCCAATGCGAGTCGCGGCTACGAAGCGCATGCGCGGTCCCAGACCTCGTAGCGACTCGAATCGATCCGGTCGGCCCCGTACCAGTTATCTTGGTTCGTCCCGGCGGGAGACCCAAGTCCCCACCAGTCGGAGTTCCCCTGGACGCTATAAACGGTGTTGTCAAACACCATGTGGCTGCCCGTGCCGCCCGGCATCTGGTCGCCGTATTGATGCGTCTCACCGTATATCTCGTAGGTGTCCGGGTCCCAGAGTAGAAATGCGCTCCTTAACACGTTTGCCTCTTGAAAAAAGCGGAACGTATTCGTTGAAGCACTCCAGTCAACCTTGTAGGTGGTGTACGTGCCGACTGTCGCAGGCGGAAAGTGCTGCGTGTACTTTTCCCCGTCGGAGAGCGTGTACTGGATAAACACGCTTCGGTCGTAGACCCCGCTGTCCTTACTTCGATACCATCCCACCTGCGCGTATAGGTTTGGAGTCCCAGCCAGGCGCACTAGCATGACCCAGGCAGTCACCTCGCTGCCCTCGTTGACGTACGGACTGTATTCAAGAGTGTCAACGCGAACGCCGTCGGGTGTCACCGCGGGCGTCTTTTGTGTTCCGGCAAAGCCTCCAAAGCCAGTCGTGCCTCGGCCCGGGCTACAGGATGCCCGCACTGGGGCGGGGACCGCCGCCGTCGCTATGATGGCGGCCACCAACATGATTGATGCGGCGCGAGCAATCTCGCGCCCCGTTCGGGCGTCTGCGCGTCCGCGGCTCAAATCGCGTCGTTGCTGTCGGGCCTCGGTGAGAGGACCCACAACCGCCGGTTTCACGTCAGCGCCGAGCGCATCCCGTGGCCGACTCGGGCCATTCCCCGGCGTGCCGAGAGGCGTCGTCGTGCGAGTCACGTGGTCTTCCCCGGATGCTCCTGCGCGATTGCTCAGCTTGCGCCCAGCCGGGATACTACATCCCCCGCCCGACTGCGCAACTAGGGATAACCCTGGTACGCACCGAAACGTTGCATCTGTGCACCCATCTGAGCCAGTCACGCTACTCGGCGCTAGTGCTTGGTCAGACGCGCTCCCGCCAAAGACGAGCCTACCCGGCAACACAAAGCGTGCCGTTGAACGTCAAGATGTGCCGCTCGCGCCGGCCTGCGGTAGGGCTCGCGCCACGTCCGGCAAGTCGCGGATACAGAAGGTCTCTGACTGCTCGACGGCTTGGCGCCTATGGCGTCTCCGATCGAGCTGGGATGAACAGTCTCTGGCATGTAGCGACACATCGCGTTCATCGTGGCCTCCTCTTGCGGGCCCGACGAAGGCGTCCAGTCGTCCCCGGCTGCGTCAGACCACCAGCCAGGCGAGGCCGGTCAGGAAGCGGGCCGCTTCCGCAGGCGAGGGCAGCACCCCTCGGCCGCCGCTGCGACTTCGGGCGGCGCCTCAGCGTGGGCCTGCACGGCCAGCGCCAGGCCAACGATCCGGCCTTGCTCCCGCGCTCGGCGGAGGATGGCGAATGCCTCGGCGTCGCTTCGATCATCGCCGAGCGCCAGGGCGACGGCCGGCTGAAGCTCGTCCAGCAGGGCCGCCATCGCATCCCCCTTTGCGGTCGCTCCCGGAGGTGGAGCTCCAGCACCCGCCGGCCGGGATAACGCACCAGTTGCTGCTCGGGATCGAGCATCTCGACCGCAGCCGCGACAGCGGCTGCCGCCTCCCCGATATCCGGCGCACTTCGATAGTGGAAGGCGACCGCTGGTCCTTTTCGCTCGACCACCAGCCAGGGCTCGGGTACCGCCTGCGCGACCCCGCCCGCCAGGCGCTCGGCAGCGGCCAGGTGAGCCTCAGGGGTGGGGGCGGGTTCCAGGGCGAGGCCTCCCGCCCAGGCGCGACGGGCCAGTCGGCCACGCTCGAGGCCGTGGTTCCCCAGGTACCTGGCGCCTCCCACCCGGACCCGACTGACCACGTCCCGGGCCGTCCGGCCCGAGAGGATCACCACGTGCACGCCGTCGCGCCCCGCCAGCCGCCGAAGCGCACGCCGCGCAACCGGCAGCATCGCGGCGGCCCACGGGTCGAGGACGATCGGGCTGAGTGTGCCGTCGAAGTCCGATACGACCAGGAGCGGCCGAGCGTCGAGGTGGCCCTCGAGGAGCTCCAGGGGCCCGGCGCGCCGCGATCGGCTGCCCTGCCGGCGCCCGAGCCGGGCTGGAGCTCAGAGCTCAATCTCGGCGTCGGGCAGCACGCTGCGCACGCCCTCGAGGAACTGCTCGGGGCCGGCGCCTCCGAACACGAAGCCCCGCACGATGCCGTCGCCGTCCACCCAGTAGTGGACCAGGAGCGCGAAGGCACCCCATTCGCGTTGCACGCTCCCGTCCTCATCGAGGGGGAAGGGCAGGAGGGTGACGCCGACTTCCTCCACGAGGGCGGCGACCGTGGCCTCATCCTCGCGCACGTCAACGACCACGATCGTCAGCTCGTCCTCCAGTGCCGCTTTGAAAGCGCTCCATGAGGGCCAGCTCGTCGCGACAGGTCGGGCACCAGCCTGGCGGTGAAGTTGACCCACACCGGCTCGCCTCGAAGCTCCGCCAGGTCGATCGTTCCACCCCCCAGCCGGGGGACGATCAGAGACGGCGCTCGCTGGCCGACACGCAGCCCCACCTCGTCGGAAGGGACGCCTGTGGGAAGCTGGGCAGCACCGGTCGCTTCGGCCTCGCCGGTCCCCTCCGATCCAGGCGAGCGCACAGCCTGCGAATCTTCCGGGCTCGACCCCGAAGGGCGGTCCGTGGCGGCCATCCCGGATGTGGCCAGCACTGCCGCGCAAACGACGACGATCCCGGCGAGGGGCGCAGCGCAATCCGTGATAGCCCGGTTGCTGGACCACCCAAGCCGGACGCCCGCCCGCAGGCATCTGAGCTCACTGCAAGGTGATCACTGAGGAGCGCACCAACGGTACCGACCGCCGGGATCGTCAGACCTGCCTTCTGATCGAGTCGCTCGCGAGCCTGGAGCGAGTCGTCGAGGAGTCCTCGGAGGACGACCAGCGCCTCTTCAACGCTCTCTCCGTTGATCTCGTCCGCTGTCTTGGCTAGAGCGGTGCGAAGCTCCTCGCTCGGCAGATTGCGGTCGGGCGGCTGAGTTGGAGGGACCGGCACGACGCTG
The DNA here is from genome assembly GCA_013815585.1 of Chloroflexota bacterium. Taxonomy (GTDB): domain Bacteria; phylum Chloroflexota; class Limnocylindria; order Limnocylindrales; family CSP1-4; genus JACDFU01. Next base: position 6,944 of record JACDFU010000135.1, read on the forward strand.
ACAGCGCCGGTTACTTCTTCTTCGGCTTCCCGGCGTCCGAACGCTTCTTGCGCCAGGAGCCGTCCTTATTCCGATCGCGCGGGCCCGTCCCGCCGCCCTTGAGCGGTACGTGCGGGACCTTGCCTGCTCTCCGATCCGCCATCTCTCTCCCGCCTCCTTCCTCCGTGCTTCGGTCGAAGTTTAGTCGTCGAAGCTCCGCTTGACATGAGCGATGGATAAGGGCCGGCAGGAGAGGCATCGACGTACTGAGCGTGGGTTGCCGGTGCGATGAGGCGGGGCGGACCTGACTTGTCG
>JACDFU010000207.1 GCA_013815585.1 Chloroflexota bacterium
GCCTAGAGCAGCACCAGACCGCTGCCGCCCGGGTCGATGGCGTCCCGAAAGCAGGCCATCAGTCGCTGCTGCGAGATCGGCAGGGCAGCGCGTAGCTGCGTCTGGAACTGACGAACCGCCGGCCGGTTCGACTTCGTGGCGGCCAGGAGGAGTACGACATGGTCAACTCCACTGTCACGTTGCTTCAGTTGAACGCGGCGGATCTCCGCCTGGACATCGCGCAGGCGTGTCTCGGCTTCGATCCCGACGATGACACCGCTGCCACGGACCACGGCATCCCATGCCCGCAGGTCTCCCGGTGTCGGAATGGGCACCTCGGATCGCCATTGCCACGTGGGAGCCAGCCGGGACCGGAACCGCTCGAGCAGAGCCAGGTGCGCTTCATCGCGCAACGGCGAACCGACGGGGTACGCCCGAGCGGACAGTTCCAGCCCCACCACGCTCAGCAGCCTGGCCATGTCCAGGATCTCCACACCGCGGACTCGACCGCGCTCGATGCGACTCACGTGCGAGTAGGACACCTCCGCCGATCGTCCGACGGCAGCCTGGCTGAGCCCGGCGCCGATGCGGGCCAGGCGCAGCTCCTCACCCAGCTCGGCGACGAGCCTGCGGCCGCGACGGTCTCCGCGGTCGACGGCCCGCTCTCGTGTCGCCATGCGCTGATGGTGATGCCGGGCGCTTACCTGCCGGTTGGTTGTGTGCGGCTACCGATCCGGTCCGCCGCCCACCCGGACCACGCCTTGCTGCCAGTGACCGATACGACCAATATCACGGTCGGAAGGGCGCCACCGGGCCGGGCGGAGGGCCTCATCCACCGAGAAGCGGGCGAAACTGTGCTGGAACCATACGCAGCCGGCACTGGTGGTTGGAATTCGGCGCAATTGCTGCGGGGTCCATGGGCCAAGTTGGTCGTAATGCTCAGCGTCAGCAAGGAGGGCGGCGGATGAGGGGCCGAGGGCGGCGGATGACGGGCCGAGGGCGGCGGATGAGGGTGAGATGGCGCTGGCAAGGTGCCCCGTGTGCTTAGCCGCCGCCTTCGCCGAAGGCGGTCATCTCGGTGGCGATCTGCGCGGCCGCCACGATGTCGCCGGGGATCGCCCGGGAGGGCCGCGAGTTGATGCGGTGGATTTCCCGCTGGTCGAGCTTGGAACTCCGATCTGCGGTGACGAGGCCGTTGGTCTCCTGTTCCGTGTCGGTCAGCTGCGTGTAGCAGAACCCTGCGATGGTCGGGCTGTCCAGAACCGCGTCGACGATCTCGCGGTACTTGGCGAGGTACTCGTCGCTGTCCTTGACCGTCCCATAGCCGAACCACTGCTTGCCCTGCGAGGGCGCAAGGGAGATGCCGCCGAACTCGGAAAGGACCACCGGCTCGCTCTCCCGCCGCCTGCCGTCGAGCGTCACGGCGTGGTGCTGCGGCTGCACGCGCATCAGCGTCTGCTCGAGGGCCTCGAACGTCCCGTAGCGCTCCCGGAGCGTGGAGCCGTCCAGCGCATAGTCGTGGATGCCCCACACGTCGGTCGCGAGGTGCTCCCAGCCGTCGTTGCCGACCACCGGACGGGTTGGGTCCAGCGCCTTGGTCAGGTGGTAGATCGCCCGCACGTAGTCGCGCTGCGCGGGGTCGCCGCGAAGGTTGGACACGCCCCAGCTCTCATTGAACGGCACCCAGGTCACGATGGACGGGTGGCTGTAGTCCCGTTGAAGGACTTCCATCCACTCGCGTGTCAATCGCTCGATGGCGGTCTCGCTGAAGCTGTAGGCATTGGCCATCTCGCCCCAGACGAGGAGGCCCAGACGGTCGCACCAGTAGAGGAAGCGCGGATCCTCCACCTTCTGGTGGATGCGCACGCCGTTGAAGCCGAGCGACTTGATCAGCTCCACCTCGCGCCGGAGCGCATCGTCGCCGGGCGCGGCCAGGTGGGACTGGGGCCAGTAACCCTGGTCCAGCACCAGCCGCAGGTAGTGCGGAACGCCGTTGAGCATGAACAGGCCGTCGGCAAACCCGCAGCTGCGGAGCCCGGCATAGCTATGGACTTCGTCCACCACGGCCCCCTCATCCTCCAGGGTGATCACAGCGTCGATCAGGTTAGGGTGGTACGGGGCCCAAAGCAGGTTGCGCCGGCCCATGTTCAGGAGTGCCGGTTCCAGCCCGATGGAGCGGCGGAAGTCTCGTCGCTGCAGGGTGTATCGATCGTCTGCCAGTAGGTCGTCGCGCAGCATCAGGCGGACGTGCAGAGTCAGTGGCCGCTCGGGTTGGGAATTGAGCCGCACGGCCAGCCCCAGGAGCCCGGCATCGAGATCGGGCGTCCAGCGAACGTCCTCGATGTAGGTCTGGCCGAGCGCTTCCAGCCAGACCGGCTGCCAGATCCCGCTCGTGCGGTGGTACCAGATGCGGCGCGGCTCCTCTTCCCAGAAC
>JACDFU010000136.1 GCA_013815585.1 Chloroflexota bacterium
GACCGAATCCGATGGCGATCGGCGGATTGGTAACTGGGCGCGCCCCGAACCAGACTTCGACCGCCCGCTCGTTTCGACCGTAGAGCGTCACGGGCAAAGTCGGGCCCACTGGGATGACAGAGCTGCACGCTGCTACAGCCAGGTTGGCAGCGTGCAGTCGCAACAAACCGTCCCGAGGCGCGTCTCAGCGTGTGACCGCCGGAGTTGTGGCGGCCACCGCGCGGAGCGCAGAGTCGATGGGCCGTACGTTCGCAACCGCAGTCATGGCATTGATCCTGGTCGGCTGCGGGCTGGGCGCGGAACCGCCGAGTCCGGCGAGCACCGCAAGCACAGACGCCGCCCCAACAGCTGCTGCCACGGATCCGCCGGCCACATCAACGTCTCCACCGTCAAGCCCGGCGGCGTCCGAACCTGAGCCCAGCCCGAGTCCCACTGGGAGCGCAACCCCTGGCGAGACGCCCGCCGGAGAGATCGAACTTGCGAAGGCCGACGTCGCCCGCCTGCCCGCCGACCCGAGCGAGGCGATGCTGGCCGCGCAGGCGATCAACCGGTTCGCACTGGATCTTCATCGCGAGCTGGCCGTGGGGGGCGAGAACCTGGTCTTCTCGCCGATGAGCATCGCCGTCGCCCTCGGCATGGCGCGTTCCGGGGCGAAGGGAGAGACCGCCGACGAGATGGACGATGTCCTATATTCGGTCGCCGCCGACGACAACGCCAACTGGCTCAACTCGCTCGACAGCGCGCTCGCCGACCGAAGCGGCACGTTCGAGGACGATGCAGGGGTCGAACACGATCTGACCCTGCGCATCGCGAACTCGTACTTCGCCCAGCACGACCTGGAGTTCGAGCCGGCCTTTCTGGAGGTGCTCGCTTCTCGCTATGGAGCCGGCGTTCACCTGGTCGACTACCAGCGCGATCCGGAGTCCGCCCGCCAACTGATCAACGCCTGGATCAGCGACCAAACCGAAGAGCGCATCCCGGAGATCCTCATTCGCGGTGACGTCACGAAGAAGACGCGCCTCGCACTGGCCAACGCGATCTACCTCAAGGCTCCCTGGCGGATGCCGTTCCAGGAAGACCTGACGACCCAGCAGCCGTTCCGGCTCGCCGACGGTTCGAAGGTCGAGGTTCCGACCATGCATGACTACGGGACGCTGCCCTGCGCCAGCGGGCAGGATTGGGGGGCCGTCGAGCTTCCCTACGTTGGCAACGCGCTCTCCATGCTCGTCGTCGTCCCCGACGACCTTGCCGCCTTCGAGGCGCAGCTCGATGCCGATCGCCTCGGCCAGGTGGTCGACGCGCTGACGGAAACCCAGGCCCGAGCCGACCTCGCGTTGCCCCGCTTCAGCGCTGAAACTCGGGCCGAATTGACGCCGGTCCTCAAGGCTCTCGGCATGGTGGCACCGTTCGACGCGGCCGATTTCTCGGGCATGACAACCGACGAGCAACTGTTCATCGGTTTCGTCATCCACCAGGCAAACATCGACGTGGACGAGAAGGGGACCGAAGCTGCCGCGGCCACGGTGGTGGGCATGGAAAGCTCGGGTCCTCCCGAGGTGTGCAAGATCACTGCCGACCGGCCCTTCCTGTTCGCGATCCGCGACGTCGAGACAGGCGCGATCCTCTTCCTGGGCCGCGCCGATCCGTCCGCGAGCGGATAGGCAGTCGAGGCAGTGGAAGATCGACCGCCAACGAGCCCTGCAAGCGAGCAGTCGCTCTCGGCCGTCATCGCCCGCCCGCGCGTGGCCGCACCCTCGAGCCGTGAGCAGCTCGTCCTCCGTGCCTACGAAGAGCATCAACGCGAGCTCATGACCTTCGCCTACGCCGTCACACGCGACCGCCAGGTGGCGGAGGATCTCGTCCAGGAAACCTTCTTCCGACTGGTCCGCGAGATCGGGCACGGCTTCCGGCCGGACAACACCCGGGCATGGCTCTACCGCGTCTGCGCCAACCTCGCGACCGGCCGGGCGCGGACCTGCCACTTCGTCGCCCTCGTCGACGACCACAGCCGGTTCCTGCTCGGGATCCGCGCCGTGCCGACCAAGGAGGCGATCTGGGTCTTGAGCCTGCTCGAAGAAGCGATCGAGCTGTGCGGCGTGCCGCACGAGCTGATGAGCGACAACGGCACGCCGTTCGTGGCGATCACCCGCTCGATGCTCAGCCGCTTCCAGCGCAGCCTCGAGGAGCTCCGGATACGCCACATCCGGACCCAGATCGACACGCCCTGGACGAACGGGAAGATCGAGGCCTTCTGGGCGACGCTCCAGGCCGAGGTCCTCGATCGCCAGCAGCTCGCCACCTCGCGGCAGCGGAGGCCGCGGTCACCGCCTACGCCGGCTACTACAACTACCACCGGCTCCACGGCGAGCTCGACTGGCAGACGCCCGCCGAGCGCTTCGACGGAACGCCGTTCACCGACCGGGGGTTCGCCAGCGTACCGGCCCTGGCTGGCGTCGCCGATCTACTCGACGCACTGCTTGCGGCGTGACCGCAGTCTCAACTCCACCGGGGAATCTCACTTAGGCATGTGGGCGACTTTATACGCGTGACCGGTCAGGCCGGTCATGCACCATCGGCGCCGCCGAGCCAGGCAACACCGAGCCGACCGCGTCAAGGCTGCGGCCGCGACCGAACGTGAACATCAGCGAGCACATCCGGCGAAGCCGTCCGTGGGAGACGTGGCACGACGGCCTCCTGGAGCTCCAAGCAAGCTTCTCGGCTTCAGGACGAGACATCGAGGACTTTCCAGCTAGCGCCACCACGGGTTTTCCCTACTGCCATCGCGCCGAAAGCGCGAGGATGATAGGAGCCTTGCCGTGGGCGCCGCGCACCACCAGCCCCAGCCTCGGCTCAGTGTCGGAGGAACGCAATGGAATGCACTTGGGATGCTTGGCGCGACCGTATGCCGGGCGCTGATTCAAGCGTTGTCCACGTAGCGGGTCGCTGCGGCGTAGATAATTCGAGTGTCGAGCTGTCGCTCGACCTCGACAGCGACGGCATCGTGGATGACCCGGAGCTCGTCGCCCTAAGGCTGTCCGTCAGGCGCCCGCCGGCGGGTGACACGCAGTTCGTGGAGAAGGAGGTTGGTTGGGCTGAACCCGCCGACCCGCGAGTCCGGCGAGTGCGAATCCAAGGGGAGGCCGACGCCCAGATCGACGTCCGAGACGTCCATTAGGCCCGGCCTCATCGAGCCGGGCCTCAGGACGCTTCCTCCGACAAGGCCAACGTTTGAATCGCTACGGTGACCCTTGTCATCCAGGGAACCGGTGAAGGGACGGGACAATGGTTGAGTTGATCGATTGGGAAGACCTCGAGCCGCAGAACCCGGGCACACCCGGCTGGTACGCGTTGGCGGTGAAGGTCAGCGGTCGGACGCGGCGTCCGGCGGAGCGTGTGTTCGCTGCCGTCGAGCACGCTCCAACTGACGGCCGCTGCTATGTGCTCTTAGCTGCCGACATCCCGGAGGTCGGCCCGGAGGTGCTCACCCCGTTCTCGTTGACGATCCGGATCACGGTCGACGGCATGGACACGTTCGTGCTAGTCGGTGCCGGCCGCTCCGAAGAGTTCCGAGCGGCCACGCCCTGATCGGCGCCCGTCGGCCGGAGCCGCGATCGCCTCGTCGAGGATCTGACGCACGTCCCACTGCAATCGCGTGAAGCTGGTGGTGATGCGACCGTTGTCGTCCAGGACGAACGCCTCGATCCGGTGCTGGTTCACGGCGGCGGGTCCGTAGTTCACGCCGAGCTCGAAATAGGTTGCGATCGCGTCGAATCCGCGCGTCGCTCGCAGAAGTCGGTGATCGTCGGCGAACACGACCCCGCGGTTATCGCCATAAGCGCGCAGCCGCGGGGGAAGGTCAAAGTCAGGGTCGTACGTGATCGCAGCCGTCCGGACGCTTTCGGAGAGGCCGAGCTGGGCGGTTTGCTTCTGAAGCTCGGCTAGCTTCGTGATCGTGAGCGAGCACTTGTTCGGGTTGGTGCAACGGGTGTAGAAGAAGACGACCACACTGGGCCGACCGCTGAAGAAGTCCCGGTACGTCAGCCGCAGCCCATCCTGGTCCTCGAAGCGGGCGCTCATGGGCGGCGCGCCCGAGGCCGCAACCGGCTCAGATCGACCGAGAATGCCAAAGGGTCTCGGATCCGCTCGCCGACAGCACGAAGACTCTTCGGGTACGCCGTCAGTCTGGATCTCCGAGATGGCGCGCGTCAGGGCGGCCCGTGTGACGGGCGGCAGCTGGATCGCCTTGAAGTCTGTTAGCCGAGGCAGCGCGAGGGCTGCGTTCGGCCCAAGCCACCCGAGCGTCCGGAAAACCTCGGCCAGCGCCGTCGTCGGGCTCTCCGCCGGCCACGTTGGCAGGTACCTCTCGAACGTGACCATGTCGTCGTGGTAGCGCACGTTATCGATTGCCCGGAGCAGAAACGGTACGAGCCGGCGTTCGCGCCTAATAAGCCCCCGGAGCGCTTTGGCCGCAGCAGCGACCAGATAGGGCTCCCGGCCGCTCTCGAGCTCCTCAAGGGCGTAGAGAAGGGCTGGCTCGGGCAGGCCTACGCGCTCAAACGCGGCCATTGCGTACCCGCGCATGCGGATCGTTGCGTTCGTGCTCCGCCCCCGGTACACGGGATGCCGCTCTCGCATGAGCTCGACGAGCATCGACACCTGATCAGGCGACGCGTCGGCCGCCTCGACCCGCGTGGCGACGTCCTCTTCCCGGCTGCGCTCACCCAGCTCTGCTGCCATCGTTGCCGCCTAGCCCCGAACCCGCGCCATGTAGGCCTTCGTGGCCCGTTTGACGTCGGGCGACGAAGCGCGCTCACCCAGCTTCTCAACCCGCCGCGTGAAGGCGCGCTGGCTGGCCGTCGCCTGGGGCTCTGTGTACTGAGCGAGCGCCGTCAAGCTCGCCGCGCGAAGTCGATGGTCCTCGCGGTTGTCGAGCGCGATCTTGCGCGCGATCCCCTCGAACTGCGTAGGCGCGAGGGACTGCAGAGCCAGCGCGCTCATGTAGCGAACACCACTCGGCTGGTCTTTGTCGCCGAGAATCTTCGTGAGCAGCGGTCGGGACTTAGGGTCTGCGGCGAGTACCCGGATCGCCTCCCGTTGCGCTGAGGCGGTGGGTGGCTGCTCCACGATCCGCCGCAGAAGGGGGAAGTAGTCGGCATGCACGTCGTAGCCGAGAAACTGAATCGCCTTGGCCGGCGGAACGAGCGCCTTCGAGGGCTTCTCTAGCCCTTCGAGCAGCCGGCGATGGACGTATTCGTCCTTCTCGCGGGCGAGAGCACCGATCACGCGGCGACGAAGGTCGCGGTCAGGGTCGTCCATGATCGAGCGCAGGGCCTCGAGATACTGCGGACGCTTGGCCGCGAAGGTCTGAACGAGAAACGTCGCGCCCTGGAGCACGTCCAGCGCCTCGAGTCGGAGCTTGGCCGATTCGGATCCGTCTGCCAGAAGAGCGATGAGCCGATCGATCAGGGTTGGCCGTCGCCGGATGTCGCGGCCCATCGCGCGGACCGCCGCAATGCGCGCGCCCTCAGGCGCCTCGCGCCGTTCGAGCGTTGCGGAGGCCGCCTTCAAGTTGCGTGGAGCCTCCTGGCGCGTTCGCTTCGCCGCCGCCGCAACCTGCTGGTTTGTGCGCCTTCGGTATTCGGACACATCCATGGTGTCACCTCGCAAGCGGGTGCTCATGACGCCTCGAAGGGCACGTCATCGTAGTCGAAGCCCAGACGGCTCCCCGGCGTCCTGACGCCCTGGTAGTCGATGAGCGCACCGACAGTCGGGATCGGTCCGGGAGCTGCCGTCAGGAGCGAAGGAGGAAAGTTCCCCCCTGGAGCTGTGGCCGGCCGGTCCCCGCCCACGACCTGGTTCCAGGGCCACATCGTGTCATCGAGGTTGTGCCCGATGCGCGCAGCGCCGGGCGAGCCGAAGGCGCCGAGCGGCGTGAATGTCGAAGCACTCGTGAGATCAAAACGGCGGTGGAGCCACTGCCACTTCGCCCATAACCGGTCTGCGTTGGCGTGAAGCATGAAGAACAGCGGGTCGTTCGCCGCTGTGCCGATCGAGCGGATGAAGCCGGTGAAGCTTGTGTGTGCAAAACCGTGCGGGTCGCCCTCCATGTCCCGAAGGCCTACGTACCTGTGCCCGCTGCCCCCCAAGGCCAGGGTGGTGGCCTCGTCGCTGACCGACGCAGGCTCGGTGGCGACGTTGAAGAGCGGTCGCCTGACGATCCCCGGAAGCGACGCCGTGGCCCAGAACTGAAGCGGATTCGTGGCAGCGAACTGGAGTAGGCCGTTGGCTGCCGGCACGCCCATGAAACCCCGGGTGAAGACATTGGGCCCCGGCTCGTCGAAGCGCCAATAGTGCAATGAGACGCTTGGGTCGATCGCCTGGAGCTCGCGCTCGAGGTCGAGGAGGAATGCTCGGTGCCACGGCAGGAAACCCGGGTTGTCATGAGCCTCGGGACTACCGGCCGATGTGTGGATGTTGGGATAGTCGCTGTACGCGCCCATTCCGCGGTCGTTCAGGCCTGCGAGCGCGCTCAGGAAACGATCGCGTTCGGCGGTCGTCAGCGTATCGGCGTCCTTGCGGACCCGGACCATGAGGCGCGTCGCCACGAGCAGTTCGCCGGTCGCCTGGCGGACCACCTCGACGGCGGTGTCACCATCGGCGGTGCTTGGCGAGCCGAACTGGCCCGCAATCAAGAGGTCTACCGGGCTGCCATCGGGCGGTACCGTGACGGGGAGGGCCGGTTCGCTCGACGGGCTCCCAGCGAGTGCGAACACGATGCGGCCGCCGGTCTGCGGTTCCTGGTTGCGCACGGTGACCTCGACCGGCCCTGGGGACAGCGGATCGACCAGAGACAGTTGCGCTGGCACAGGCGCCCAGCCCACGTAAGCCGTCGAGGCATTCGGTCCGCCGTTGATCGTCAGCCGCGCGTCCATCGGTCCTCCCAGCGTTCCGAGAACCTAGCCTCCACCGAAGACGACCCGCTCGCGGAACTTGAGCCGATACGGTTCGTAGTACGGGATCGTCCAGCTGCCTTCCTCGGCCAGATACTGATTGTCGGGCGTCTGCTCCAGGCTGGCGATGAAGGCTCGCGTCTTGTAATGGTCGAACATCCGGAGGAACTCCGTCGCGATGATCGCGGAAGCGCGTCTTTCGCCCTCGATCAGGAACGCGTTCTCATCGTTCGCGTTGACCGATTCATCAC
>JACDFU010000208.1 GCA_013815585.1 Chloroflexota bacterium
CACGGCCGCCAGCAGGGCCCCCAGGGCAAACTCCGCAACGCCCTTGCCGACCGAATCGAGGGCCATCCCCGAGTTTCGCTGCCACAGCAGGACAGTCAGGATGCCCGTCTCGACCCAGGCGCCCACGGCGATCCCGAGGGCAAGCCCCGAAAGCCCGAGGAGCCCTACGGTCGCCACGGAGACCACCACATTGACGGCGACCGACACGAGCGCTGCGATCACCGGCGTCCGCGTGTCCTTGCCGGCGTAGAAGGCACGTGCCAGCACGACGATCATCGAGTGAGCCGCCAGCCCGATCAGGAAGAACAGCAGCGTATTGGCGGTCGTATCGATTGCTGCGGCATCGAAATTCCCGTAGTCGAACAGCAGTGAGACGACCTGACGGCGCAACACCATCGCAACGGCCGTCACGAACAGCATCACGTACAGGAGCAGGCGCAGGGAACGAACGACCAGGCTCCCGAACTCACGCACCGCCCCCGAGGCGACCGCCCGCGACATCGTGGGCAGCAGCACGACTCCGAGCGGGATGCCAATGATCCCGATCGGGATCTGGAGGATCGTGAAGGCCACGTTGTAGGCGACGATGGCACCCGTGAAGAGCCCCGAGGCGAGCGTGGTGTTGACCACGAACGTGATCTGAGCGGCGCTCAGGCCGATCGCCCTTGGCGCCATCAGCAGCAGCGCCTGGCGTGCGAGCGGGTCCTTGAGGTTAAGGCGGAAGTCGTAGTCGAATGCCCGGTGGCGCAGGACGGGCGGCAGCTGCACAGCCAGGTGCGCCAGCGAGCCCAGCACAACACCAACGGCCAGGGCCTCGACTCCCATGACCGGCGAGAGAAGGACCGCTGCCACGATGATCGCGCCGTTGTAGAGCAGCGGCGCGAGCGCCGCGGACGCAAACCGGCCGTACGTGTTCAGGACGCTGGTTGCCACTGCGCCGACCGCCAGCAGGATCGGCGAGAGGAGCATGATCCGGCTGAGCCGCACGGTGAGCTCCGTCTGCACGGTGTCGAAGCCGGGGGTCACGATCGGGATGATCACCGGGGCGCCGATGGCCATGACGACGGACAGGCCCAACAGGGCGATCAGCATCAGGTTGACGACCGTGGAAACCACCGCCCAAGCGCGGCGCTCGTCGCCGCTGGAGACGAGGCCGGAGAGGACGGGGATGAGCGCGGAGCTCAGTGCCCCCGCGGCGACGAGCTGAAAGATCGCATCCGGGATCCGGAACGCCGCGAAATAGGAATCCAGGTCCGCACCGGCCCCGTAGATCGTGCTGATCACGACGATCCGCAGCCAGCCGAGCAGCCGGGACACGAAGAACGCGGCCGTGACGATGAGTCCCGCCGCGGCCAGGGTGCGTGCCGTGGCCGTCACGGCAGCGGCGGATCGCTCGGGTCGGACGTGCTGCGGGCTCGCGGATGCGCCGCCTGGTAGGCGCTGCGCAGCCGGCTGGGAGAGACGTGCGTGTAGATCTGGGTCGTGGCCAGGCTGGCATGACCGAGCAGCTCCTGGACGACCCGCAGGTCCGCTCCGCCATCGAGAAGGTGGCTCGCGAACGAGTGGCGGAGCGTGTGCGGCGAGATCCCCCGGGGCAGCCCGGCCCGGCGAGCCAATCGATCGAATCGATACCGAAGGCCGCGGACGCCGAGCGATCCTCCGGCGGCATTCAGGAAGACAGCTCCGGAATCCTCGTCACGGGCGCCCGATCGAAGGCGCGGCCGGCCAAGCTCGAGGTACGCCCCCATCGCGTCGAGGGCAGGTGCGCCCAGCAGCGTCAGCCGCTCCTTGTTGCCCTTTCCCACGACGCGAAGCTCCCCACGGCGCAGGTCGAGATCCGCCAGGGTCGCGCCGGCGAGCTCGCTGATCCGCAGCCCTGCCGCGTACGCGGCCTCCACGATCGCGCGATCCCTGAGCTCGAGGGCGGCGGCAACGGAGAGGGGGCCAGAGTCAGCCCTCGAGCTGCCGACCGCATCGAGCACCGCCTCGACGTCGTCCACGGCCAGCACCTTGGGAAGTCGTCGTCCCTGGCGCGGGGTGCTGACGGCGTTCCATGGGTCGCCCTCGACCCATCCCTCACGGAGGGCATGCCGGTAGAAACCGCGGAGCGCACCCAGCCGGCTACTCACCGACGTCCGTGCCAGGCCCCGACCATCAAGCTCCCCGAGGTAGGCGCGAAGGACGAGTCGGCCGGGCCGCTTCCAGTCAACCGTGGGCTGATCAGCGAGCCAGGACAGGAACTGCTCGACCGCGGTGCGGTAGGCCCGTACTGTGTGAGCCGAGCCGTCACGCGCAACGATCGCGCGGAGGTAGTGGTCGAGCGCCTCGGCGCCCGTCACGCCGCTGGCGTCGACGCGCGACGACTGCTTCGCCGACTGCCCGCGCTACGGCGCCGAGAGCTCGAGGCG
>JACDFU010000137.1:0-6118 GCA_013815585.1 Chloroflexota bacterium
GGTCTGACGTAGGGCTCGGCGGCGAGGCCGTCGCCGTACCTGTCACCGCGCCTCCCACCGCGCCCCCCCGTCGGCTCGGGGACCTGCTGTTGAGCGCCGGGCTGGTGAGTCAGGACCAGCTCCAGGACGCGCTCGGAGAGCAGGCCGGCCGCCGAAAGCGGCTCGGCGAGATCCTCCGCGAGGATGGCGTCATCGACGACGTGACGCTCGCGACGGTCCTGTCGGTCCAGCAGGACGCCCCGATCGTCGACCTGCGCGAACGCCAGAGCGAGGAGGAGGCGCTGGTCCTGCTTCCGGAAGCGGACGCCCGCCGCCTGGCCGTGCTGCCGATCACGCTTCATGACACGCGCCTGATCGTCGCAACGGAGGATCCCGGCAACGTCACCCTGCTCGAGGACGTCGAGACAATCACGGGCCGCTCCGTCCTCCCGCTGCTGGCGCTTCGCTCCGAGATCGACGAGGCGATCGGCCAGCGCTACCGGATGGCCGGCCTCCTCGCGGCCCAGGTCACCGCCTTCACCAGCCGCCGCCCGACGGGCCCCGCCGTCACTCCCAGCCGGGCGCGGGTGGAGGAGCTGGCCGACCTGCGCGACGCGCCCGTCGTCCAGATCGTGAACCTGCTCGTGACCCAGGCCCTCCGGGATCGCGCGAGCGACCTTCACATCGAGCCCCAGGCAGCCGGCCTGCGTATCCGGGCCCGGATCGACGGGATCCTGCGCGACGTCACGGAGCTTCCGGGCGACCTCGCGCCGGGGCTCGTCAGCCGCATCAAGATCCTCTCGGAGCTGAACATCGTGGAAAAGCAGCGCGCGCAGGACGGCCAGATCACGATGGAGATCGAGGGGCGGTCGGTCGATATCCGGGTGGCCACCATCCGGACAATCTGGGGCGAAAAGGTGGTCATGCGCCTTCTGGATCGGCAGCGCTCGGTCCTGCAGCTCTCCGACCTCGGATTTCCTCCGGCCGTGCGACCGGCCTACCAGTCGCTGCTGGCCGCCTCGTTCGGGATGGTTCTCGTTGCGGGGCCAACGGGGAGTGGCAAGACGACCACCCTCTACGCCTCGATCAACGAGATCGACCGCGTGGCGCTCAACGTGACGACCATCGAGGATCCGGTCGAGTACACCTTCGAGGGCGTCAATCAGACGCAGGTCAACGCCGCCGCAGGCGTCACCTTTGCCACCGGCCTGCGCGCCATCCTGCGGCAGGACCCGGACGTCATTCTCGTCGGCGAGGTTCGCGACCGCGAGACCGCGGAGATCGCGGTCCAGGCTTCGCTCACCGGGCACCTCGTCCTGTCGTCCATGCATGCCACCGACGCCACGAGTGCCCTGTTCCGCCTGCTGGAGATGGGCGTCGAGCCCTTCCTTGTCTCTGCCAGCGTGAGCGGTATCGGCGCCCAGCGACTCATGCGCCGGATCTGCCCCCATTGCCGGATCGAGATCGAGCCAACGGCCGAGGAGCGGCGGCTCTTCGAGGAGGCAGGCCTCGAGGCGCCGCGGTCCGCCTTCCTGGGCCGCGGCTGCAACTACTGTGGCGGTAGCGGCTATCTGGAGCGGATCGGCTGCTATGAGCTGCTCCGGGTGACTCCGGAGCTTCGCCGGCTGGTTAGCCAGGGCGCTCATTACGACGAGATCCGAGCCCAGGCGATCGCCGACGGGATGGTCCCGCTGCGCGCCGACGCGCTGCGCAAGGCGGCGGCCGGCGTGACCACGGTGAGCGAGGCGCTGCGCGCCGTGGCGGTCTGATGACCGCCCTTCCGCGACGGGTGTCCCGTCGCCTGCGACCCGGGCGGCCAGAGCGCGCGACCACCCCTGCCGCGGTCGGGCAGGGTGGCGGAGCGACATGGCTGGAGCGCAACCTGCCGGGCCTCACCTCGGTCAAGCGCGTCGAGCTGATCGCCTTCAGCCGCCAGATGGCAACCTTCATCCGGGCGGGCATTCCGATTCTCGACGGGATCCGCGTCGTTCGCGACCAGGCGGCGTCGGGACTCTTTCGCCGCACCCTCGACGACGTCTCGGCACTACTCAGGCAGGGCGAGCCGCTTTCGGTGGCGCTGGGACGGCACCCGCGTGTCTTCTCCGAGCTCTATGTCGACATGGTCGTGGCGGCCGAGGCGACCGGCGAGCTCGACGTCATCCTCGAACAGTTGTCGCTTTACCTGGAGCGCAGCGAGGCGACAGCCCGCCGGGTGCGCCAGGCACTTCTCTATCCGTCGATCGTGCTCGGACTGGCGCTCGTGGTGGTCTTCATCCTGATCACCTTCGTGCTGCCGTCGTTCGTGGCCCTGTTCCGGGACTTCGAGGCGGAGCTGCCGCTGCCCACCCAGATCCTGCTCGCCCTTGGGACCGTGGGTGGCAGCTACGGCGTGCTGGGCGCGTGCGGGCTCGTGGTGGTGGCCATTGCGCTCTATCTCAGCCGCAACAGCCCCCCGCTGCGGCGGGCACGTGAGGCGCTGCTGCTCCGTATGCCAGTCGTGGGCGACCTGGTTCGGTTGGGCATCGCCACCCGCTTCGCCCGCACGCTGGGGATCCTGATGCGGGCCGGTGTCCCCGTCGCGCAGGCGTTCGAGATTGCGATCAACGGCACCGGCAACCACGTCTACCGGGAACGGCTCCGGCCGGTTCGTGAGGGCCTCATCGCGGGCGAGGCCATCACCGGACCGCTGGCCGCCTCGAAGCTCTTCCGACCGCTGCTGATCCAGATGGTCAAGGTCGGCGAGGAAACCGGAACGCTCGACCGCTACCTGGAGGATGCCGCTCGCTTCATGGACGACGAGCTGGAGTACCGCACGAAGCAGATGGTCACGATCATCGAGCCGCTCATGATCGTGGGTGTGGCGCTGATGGTGGGCTTCGTGGCCCTCGCGGTGGTCACGCCGATGTACAACATCCTCGGCCAGATTCGGTGAGTGGTGCGCCACATTCGTTCCGCTGCCACTCGGTTCCACGCTGACGAACGTGGTGCCGGCCTCGTCGAGAGCCTGGTGTCCACGGCCATCCTGGGCCTCGCACTCGTGGTGCTCATGGGCAGCTTCTCGACCCTCGCGATCGCCAGCGCCGACGCGCGCCAGGTGGCCCTGGCCGGATCCGTCGCCCGCGCCCAGGCGGCCCGCATCAAGCAGGCACCGTACCGGTCGGACGGTGACTACAGCGCGTCGCTCGAGACCTTGCCCGCCGGGCTGAGCCGGACGGTCGGGACCACCTGGTGGGACGGCGTCTCCGGGTGGACGGGAACCCAGAACGCGAACGGTCTTCAGAAGATCAGCCTGAACGTTGGCTACGACGGATCCACCGTCGCCAGCCTGGAGCTCGTGAAGGCGGACCGGTGACTGCCTCGGTCCACTCCTCCCGGCGGCCTTGGCTTCTATCGTCGATCGGGCGCGACGAATCGGGCTCCAGCCTGCCCGAGGTCCTGGTGGGGACCGTGATCGCAGCGGTCCTGATGGTGGGCATCACCTCCGCGATCTTCACGACGACCGCTCTCCAGCGGAAGGCAGACGATCGGGGGGTCATCGCGGCCGGCTTTTCACTCGCCTCGCTCGTGCTCGATCGGGACGGAGCGATGGCGACCGCAGCGGCGCCCGCCCGCAGTCAGGTGGCCGCGGTCGCCTGCACGACGGCCATGGACCTGGGCTTCCTCGAAGGTGGCGCGTCCGTCCGGCTCCAGCTCGCCGGCACGGACCTCCAGCGCATCAGCGGCGCGGGGACGCGGGTCGTGGCCCGGAACGTTTCTGCCTGCACCTGGCGGGCAGAGCAGGAAGGAACGGGGCGCCTGGCCATCCGGCTGGATCTGACGATCGCCGGCCCGACCGGCGAAACCGCCTCATCGACGCTGCGCGCCGCCCCGAGGCTCTGGTGAGCACCCTGCGGCTTCTCATCCGGGCCGTCCGGCAGGATGAGCGCGGGCAGTCGCTGCCCATCGTGCTGGCGCTCGTGACGATCCTCTTTCTGCTGGGCAGCGCGCTCGCAGCGCATGCCAGCACGGTCCTGCGGACCACCGCTGCCAACGAGGCGCAGGCGGGCGACCTGCACGGCGCGGACGCGGGCGCCGAGCTCGGGATCTGGTGGGAGCGCCAGGCCCAGGCCGGCAACCCCCCCAATATCGTCGTGAACGGTCAGACGGTCACGACCACGGTGACCACCTCCGGCGGCGTTGCTTGCCCGAGTCCGACTCCCGTCTGGCTGACGGGGTTCGAGCACGGCGCAGTGTCGGCGAGCGGCGGCGGCCTATTCACGGCAGTCACCGGCACCGGGTCCGCGGCCGACAGCAGCATGAAGCGCAGCGGCGGGTATTCGCTGCGGATCATCGACGCGAGTGGCTCGGCAAACTCGGTCGCTCGGACGGTCTCCAGCCCCAGCCTCGTGGCCCGTTTCGCGATCCGTCTGGCGTCCGTGCCGGCGGCAAACGTCAGCGAGCTCGTGTCCTTCGGTGCCAGCACTGGCAGCCGGCTTGCCCTGCGCTACGTCGCGGCCACCCAGCGCCTGGCGCTTCGGATCGGCGCCGGCGCGGACGTTCCCGCCAGCAGCACCGTGACTGCAGGCACCTGGTACGTCATCGACCTGCGCTACACCGTGAACGCGAACCCACGCACTGCAGACTGGCGGATCGACGGTACGGCTCAGACAGCGGCGAGCGGCGCCGAAGTCGCGGCCGCCTCGGTCAACCAGGTCTGGTTCGGCTCGGGCGTATCCGCGGATGCCTACACGGTCAACTTCGACGACGTCCTGGTCTCGGGCACGTCAGCCGACTATCCGATCGGCGACGGGCAGGTTCTCGCAGTGCGGCCAGATGGCATGGGCGTGAGCAGCGGTGCCGCGAGCTTCACGCACGAGGACGGCAGCGCGGCCGGGGCGAGCACGTACCTCCGCCTCGATGACGATCCGCTGACGAGCACCACCGACCAGGTCCGCCAGATCACCAACGCCGGCACGGCCTACCTGGAGCTGACCTTCGGGAACACGACAGCCAACTGCCTCAGCGGCGTGGCAGGAGTGGTGGCCTACCACGCCGGCGGGAGCTCGGCGAACGCGGGCAAGACGGGCATCTTCGATGGCGCGACTGAGCGTGTTCTCTTCAGCGGTGACATGAGCGAGACCGGACTGTCCTACCGCGGTGGCGTCGTGGCACCCGCCGGCGCATCGTGGACCAGGGCGGCCTTGAATGGTGCCGTCGCCCGGATCGGCTACTCCACCGATACGACACCGCAGCCCTACTGGGACGGTCTGCTGCTCGAGTACGCGACCGGGACCAGCACCCCGGCGAACGTGACGGTGGTCGCCACGGCCGGCGGCTCGACGGTGACCACGACCTACACGAGCGCGGGCGCGGCTCCACCAACCCTGTCCAGCTGGAACGTCAGCAGGTAACCGGCCCTGCCGGCGATGGGCGGGTGCAGGCCCGAACCAGTCCATCGTCAGCGGCGCCCCGGTACGGCACGGTCCCAAGGCGACGGCGCAGCGTACATCACTGCACTCCTCTCATCCCGACCCACCGCGAAGTACTGGGCGCGGCCGGACCATCGAGCACTTCCCGTACATGCCGTTGCAACCGACGATGCAATCGGCTGAGCAACTCGGTTTCCGAGGGCGCGGCCGGGACTTATCGATCCGTCCGGTAGTCGACGGCCTTTCGCCCCACACCGAGACGCAGCAAAGGGAGATCAGCTGAGATGTTCGGAACGCTCCGACGGATGCACCGCGACGAACGCGGCTTCACGCTCGTGGAGCTGCTCGTGGTCGTGACCATCCTCGGCATCCTCGCCGCGGTGGTGACCTCGAGCCTCGTCGGGCTCACCGCAACTGCCAAGACTAACGCCTGTGCTGAAGAGCTCCGCACCGTGCAGACGGCCATGGACGCGATGCTCGCCAAGAACAACATCACCGGCGTGACCGCGCAGGGCACTGCCACGAACACCTTCACGGCACTCCCGGTCGGGACCGGCAGTGAGCCGCTGTCGCCAAACTACCTGCGCCAGGCGACCACCAAGGGGTCGTACACCTGGACGGCGGCCGGTCTGGTGTCCGCCGCAGGCACGGGCGGCTGCGCCTAACCCTCGACTTCAACCAGCAGGGACCAGCAGGCTCCCGTTCACAGGCAACCGAGCACCGAAGAGGCG
>JACDFU010000137.1:6128-7119 GCA_013815585.1 Chloroflexota bacterium
GATTCAGCCGGTCAGCTCCTCCGGCCGGAGCGTGACGGCGGCGGCGGTCGTCGCCTCGACGACACCCTCCGCGACCAGCCGGCGCAGGTCCGACTCGAGGGTTCTCATTCCCGCCTGGGCGCCCGTGCTGACGACGTTGCGCAGCTGGCTCGTGCGGCCCTCCTTGATCAGGTTGCGCACGGCCGGCGTGGAGAGCATGACCTCGAAGGCCGCCACGCGGCCTGAACCGTCCGAGCGCGGCAGGAGTTGCTGATGGATCACGGCAAGCAGCGTCTGGGAGAGCTGGACACGGATCTGGCCCTGCTGCTCGGGCGGGAAGATGTCGATGATGCGGTCGATCGCCTGGGCCGTGTCGTTGGTGTGAAGCGTGGCAAACACGAGATGGCCTGTCTCCGCCAGGGTCAGTGTGGCGCTGACGGTCTCCAGGTCGCGCATCTCGCCCACGAGCACCACGTCGGGGTCTTCGCGCAGCGCCGATCGCAGGGCGCGGGCGAAGTCGTGCGTATCTGAGCCGACCTCCCGCTGCACGACCATGCTCTGGATGTGCGCGTGCACATACTCGATCGGGTCCTCGATCGTGATGATGTGAACCGACCGCTCACGATTGATCCGGTCGATCATCGCGGCGAGGGTGGTCGACTTGCCGGCGCCGGTGGGCCCGGTGACCAGCACCAGCCCCTGCGGACGGTGGACGAGCTCGGCGCAGATGGCCGGCGCGCCCAGCGCCTCGAGTGAAGGCACCTCGTAGGGCACGAAGCGGAGCGCGCCCGCCAGGGTGCCGCGCTGGAAGAAGAGGTTGGCCCGGACCCTTGCCTGCTGCCCGAACGAGAAGCTGAAGTCGAGCTCCCGCTGCGCCTCGAGTTCCTCCCAGCGAGAGCCGACGAGCGAACGGGCGAGCGATGCGGTTGCCACGGGCGTCAGGGGAGTGTCATCCAGCGCCACGAGCCGGCCATCGATGCGCGCGGTGGGTGGCCGTCCCGGAGCGAACAGG
>JACDFU010000209.1 GCA_013815585.1 Chloroflexota bacterium
AGGCTGGGTGGCCTCCGGGTGCCCTGCAAAGTTCTGCAAGGCTGAGCGAGAATAGGAAGGAAGCGAGAGCCTGGAGGGGCAAGGTGGCGAGGCTGAAGCGGTTGCAGGGGATTGAAGGACGCTGGAGTGAAGACGCGGAGTCGGTGTGGAGCGGGATGGCGGACTGGCGAGCGGCGCACCCGCAGGCGACGTTCAGCGAGATCGAGGAGGCGCTCGACGAGCGGCTGAACCAGTTACGAGCGCGGGTGTTGTCAGATCTGGCGCTGGCGTCGCCGGCAGCGGATGTGCCGGCCGTGACCTGGGAGGAGCGGCCCCGGTGTGCGCGATGCGGAGTGGTGGTGCAGGCGCGGGGCCAGAGCGAACGGAAGCTTCTGACGCAAGGTGGGGCCGAGGTGCGGCTCCAGCGGTCGTATGCGACCTGTCCCCAGTGCGGGGACGGGTCTTTTCCCCCTGGACGATGAGCTGGCACTGCTCCCAGGGACGCTGACGCCGCGCTTGCAGGCGAGCCTGGTGCGGCTCGGGAGCTGGATGCCGTTCGCGCACGCGGCGCGGGAGGTGGGCTGGCTGACCCGGGCGGTGGTGAGTGAGTCGGTCGCCGAGCGGCTGACCGAAGCGGCTGGGGCGGCCTACGTCGCCGAGCAGACGGCCGAGGTCGAGCGACTCGAACACCGACCACCCCCGGAGCCGGTCGGGCCGTCCCTGCAGCAGATCAGCGTCGATGGGGCGATGATCTCGCTGGTCCACAAGCAGTGGGTCGAGGTCAAGACCCTGGCGATCGGCACGGTCGTCCAGGAGCCGAACGGCGACGGGCGGGCGCGGGAGCTGTCGTACTTCTCGCGACGGATCGACCATACCGAGTTTCGGCGGCTGGCGTTGGTCGAAACCTTTCGGCGTGGGGTCGGCACCGCGCTGGTGGTGGTCGCGGTCATGGATGGCGCCGGCTGGCTCCAGAAGTTCATCGACTTCCATCGTCCGGACGCCATTCGGGTGCTCGATTTCCCCCATGCCGTCGAGTATCTGGCGCGCGCCAGCCATGAAGCGTTCGGTGCCGGGACGGCGGCCACCAGTGAGTGGCTGGGCCAGCAGGCGCACGCCCTCAAGCACGACGGTCCAGACCCGGTGCTGGCCACGCTGCGCGCCCTGCCGGCCGGCCCGTTCCGCGACGAGGCGCTCGGGTACCTCGAGCCTCGCCTCGCCCAACTCCAGTACCCGACCTTCCGGGCGGCGGGCTACCCGATCGGCAGCGGGATCGTCGAAGGCGCCAACAAGGTCGTCGTCGAGGACCGCCTCAAGGGCAGTGGCATGCACTGGGCGCCCCAGAGCGTCGATCCGATGCTTGCTCTCCGCACGATCGTGTGCGCCGACCGCTGGGAAGAGGCCTGGCCGCGGATCAGCGCGCGGCTCCGGGCCGAGGATCACGCGCGCCGTCAGCAGCGACGCCAGCGCTGCACCGAACGACGCGCGGCCCGCACCCCCGCCCTCCCGGTCGCAGCCCCGCCCACACCTGACGCCGCTGGCGCCCCGGACGCCTCACCGGTCGTGCTCGTTGCTCCTGCTCGACTCCCGACCATGCCGGTCCCCGCGTCACCTCCCAAGCGCGTCGTCAACGGTCGCCCGACCAAGGCTCATCCCTGGAACCGTCGTTTCCTCCCTCATCTCCCACCTCCCCCCGCAGAAACCTGACGGGCACCCGGCACGCACCCTGCCTCCAGAGCTCCACCAACCGCGAATGCCTGGAGGATGTGTATGCCACGCTGGCGTAGAGAAGGTGATGGGGCTCGCCTCGCGGCAGCCGGGCTGAGGCTCGGGCTGGTCGCGAAGGGCGATAAGGCGGCCGAGTACGCCCGCTTCGCCCTGGCGGCAAGCCTACCGATGGTCTACGATGGACGCCGAGCGGGCCGCCCGCCGCTTCAACCCGTAGGTCGTGGGCAGTGGGCCGATCGTCAGGGCGGTCCGCCGGGATCGGTGATCGATGCGGCCGTGATTGCGCGTTCCGGGGGGATCGATGGAGGCCGGGGCGTGCGCTCCGCGGCTCCCGCTCCGGCGGTGGCGAGATGGCCGAGCGCCCTGATGCTCGGGAGGAAGAAGTAGCCGCCCCCCTTCACCGTCACGAAGCGAGCGATCCCTCGGATCTTCGGATAGATTTTCCCCTTGACCGGGATGGTCATCGTCCCGGCGCCGTCGTTGGCACCCAGGACGGCGTCCTTGTCCGGGCCGAGCCCCGCGAACGTGCCGTCGTTGATCCAGACCTCCTGGACGAATTCGAACTGTCGAGCGATGCTCGCGCCGATGAAGAGGAACACGATGCCGCGATCAACGCCGTCGTCGGGCGCCGACTCCGGCAGCCACGGTCCGTAGGGCAGGCCCCGGCG
>JACDFU010000210.1 GCA_013815585.1 Chloroflexota bacterium
CACCCGTACCCGTAGACTCCGCGCGTGCCGTCGCCCCTGCCGCCGCTGTCCATCGCCTTCGCGTTCGCGGGACTCGTACTCGGACTCGCGGCCGATCGACTGGCGACCCACTGGCCGGAGCACGATGAGGAGCACCCGCCGGGCCGCCCCGTCGACTGGCGAACGTGGCTCACGGCCGCCACGGGCGCGGTGAGCCTCGGTCTGGTGCCCCAGCGGTTCGGGACCGACCCGGTCGCGCTCGGGCTCTTCTCACTCTGGGTAGCGGTCCTGATCGGTGGCCTGGCCACGGACCTTGACCAGCGACTGCTGCCGGACGCCCTGACTTTGCCGGTCATCCCCGTCGCGCTGCTGTACGCCGCCAGTGGGTTGAACCCGCTGGTCGGTGGCGCCATCCTGCCGGCGATCGCCGCCGCGATCGTCATCCCGGCGGTGCTGTATCTGCCATCGATCCCGTTCGGTGCCGGGGCCTTCGGCCTCGGTGACGTCAAGCTGCTGATCGGCGTGGGACTGGTCCTGGGCCTGGGGCGGGCCGTCAACGGCGTCGTCGTCGGGCTGCTCGTCGCCGGGGCGGTCCTGGCCGTGCTTCTCGTGGCCCGGCGCATCGGCCGGCGGAGCTACGTGCCGTTCGGGCCATTCCTGATCCTCGGCTCCCTGTGGGGTTTCCTGCGGTGAGTTCGCGCGAGGATGGTGCGGAACCGCACCGTTCGCTGCTCGCGGCGGTGAGCCACAGTCCGCGGAAGGTACGTATTGGGATGTGACGCCCGCCCGGGCTGGGTAGTGTCTGGACGACGGCTGGTATGCTCGCGACCGAGCCGGTCTCGTCCCGGGGGCAGTGCCCGCAACCGGACCGCGAGCTCGCCGGCGAGCGTAGCCGTAGCCGTCACCGCGTCGGCCCCAGGAGCGACGCGAAGCCACGGAGTCTGCTCGCACGATGACGTCACTGGACTGATGGGTCCCGCAACGACCAGGCAGGCGCTCGCCCGATCCGGTTCTTCGACGCCCCGCCGCCGCCTTCTCCTCGGCCTCCTCATGGTCCCGCTCCTGGGCGGACTGTTCGCGGTGCCCACCGGTCGCGTCGCCGGCGACGAGCTCGAGGAAGCGAAGGCACGCCAGGCGGCGCTCGACAAGCAGATCGCCGAGCAGAAGCAGCAGGTCGAGGAGCTCAACGCCGCGCAGGGCGAGCTGAAGGTCGAGATCGCAGAGACGGCCGGCGCGCTGGACCAGATCAACGCCGACCTCAACGCGGTGCGCGACTCCATCGACGGGATGGTGGTCGCCATCGACGACGTCAAGGCGAAGTACGCCGCCCTGGTCGCCGAGGTCGCCAGTCTCGACGAGCAGCTGGTCGCGCTCGAGGCCAGGGAGACGGCCAAGCGGGACGAGCTCCGCGAGCGGCAGGCCCTCCTCGCCGATCGCCTGCGCGCGGCGTACGAGACGGATCGGGTCAGCCTGCTCGAGACGTTCCTGACCGGTGGCTCGTTCTCGGACGTGCTCGCCGCCGTCAGCTACCACCTCGATGTCGGACAGCAGGATCAGGCTCTCGCCGACCAGATCACGAAGGACGCCGAGACGCTCGCGGCGCTGCATGCGACGGTCGAGTCGACGCGCCTGGAGACGAACCTGCTCCGCCAGGAGACCGCGGTCCAGAAGAAGGAGCTCGACAAGCAGCTTCGCCAGCTGGAGGACGCGCAGGCTCGGCTGGCGGAGCTGGAGGCCGCCACGGCCCGCGAGCTCGCGATCCAGAAGAAGGCGTTCGAGGAGCTCGCCGCGACGCGTGACAACATCGAGGAGGCGATCGCCAGGGCGTCACGTGCGCAGATGCAGCTGGCCGGCCGCATCAACAAGCTGATCGAGGACCAGAAGCGGCTCGGAAACATCCCCTCCGAGTACAACGGCACCCTCGAGTGGCCGCTCATCGGCCGGATCACCGGCGAGTACGGCTGCAGCTCGTATCCCGGGTACGCCCCGGCGCACGGCTGCGAGAACTTCCACAACGGCACGGACATCGCCACCAGGTGCGGTGACGAGATCAAGGCCGCCGGTGACGGCACGATCGCGTACGCCGGCTGGAACTGGGCCGATGGCCCGGACCCCGCGTGGGTCGTCGTGATCCTTCACTCGGAGAAGCTCCAGACGTGGTACGCCCACATGCAACCGATCGCGCCGGACGGCATCGAACCGGGCGCCACGGTCAAGACCGGCGACGTGGTGGGCTATGAGGGCAACACCGGTCGATCGTTCGGCTGCCACGTCCACTGGATGACGATGCTGGACGGGATCCCACGCAACCCGCGGCTCTTCCTGCCGTAACGGTGAGCTGCGGGCTGGGCGGGTCAGCCGGGGCCGTCGTCAGGTCGGGCAAGCCCGACC
>JACDFU010000138.1 GCA_013815585.1 Chloroflexota bacterium
ACGCGCACGCCCTGTCGGACCGCCCTGAACAGGTCCACGAACACGCCGCCGCGCAGCAGCCGATCGACCTCCTCCTCCCGCGTCCCGTGCCTCGTCGACAGCCGGCCCATCCGCCCCCGCTCGTACGACGCGTAGTGGTAGATGTGGAGCTTCGGGTCTCGCTGCAGCCGCGCCATCACGAAGTCGATGAACTGCTCGAAGGCCCGCTTCTCCTCCTCGCGCGTGAACGCCCACCAGGCATGGTCCTGGGGCTCAGGGGTGGCCTCCGGTGCCCCCGACGCCTGACCGTCGCCGGCCAGCCCCAGCGTCAGCGGCGGCGCGATGAGCTCCGGACCCGGCTCGACCACCCCAAAGAGATATTCGAGGCCTTCGTCTTCGGCAAAGGGGTCGCCCTCGATGTCGAAGAAGAGGTCGCCCGGGCTCGGGGGTGGGAGGATCGACAGCCCGCGTTCGGGGTCAACTTCGTTCGCCTCGGGCGCGGTAGGCCCTCCATCCGCCAAAGCCGCCCGAACGCCCTCATCGCCAGCCGGTCCGCCACCAGCCGGCTCACCCTCAGCCGGCCCACCTCCAGCCATCCCGTTTCCCCCCATGATGACAGTCTTGTCATCAACGGCGCCTCCATTGCCAGCGCGCTTGTTGTCGGCCGCCCCATCCCTATCCCTGATGACAGCACTGTCATCAGCTGGGCCGGTCCGACGGACGCGCGGGTCCAACAGGTCGTAGAGCACGACCTCCTCGCCGCGGCGCTTGCTCTCGTCTTCGCCCTGCACCTGCAGGCGCGCCTGCTCGCGAACCCGCACGATGCCGTCCCTGCTGGTCCGCTCGATCTTCGGTGGCGGCAGCGGCAGCACCGCGAGCTTTCGTCGCGTGTCCGTTTCGATCGTCCGCAGCCCGGTGCGCTGCCGGGTCGTGATGCCAGCCACCAGGTTCAGCGCGTCCTCGCGGCGCCAGCGAGGCTGGCAGTCCTCGAAGAGCCAGCGACAGACGCCGCAATGCTCGACCGGCTCGGGCACCGTGATAAGCGACGGATAAGCGGGCGGCCCTACGATCTCCCCATCGACCGCACGCTCGAAGCGAGTCTTGACGGTGCGGTAATAGGCCATGAAGTCGGCGACCCGGTGGCGCTCGATAGCCCGCGCCTTCCCGCCAAGCGCGACGAGCATCTCGTCCGGCTCGACCCCTTGGATCTGTGTGAGTTGCTCGATGTACGAGCAGATCTGGAGGATTGCGCTCGCCTTCGTCTTGTGGGCGAGCTTGGTATCGGCAATTTCATAGCTGTACGGGCCCAGCAGGCTCGCCTTGTCATTGCGCCGCAACAGGAAGTCGGCGTGGCCACGCCATCGACCGTCGAAGAAGGCGGCCTGGTAGATCACGTCGTCGCCGCGATTGATCGCCTCGCGGGTCTCGCGCGCCTGCCGGCGCAACTGGTCGCCGTGGCTCTCGCGTGAACCGTCGGGCGCATCCGCCGAAGCGTCAGGGCTGATCTCCGTGACCTGTCGGCCCTCGGCCTTCAGGCCGTCCAGGAAGCGCTGCTCGTGCTCGAACCCGCGCTGGCGGATCGTGTCGAGCACCGGGTCGTCGCGATGCGGCCGACCGCCCGGCCGTTCGCCCGACACCGCCGCCCGCTCGAGCTGGGTCAGGTGGTCGCACGCCAGGAATCCGACCAGGTCGGTGGCGCTGAACACCGGCTGCCCGTCGAGGAGGTGCATCAGCCGCGCTCACCGACGTCGGACAGCCCTTCGAGGAACGGCGTTGCGTCACAGCTCGCGACAGGCCATGGCGGCCGCATGGGAAGGACGATGTCGGGGGACGTGATATCGTCTCTCGCGATGTCACCTTCGAAGGCGTTCCGCGTCATGCTCGAGGCGGAGCAGCATCGTCGGCTCCAGCGGCTTGCTGAGCGGCGAGACCAGTCGATGGGCTCGCTGATCCGGGAGAGTGTCTCCGCGTACCTGGCAGACGCGCCGGCTAACGAGGACACCCTCGTCGGCATCATCGGGCTGTTCGAGGACACTGGCCCCCGGCCGTATGGGGATGTCGGAGAGGAACACGACGCATACCTCGCCGACCAGGGCGCAGAGGCAGGAGCAGACGCAGCCGCTGACGCCAGCCAGACCGGTGACCGATCGGCGCGCAAGCGTCGAGGGCGCACCGCACCCTGACGCGGCACGTCTTCCTCGACACGAGCGCTGTGTACGAGGCGGCCGACCGGACGGCGTCGCGCCACGGTGCCGCGGCGGTCGCGCTTCGACAGCTCTTCTCCGGCAAGGCCAAGCTCACGATCAGTGATCTCGTCCTGGCGGAGGTCCATGGCCTGACGCTCGGGCGCATCGGGCCGGCGCAGGCGCTCGAGCTCACGGACCGCATCGTGGGTTCCGGGCGCGTGGAGCTGGTGAGCCCGGGCGTCGAGTCCCTTCACCAGGCGCTCGATCTGCTGCGTGCCCGTCCCGGGCGCCGAATCTCGCTGGTCGATGCGACGTCCTTCGTGACGATGCGTGCGGCCGGCATCGAGACGGCCTTTACGCTCGACGAGGACTTCGCGGCGGAGGGCTTCACGACGATCCCGTGACTTAGGCATCACGCGTTGTACTGGCGATCAGTCGGTTCGGACAGCGCGTCCAAGCCGGGTGTCGCGTCATAGCTGGCGACCGGCCATGCGACCTCGTAGTAGCTGCGCTGCTTCGCCTTGGCAAGCAGACCTTGAAGGCGCTCACCGCCGAGAATCCGCAGGGTGAACTGCGTCGGGTCACCCTGCCGCGTGTTCTCGACCACGTAGATGAAGAAGTTCGGGTTCCGCCGCGCCTCTTCCATCTGGGCGTTCTCGACTGGCAGAAACCAGCCGCGGCCGCTGCCGCCGATCGCCTTGACCTCGATGATCCGAGGCGAGCTCTCGAGGTCGGCCGGGAACGCCGCCTCATATCGACGGTCGACCGGCTGACGGCCCGCCGCCTGTTCAAGCTGCATCACCCACCGGATCGCCGCGTCCTCCACGGCCTTGTTGCCGACCAACGGCAGCCCGAGGCGGGCTGCTCAGCGGCGAGGTCCTCCTGGGCCCTCGACTGGCCGCCGGAAGCTCTCGCGGCAGCGTCCGAAAGGCCTCCCGCAACGTCCGAAAGACCTCGCGGCGCCTCCGAAACGTCGTCCTGGGTCGCCGGCGAAATCCCGAGCGCTTCGTCGGTCGAAGGAGCGTCGGGCGAGCCCCACAGCTGGAAGGTCTCGTTCAGCTGGCGAACTGAGAAGGCGAGCTCGTCCTCATCCGGGCCGACGAGACCAAGCTCCTGGCCGAGCGTGAAAAAGCCCTTGCCGGGCGTCGCCTGGTCCTTGTGCAGGACGACGCTCGAGAGCATCGGCCGGCCGTTCGCCACCTCGTGCCGTGAGATCGCACCGAGAAGCTGGCCGATCTCCGTCCTGTGCGGCGGATAGTCCATCGCCAGGCCGAGCATGTTGCCCAGCTCGCCGTACGAGACCGGCTCCTGCTCACGGGCGCCTTGCACGAGCCGCTCGAAGACCGCGTGGTTGACCGGCCGGGCGATCGTCTCCATCACCGCCGCGTTGCCCCGCCGCCGGCCCGACTGCCAGACGGCGCCTGTTGCGCCACCTCGCCGCCGGGTCGCAGGCGCTCAGGGGCCGTTGATGACACGACTGTCATCAGCAGCGGCAAACCGGTCGCAACGTCGTCTGGCCTTTGGGCAATGCGCCCCCCTCCGCCACAGGATCAATCGCCCGGGATGGGGGCGTCCCAGGTGCGAGCGATTGTACCGACGTGTCAACTGAGAACGCGATCGCGCCGTGGGAAGGCGATCTGCGCCGGAAGCGAGCGGGCCCCCGGACTAGGCTGAAACCGGCTCGCCTCGGAAGAGCGCCACGTGGACCGCACGTCCGCGATGCACGAGGGCAGAGCCGTGGACCTTCTCGCCGCTCATGCGAACGTCGTAGCCGGCCCCGACGGACGGATGCACCTCTGCGTCGCCGAGGACGCCCCGCGCCCGGTCGAGCAGCCTGTCGAGAGCGCCCGGGTCCGGATAGCGGTGCGCTACCTTCGCTTTCGTGCCCAGAGCGACGGCGCGTCGCTCGTCGAGCCAGGCTGAGGCGGCCGCCTCCACCAAACGGGGCCACTGATGCTCGAGCGTCTTCGGCGCGTCGAAGAGATCGAGGGCCATGACGCTTCCCCCGATTGCCACGGCGAGGCCACACGCACCCTGCGGATAGGGGAAGGCGCGACGGATCTGCGCCAGCTCGTCGGCCTCCCGGGCGTAGAGGTCGTGGAGCGCGGCGGTCTCGGACCGCATTCCCGCCCGTGCGTGCTTGCGTCCGATCTCCTCCCATACAGCCGACTGGTCGGCCACATAGGCAGGACTCGCTTCGGGCGCGAATTCGGCGGACCGGTGAACGTTCTCGTTGACCATGCGGTGGAGCTTCTCGCGCATGGCCAGATCGACCTTGCGCCCGCTATCGAACCGGCCCGGCGCACGGTCCCAGCGGCCGGCCTCGAGGCAGGTCACCGGGATGGTCGTCGTGGTGGAAGCGGCAAGCCAGATGGTGATGTTGACGACGCGGTTCTGCTTCCCACCCACAACCGTATCGCCGTCGAGGAGCAGCACATCGGAGCCCTTGGCCACGGCCGTGAGAGCCGGCACCGAGCCTCCGTCCAGCTCGTGCACCTCGACGAGTTCGCGCTCGACGGCGTCGGCGAAGGGGACGTACTCGGCTCCCTGCGCTGCGGCTCCGGCGTCCAGAGCGATCAGCACGAGATCCTCGCGCGACATGGTCACGAGGGGCTTTGCGCTTGTGAGCGCCTCGGTGACCACGTGGCGGGCCGCAGCAGATTCCTCGTGGGGCTGGCGCTTGGGCTGGTCGGCGTCGCGGGTGGCGGGCGTCACTGGAGTCGTGCCTCTCTCTCGGCTTGGGACACAAATCTGAACGCGTGCCGTGCCAGCTTGTGTGTCACAGTGCGGCCCGTGGTTCGCAAATCGTTGGCGGAGGGGACGGGGTAGTGAGAGCCATGGAGCGGTGGTCTCAGTCAAGTGATCGATGGATGGCGTGGAGTGCCTTGATCGCCCTGACGCTGGCAGCTTGCACAGCAACGCCGGCCCAGGTTTCGACGGGCTCGCCGGTGGTAGTGACCGAGCCGCCCGCGAGCGCCTCTGCTGAGCCGAGCGCCGCCAGCGCCGAAGCAAGCGCCCCGAGTGAAGCCCCGTCGATCGCGCCAACGGCCGCGCCAACGAGCGCTGCGCCCACGGCGGCGCCAAGCCTCAACCCGGCCGCCGCGGCGCTCCTCGAGCACATCCCCGAAGAGATCCGCGACTCCTGTGCGGAGGAGGTCCGGCCATACGCCAACCTCGCGCTCGCGTGCACGGCAGAGGACGTTCGCGTCGTCTACATGGCCTTCGACGACAAGGCCGCTGCGGACGAGACCTACGAGGAGCAGTTCGCGAGCTTTGCGCGCTCTGCAGGGCCCGGCATCGCGACCTGCGAGGAGGGTCCGTACGAGCGAGAGTACCCCGATGGCGGCACGCAGTCGGGCCTGATCGTCTGCTTCGAGCGGGCGCGTCAGCCCAACGTCGTCTGGACCGACGACGAACTGGCCATCCTCGCCCAGGCCAGCAGCAACACGCTCTCACTGACCCGACTCCACGAGTGGTGGCAGGACAACGTCAGCCCGCTGCCCTGACCCGTCACGGGCCGCGGGCCGGGCAGGGGCGAGGGCACAAGTCAGGTTGCACCAAGTGGGCTAGGGTGCAACAAAAAGGGCTGTTTCGTTGTACCCTCCGTCGATGGATGCAAAGCGCTTTGTAGCCCCCGCCGCAGGACAGATCGTTAGGACCTTCAACACCGAAGGACCTTACGAGGCCTTCGTTCCGGCGACCCTTCCCCGATCACTGGCGCTCGCACCGGAGACCGTTCTCGGGTTATCACGCGCAGACACGGCGCTCGGACGTCTCGCGGGAGCCGGTCGACTGCTGCCGAATCCACACATTCTCGTTGGCCCTTACGTCACGCGGGAAGCAGTGGCGAGCTCTCGAATCGAGGGGACCCAAGCCTCGCTCTCCGACGTTTTCCGCGCAACGGCGGAAGGGTCGTCACCGGGCGACGTACGCGAGGTCCAGAACTATGTGGCTGCGCTCAATCTCGGTCTTGAGCGTCTCGCCACACTGCCGATCTCTGGGCGGCTTGTGAAGGAGTTGCATTCCGTCCTCCTGGACGGCGTACGGAGCAGCGACCCGACACCTGGCAACTTCCGCGAAAACCAGAACTGGATCGGCTCGCCGGACGCCCGCCCCCAGACGGCGATCTTCGTCCCCCCGCCGCCGGGTCGCGCTTTGAACGATGCCCTGGCGGATTGGGAACGCTTCACCCATGAAGATGAAAGCCAGCTGCCGCTCCTCATCCGGTGCGGGCTTCTGCACTACTACTTCGAGACGATCCACCCGTTCCTCGATGGCAACGGCCGGCTGGGGCGACTCCTGATCGTCTTCTTCCTCGTTTCGAAGGGTGTCTTGCCGCGCCCCCTCCTGTACATCAGCTCGTACTTCGAACAGCATCGAGGCGACTATGCCGACCGGCTTCAAGCCGTTCGAGAACGCTACGAACTTGAGGAGTGGCTCCAGTTCTTCCTGAAGGCCATCGAGGTTCAGGCCGGCGACGCCGTGGAGCGGGCGGAGCGTCTGGCCGATCTGCGCGAGCGCTACAGGCGCCAGCTCAGCGACACGCGCTCTCGGGCACCGGGCGTCGTGGAGCTGCTCTTTGAGAACCCCATCGTGACCGCGCGGTACGTGTCTGACCGGCTCGGCAACACACCGCAGGGTGCGAAGAACTTACTCGCCGAGCTCGAATCGCACGGTGTTGTTCAAGCAAGCCCGGCACCGCCGGGCTTCCGAAAGAGGTGGATCGCCGAGGAGATCCTGGCCGTGATCAGCGCATAGCATCACGCCAGAGGCGACGGCTCGCGCCACGCCTGGAACATCGCCCTTGCCGGGCTGCTTTTTGTGCCGCTTACGCATGGGGTGCGTAGTAAGTCCGCGGGTGCCACTCCCCACAGGATCCGGCGCGGGTCAGGGCGGTTGGGAGGCCGGCCCTGAGCGTGGAGAGGCGGTCCAC
>JACDFU010000139.1 GCA_013815585.1 Chloroflexota bacterium
GCCCCGCCCGGACGCTGCTGCTCCACGAAGGCCAGCACGTCCTCTCGAGTGACCCGTCCGGAGTGGCCGGTTCCCTTGATCAGCGAGAGGTCCACGCCGTGCTCACGAGCCAACCGGCGGACCGCCGGCGTCATGCGACCCTCGTACTCGGGACCGCTCTGATCCGGCGGCCCGGACCGCTCGGCGCCCTCGTCCGAGCCGGCGGGCCCGGGCGAGCCCATGCCCAGAATCGTCCGGTCCATAACCCCCGCCCCGTTGGACTTCTCCGCCTTGACCGCGACGCTGCCCGACTTCTGTGGCGCCGTCTCCGGTGTCGCTTCCTGGCCCTCCGCTTCCTCCACGTTCGGCCCGGTCGCCACGGCCGAGTCCGCGGCTGATCCGCTCGCGGATGTCTCCGGGGCTGCCGCGCTGGCCTCCTCGTTGGCCCCCTCCACCGTGGCAATTTCGGCGTTGTTCGGGACAGTCTCACCCTCCTTGACGAGGATCTCTGTCAGCGTGCCCTCGAAGGGGGACGGCACCTCCGCGTTCACCTTGTCCGTGATGACCTCGACGATGGGCTCGTACTTGTCGACGTGGTCGCCGACCTGCTTGAGCCACTTACCGATGGTGCCCTCGGCAACACTCTCGCCGAGCTGGGGCATCGTCACCTTGGGCATGAACGTCCATCCTCCGTCACGCGAGTGCTCTCAGTACGCGGCGAGGCGGCGAACCGCCTCCGCGATCCTGTCGGGATCGACCATGAACCAGTCTTCCAGGCCGTGGCTGTAAGGCACGCCGGGTACCTCGGGGCCGGCCACGCGGGTCACAGGGCCATCGAGATAGTCGAACGCCTCCTCCGCCAGCAAGGCTGCAATCTCTGCGCCGTAACCGCCAAAGCGGTTGTCCTCGTAGACGATGACCGCCTTGCCTGTCTTCTTGACGCTGTCGAGGAGCGTCTCGGTGTCCAACGGCCGGAGCGTGCGGACGTCGATCACCTCGGCGCTGATGCCGTCGGCCTCCACGAGCTCGGCCGCCTCCAGAGCGTAGTGCGCCATCAGCCCGTACGCGACGATCGTCACCTGGGTGCCCGGCCTGGTGATGTTCGCGCGACCCAGCGGCACGCTGTAATCAGAATCGGGGACCTCACCGCGCACCGAGCGATAGAGCTTCTTGTGCTCGAAGAAGAGCACCGGGTCATCGTCCCGGATGGAGCTGCGCAGGAGCCCCCGGGCGTCGTAGGGCGTGGAGGGGACCACGACCTTGAGCCCTGGGACGTGGGTGAAGAAGGCCTCCACCGACTGACTGTGATAGAGCGCGCCGTGCACACCGCCACCGAACGGAGCGCGAATCGTCATCGGGCACGAAAAGGTCCCGTTGGAGCGATATCGCATGCGCGCCGCTTCGCTGACGATCTGGTTGAAGGCCGGGAAGATGAAGTCGGCGAACTGGATCTCCGGCACCGGGCGCAATCCGTTCACCGACACACCGATCGAGGCGCCGATGATCAGCGACTCGGTGAGCGGCGTATCGATGACCCGCCCCTCGCCGAACTCGTCATACAGGCCGTCGGTGGCAAGGAAGACGCCGCCTTTCTTGCCGACGTCTTCGCCCAGGACGATGACGCTTGCGTCGCGACGCATCTCCTCGCGCAGCGTCTCCCGGATCGCCTCGATGTAGGTGCGAACCGGCACGGCTAGCCGGCCCCTGGCTGCCCGGCGGAGGGGTCCGGCGGATCACCAGCGTAGACGTGCCGCTCGGCCGTGGCGGGATCCGGCTCGGGCTGCGCCTCCGCCCAGTCCGTTGCATCGTCCACCGCGGCCTTGATCTCGGCCGCGATTGTTGACTCATGCTCGTCGTCGAGGACGCCAGCGTCGCGCAGCTGGGACCGGAAGCGGGGCAGCGGATCGCGGTCCTTCCCCGAGGCCAGCTCCTCGGCGCTGCGGTACTTGGTCTGCTGATCGTCCGAGGAGTGACCGGTCAAGCGGGTCACCTTCGCCTCGATCAGCGTCGGCCCCTCCCCCGCCCGCGCCCGCCGGATCGCCTCGCGGCCGGCTCGATAGCAGGCTAGGACGTCAGCCCCGTCCACCACCACGCCGGGCATGGCGTAGCCGCCCGCCCGGTCGGCCACGTCCTCCACCGCGGTCTGGAGTCGCGCCGGCACGCTGATCGCATAGCCGTTGTTCTCGACCACGGTCACGACCGGGAGCCGGTGGATGCCTGCGAAATTGAGTCCCTCGTGGAAGTCGCCCTGGTTGCTGGCGCCCTCGCCCAGCGAGGTCATCACCACCTGGTCGATGCCGCGGATCTTCGCTGCCAGGGCGATGCCGACGGCGTGGAGCACCTGGGTTGCCACCGGCGAGCTGGTGGAGAGGATGTTGTGCCGGGCCGCGCCGTAGTGACCGGGCATCTGGCGACCGCCCGAGCTCGGGTCGATCGAACGCGCGAACTGCGCCAGCATGATCTCGCGAGCCGTCATGCCGAAGGTCAGCACGCTGGCCACTGAGCGGTAGAAGGGGACCATCCAGTCGTGGCCCTTCCGCAGCTCGAAGGCCAGCCCCACCTGAGCTCCCTCGTGACCCTGGCCGCTGATCACGAAGGGCACCTTGCCCGCACGGTTGAGGATCCACATTCGCTCATCCACGGCGCGCGTGAGGGCAATCAGCGCGTACATGTCGAGCAGCTGCTGGTCAGTCAGCCCGACCTTGGCGGCAAGATCGCCGGCCGGCGCGTCACCGACGGCGGCCCGAGCATCTGCGGCCGTCGTCGCCATCAGAAGTTGATCTGTCGTCCGTCGACCGCGAGCGCCGCCTCTCCGAGCGCCTCGGAGAGCGTGGGGTGCGGATGGACCGACGCGCCCAGCTCCCAGGCAGTCGACTGGAGGAACATCGCCGCGCTGGCCTCGGCAATGAGGTCGGTAACGTGCGGGCCGACCATATGCACGCCCAGCACCTCGCCCGTCTCCGCGTGGGCGACCACCTTCGCAAACCCGTCGTGCTCTCCGCCGATCAGCGCCTTCGCGTTGGCCAGGAAGGGAAACTGGCCGGTCCGGACGGGTATCCTGTCCCGTTCGCATTCCTGCTCGCTACGGCCGATCGACGCAATCTGCGGGCGCCCGTACGTGGCGCGCGGCATCTTCAGGTAGTCGACCCTCTCCGCCTCCGCACCGGCAATGTGATGGACGGCGGCGATTCCCTCGTGGCCGGCCACGTGCGCCAGCCAGAGGCCGCCGATCAGGTCCCCAATGGCGTAGAGATGCGGCTCCGCAGTGCGCATTCGCTCGTCAACGACCACGGTGCCCTTCTCGACCACGGCACGAGTCGTCTCCAGGCCGATTCCCTCCACGTTCGCGGCGCGACCCGTCGCCATGAGCATCTGGTCCGCGCGGAGCTCCTGGGGCTGCTTTCCTTCGGGTCCCACCACGACGCAAATTCCGTTCTCATCGACGAGGACCGACCCCGAGTCAAAGCGCGCACCGGTCATGACCGTCATGCCGCGGCGCGTATAGGCCCGCTCGAGCTCCTTCGAGACGTCGGCATCCTCGAGCGGCACGAGGCGGGGCAGGTACTCGAGAATGGTGACCTTCACGCCCATGTCGTGGTAGAAGCTCGCAAACTCGACGCCGACCGCGCCACCGCCGACGATGACGATGCTCTGGGGCAGGCTCGTGCCAGCCACGACGTCGTCGCTGGTGATGATCCGCTCGCCGTCCGGGACGAGCCCCGGCAGGCTCTTGACGCGACTGCCCGTGGCCAGGATGACGTCGGTCGCGTCGAGGGTCCGGGATCCTTCCGCCTTGTCGCCATCGCCGACGAGCTCGACCGCCACCTTCTTGGCGCTTTTCAACTGCCCACGGCCCCGGATGTACTCGACCTTGTTCTTCTTCACAAGGCTCTGCAGCCCCTTGTGCAACCGGTCGACCACCGCGCCCCGTCGCTTGGCGACCGCTGCGTAGTCGATGCTCGGATCACCCGCCATCACGCCGAAGTCGGCCGCGTGCTTCACCCGGTCGTAGAAGTCAGCCGACTCCAGCATCGCCTTGGTCGGGATGCACCCGACGTGCAGGCACGTTCCACCGATCTTGCGCTCGTCGATGAGGGCGACGCGAAGTCCGAGCTGCGAGGCACGGAAGGCTGCCGTGTAGCCCCCCGTGCCGGCGCCAAGGACGACCAGATCGAAGCTGTTGGAGGAGCCGACCGCCATGTCAGGCGGACAGCGACGGCGCAGTGCGCTTCACCCACAGATGGTACGGCCGTGCTCAGCGTTGCCGCAACCGGGGCCGGATTGCGGCGCCGCGAGGCAGGCGCCGGTCGAGGGCGGTGTAATACTCAGCCGCCATGGACGCATCGATCGTCCGAGACGCCGGGCTCATCCTGGCCGGATATCTGATCGGCTCGATCCCCATGGGGGTGATCATCGCCATGCTCAGCGGCGGCAGGGATCCGCGCACGGTGGGCAGCGGCAGGATCGGGGGGACGAACGCGCTGCGGGCAATGGGCCCGGCGCGCGGTCTGGCCGTTGGCCTCCTCGACATTGCGAAGGGAGGCGTTCCCGTCCTAGGCGCCCGGCTCGCCGGTGCCGACCCGCTCGTCGAGGCTCTGGTGGGCGCCGCCGCCGTGCTCGGCGCATCGCGATCGCTCTACCTTCGGTTCCAGGGAGGCCGTGGCGTGGCCACCGGCATCGGCGCCATGCTCATCATTCAGCCGCTGGTGATCCCGTTGGCGGCTCCGATCTTCTTCGGGGTCATCGCGCTCAGCCGCTACGTCTCGCTCGGCTCGTTGATCGGTTCCGCAGCGGCCGCGGCGTTGCTTGCGCTTCTCGTCGCGGCCGGCGCGAGCAGGCCCATTTCGCTCGTCTACGGTTTTCTGGCCGTCGTGCTCATCTGGCTCGCCCACGCGGACAACATCCAGCGCCTCCTGCAGGGGCGCGAGCGCAAGCTCTCCTTCGGCGAGCGAGACTCTTCCTCGTCCTGAACGACCTGTCCCGCCGACGAGCCGACCTCGGGTGGCGAGCGCTCGCGATTGGCATTGGCGGGGCCGCCGTCCTGGCGCGCGTCCTCTATCTCGGCGATCGGGAGCTCTTCCGGGATGAGGCGGCCTCCTGGCTACTGGCGAGCTACCCGATCGCTGATCTCATGCGCCACTCATTGCCGGAGCCGTACCCACCGCTCTATGCCCTGCTGCTCGGCGGCTGGATCAGGCTGCTGGGCGACACGGAGGTCGTGTTACGGGCCTTCTCCGTGGTCGCCGGACTTGCCGCCCTCCTGGCCGGCTGGCGATGGGCGCACGAAGCGCTGGGCAGATGGCCGGGGCTCCTCGCGATGGGGCTGCTCGCCGTCTCCCCGCTTGCCGTCGCCAACGCCCGCGACGCCAGGATGTATTCGCTCGAAACCGCGTTCGCCACGATCTGTTGGTGGCTGACCTGGCGACTGGCCAGCGGACGCGCCAGCGGTTCCCGAGGGGTCGGTCGGCCGGTCGTGTCGGCCGTTGGTCTCGCTCTCGCCAGCGCGGGGGAGCTTTGGACGCTGTCCCTGGGCCTGCCGACCGCGTTCCTCCAGTTCGTGGTGGCCGCTGCGGCCGGGCTCGGCGCCACGCGGCTAGGAGGCGTCCGGGCCGGCCTGATACGCCGCGGCGCGCTGCAGGCTGCTGGTGCGATCGTGGCCGGTGGGCTGCTCTTTCTGCCCTGGCTCCCCGCGGCTCTGCGCTCAGCCGCCAGCGGGGAGCCCTTCTGGACGCCACCTCCCGGCTCGTTCGACTGGGCGGAGACATGGCTCACGGCCGTCCTCGGCTGGCGAACCGATCTGCCCGCCTGGGACCTGGCGCGCGGCGTCATCGTGCTGTCTGCGCTGCTGGGCGTCGGCGCCCTCGCCCGCACGCCTCGGCCCGATGCTCGCATCCTGGCCCTGGCGATCGCGGCGGGCATGGCCCTTACGATCATCATCTGGGCTGTCTCGACCGTGCGCTCCATCTACGACACGCGCTATCTCGGCGCCAGCCTGCCGCCAGTCGTCCTGGCCGTGACAGCGGGGATCCGCGCGATCGGACGCCTGCCGGTCCGCCGAGCCTCAGTCGTCCCTCGCGCGGCCGCGCTGGGCCTGGCCGTGACGCTCCTCGGCCTCTCGACGCTGGGGACGATCCGCTGGCTGGATGACTGGCGCGCCCAGACCGGCCTGGCTCCCGCGACAGAGCTGGCAACCGAAATCCGTGGGCGCGCCCGGCCGAATGACCTCCTGCTCACGATCGACCCACGGAGCTACTTCCCAATGGTCTATGCACTCGAGCGGATCCGGCAGGCCGACGGTGGGCAGGATCTGCTGCTGAAGACCTGGGATCGTGGTGACGAGCCCTTCTATCGCGGGCTGACCCTGATCGACGAGGACCATGTGGTCCGTCGTCTGGACGTGCTGCAGTCCGGCTGGCGCGGCGCCTTGCCGGAGCTCCGGCCGGGTGGCCGGATCTGGCTCGTTGCGGCAGCCAACGCAGCGCGCGAGGACCTGGGCTTCCGCCCGCTTGAGGACGCGGAGCTCGTCGAGATCGACCGCATCGTGGTGCGACGGGGTACGGACGCGGCACAGGCCAGGCTGGTCGAGCTGGCGCGCGATCCCTGACTTCGCTAGGCCGGATCGGCCCCGGCCGGGATTCCGATGGGTGCCACCAGGCGTCGACCAGCCAGCGCCCGGCCCGAGCGGGTCAGCAGGCCGTGCTTCGGCCGGTGGAAGGTGATCGTCACATCCGCCCGAACCTGGGGGTCGGATACGGCGCCACTCGACAGGTCGAGCGCGGTCGGTGTGTCGACCGCCAGCACCGGCACGCCCGCCTCGCGAGCTCGACGCGCGAGCTCCACGGCGCCCCGAATCGGTTCGCGCAGGGCTCCCCGGACCCCCGTGCCGAGGAGCGCGTCGACCACGATCGAGGCCTTCTCCACCCCGGCTCCGAGCATGCCCAGGTCCCGGGCCCCGGCCGCCTGAAACCGGCTGACACCAGGCTCCTGCTCCAGCCGATCCCAGTTCCGGCCTGCGTCCCGGGTCGTCGGGCGCTCCTCGGTGGCGACCAGCACCACGA
>JACDFU010000211.1 GCA_013815585.1 Chloroflexota bacterium
ACGTCGCTACCGAAACTGTCGGAGCCGAGTGCAACACTCAAGACGTGAGCGCAGCCTGATGCTCACCGGGCCGCCACCGAAGTTCCACGGAACTCGGGACATCCTCGAGTCGTCGCGCTTGGCAGAAGTGTCCTCGCGAGAGCCTCTGCTTGTCATCACCGCTGTGGGGGAAGCGCGGTGCCGGGTCTGGCCGTGCCGGGAGCGACGGCGGTGACGTGTGCATCGGTTCCGGCTGCCTGCCCGCTCCCGGATTGTGGGCATGAAGGTCAATCTGGCGGGTCCTGGGTATCGAGGGTCACAAGGAGCGCTCCGGCAGCGCCACCGAGACGGTGGTCAGTCGCTTCCAGGCTGACACGGGCTCGAGGTGGACGGCGTCGTCGGCCCGCTGACCTGGGAAACCGGCCGATCGACGAGCCCTACTGTGTGGATCAGTACGCCGCTCAGCGCCAGCTCGGCACGCCGAAAATTTGGGATGGCGTAGAGCCGATGGGCTTCGACTGCTCAGGCCTGGCCCTGGAAGCGATGTACGCCGAAGGCGGCGACGTGCCCGACCTGGACGCCAACATGCGCGTGGGAGCGGACTCCCGCGCCACGCCTGACGTCCATGAGTCCGCTCTGGCCCAAGTGCCGCAGTCTGAGCGCCGGCGAGGAAACCTGCTCTTCTACGGTTCTTCGATCACCCACATGGCGATCTATCTCGGTCACGACAGGATCCTCGAAGACGTCGGGCCGGTGGCCGCATCGCGTCGCTCTATGCCGACGGGTTGCCGGCGCATCCTCTGGTCGTCAGGCCGTTCCCCGGCCGGCCCGACTGACGCCGGCGCCAACGCGGGCTCACCACCACAGGGCCGCCGCCGCACTCAGCAGTCCTACCAGCAGCAGGCTCAGCGCCCACACCGTGTCGAGGTTGAACCACGTGCGCGACACGGCCCGCAAGCCGAACCAGCGGTAGACCAGCACCGCCAACAGCGCGCCGGCCGACACCATCGCCAGCGTGTGCGCGGCGGCGAACAGCAACGCCGGCGCAGTGTGGTCGGTCACGAGTTGGCTCAGGGCAGCGTGCTCGCCCGCCATGTCGTGATGGTCCATTGACAAGAAGATCGGCAGCAGCATCAGGCCGGCGCCGTGGGCGGTCGCGGCAAGAAACGACCACCACACGAGCCGGTGCGGGGCAACCCGAGAGAGGTACTTTGGGTGATGCGACCGCGAGATCAGCAGGTATCCGCCGAAGGCCACCGCGACGCCCGAAGCCACCAGCCGGATCGGCGTCTCCCACTCGACGAGCGCACTGACCATCGAGAACGCCAGCAAGATGACGGCCATCGCCAGGAAGTGGCCAAGCCCAAGCATCCCCAGGGCACTGGCCAGCGCCGAGCGCCGGCGCTCCATCAGCGCGGCCGAGACCGCCAGCGGCCAGCCCATGCCGGGGTTCAAGCCGTGATAGATCCCCGAAAGCGCAACCGCCCACCAGAGCGCGGCGGTAGACGCCTCGCCCACGTTCACGGTGGATGAGCGCGTTCAGGCGGAGGGGTAGCAGAAGCTGTCGGTCGAGCAGTCTCCGCCCTCCAGGCGGATCTGGTGTGAGCGGTATCCGTCGGGGAACTCCACCCAGAAGTCGTCGTCCAGGGTCAGACCCCCCTCGCCACCCGCGTCCGCCTTCACCATGGCGGCAGGCACCCCGTCGGGATAGAACTGGTCATCCCAGGTGGAGTAGAGCGAGTTGGTCCAGTA
Organism: Chloroflexota bacterium; assembly: GCA_013815585.1. Lineage (GTDB taxonomy): Bacteria > Chloroflexota > Limnocylindria > Limnocylindrales > CSP1-4 > JACDFU01. The sequence continues at coordinate 1,732 of JACDFU010000211.1, forward strand.
GACCCGCTTGCCGTCCCGGCTGATCTCGACCATCTGAGGTCCACCCAAGTACTCCGCTCCGCTGGGGTGTGCGGTCTTGCGGGTGATCCCGCCGATGTGGACCGAGCCGGCGAGTGTGGGGTTCATCGGGTCGCTGACGTCGTACTGACGCATCTCCCCGGTGCCCCAGCATGAGACGTAGAGGAACCGGTCGTCCAGAGACAGGTCGATGTCGGTGACCAAAGGCGGCACCGCCTCGAACCCCTTGAGCAGCGGCGGCAGATCATCAGCGTCCGCGGGCTCGGGCGGGATCGTCGCGGTCTTCTTCACGTGGAACTCACCGTTCTCGCGCCACCAGGTCCAGATCGACCCCTCAAGGTTGGTGGTGTCGACGACGACGCCGCAGAAGCCGTACTCACGTGAGGGGTCGTGGGCTGGCCGCACCTCCAGGGCCATCTGGTGGTTCTCGCCAAGGTCGATGGTCTGCACGTTGCGTCGTCCGCGCAAGTCCCAGAAATGGAGGCGGTGGCCGTACTTGTTGCTCAGCAGGTCTTCGGGGACGATGCCGCCCTCGAACTGTGGCGGCAGTCCCCACTCGGAGGAGACCATGTAGTCGCGCGGAAGATT
>JACDFU010000023.1 GCA_013815585.1 Chloroflexota bacterium
TCTCGTCCAGCTCCAGGCTCGCGCTGAACTCGTTGAAACGGCCCCGCACGGTCGAGATCATCATCTGCGTGCCCGTGAAGCCGACGTGCGAATGCGCCGGATCCAGCTCCCACTCGCCGCGGCCCGAGCCGCCTGCCACGGTGGCTGCGGTCGACTGAGGAGCGCCTTCGGTGGTGGTTTCGGTCATGTGTGGTCCTCCGCGGCACAATCCCGGCTTGCGGCTTGTGCCTCTACGTCGTAAAGTTAGGCGGTACGGTAGCCTTTACGCCGTACAGTGTCAAGCGCCGCAACCGAGGACACCTGACAGGGACGTGACAACGCATTCCAGGGTCGAGCAGCCGTCGCCGGAGGGTTCGACGCGGCCGCCCCGGGCGCCGCTCACCCGATCACGCATCCTCGACGCGGCCGTCGACTACGTCGATCGCAACTGCCTGGCCGACCTGAGCATGCGCAAGCTCGGCGCACAATTGGGTGTCGAGGCAATGGCGCTGTACTGGCACGTGCCGAACAAGGCGGCGCTTCTCGAAGGAGTGGCAGAGCTTCTCATGAGCCGCCTCGAGGTGCCGGCCGCGGGCGATCCCGACTGGGAGCGGGGAGTTCGCCGCTTTGCGGCTTCCGTGCGCCTGCTGGCCCGTGAGCATCCGCGGATCTTTCCCCTCCTCCCGAACGCCGCTCGCGGAACACCGGAGATGCGGCGTGTCCTGGGCGGCCTCGACGCCATGTGGCGGGCAGCCGGCCTCGACGAACAGCACGCGTTCCGCGCCAGTTGGGCCGTCCACGGCTACGTGATGGGGGTCACGCTTTGGGAGCTGGCGATGACCAGCGAGGGTGGCGCCGAGACGGCCGGCCCCCTGTCAGCCGCCTGTGACGCGGCATTCCAGTCGGGCCTGGAGCTCATCATCGATGGGCTGCGCGCCCAGCAGCTGGGCGCCGATCAGCGGGGCAGGAGCTCCTCGGTCACGAGCTGATCCACCGGTAGCTCCGCGGGCAGCACGCTATCGGGCAGGCCGCGCATGAATTCCACGGACTTTTCCCAGCCGGGACGGTCGATCGCCCCGTAGCCCGCCCCCTCGGTCTGTTCGCTGCTCCACGACGCAATCGTTGCGTCGAGGATGGCCCGCTGCGTTGTCCGGTCGGCGGCGAGCTCGGGCACTGCGGCGACCGCCGCATCGAGTCCCCGTTCGGGGTCAGCGCGGATCTCCTCCATCGCCCGCAGAGTGGCCGCCACGAAGCCGCGCAGCGCCTCCGGCTTGTCACTAATGGCGTCCACGCTCGTCGTCAGGCCAGGCCCAGGCAACGGCACAGCGTCGTCCACGCGAAGCACCTTCACATCCTCACCGGCCAGCTCCAGCATGACCGGCTCGTTGTTGACGAAGCCGGTCGCTGCCTCCACCCGGCCCTGTTGAAGCGCGCTCGCCTGGCCGAAGTCGGGAAAGAGCTCGACCTCGATGTCGTCGGGAGCCAGGCCGCCACTCTGCAGGAGCGCCTGGAGCATGATCCAGCCGGATCCGAAGCGGCCCGGCGTGCCCACCTTGCGGCCCCGGAGGTCTGCCGCCGAGGCGATCCCGCTGGACGTCCGCGCGAACACGACGTTCGGAAAGGTCCCATAGATCGTGGCAACGTATCGCACCGGGATATCCTGGCTGACGGCCGGGATGACGCTCGTGCCGTCGGCCATGCCCAGGTCCACGGCACCCTGCCCGATGAGCGTCACCAGCTCCGGATCGATCCGGTTCTGAAAGGTGACGTCCAGACCGGCGTCGCGGTAGTAGCCCTGTTGATCGGCCAGGTAGAACTGCGCGAACTGCACGCTGGGGATGTACCCCAGGCCCACCGTCAGCGGCTCGGGACTGCTGGAGCCGCCCGCGGGTGACCCGGCCGGAACGGCCGGCGCACAGCCACCGAGAACGGCCACGACAACCAGGCCGACAAGGACGATACGGTTCACGATCTGCCTCCAATGACCTGTCGCTCGACGAGCACGACCACGACGTACAGACCCACCCCGAGCAGCGCGATGGCCGCGAGGGTGGCAAAGAGGAGGGGGGTGTCGAAGAGGCTGCCCCGGGCGAGGTTGATGAGCACGCCCAACCCTCGCTCCCCGCCGGCCCATTCAGCGACGATCGCGCCCACCACCGCGAGCGTTACGCCGACCCGGAGCCCGCCGAAGATCTGCGGCAGTGCAGCCGGGACCTCGAGGGTCGTCAGGAGCTGCCGCCGCCGTGCCCCGAAGCTCTGCGCCATCTCCACGAGCCCGCCGTCAACCGACCGGACGCCGACCATCGTGGCGACCGCGATCGGGAAGAAGCAGATCAGCGCGCAGATGATGACCTTGCTCAGCAGCCCGCTGCCGAACCACAGGGCGATGAGCGGCGCTAGGGCCAGGATGGGCGTCGCCTGGGCCGCAACCAGGTATGGCGAGAGCAGTCGCTCGGCCAGGTGTGACCGGGCAAGGAGGTAGCCCAGCAGGAGCGCAAGGGTGCCGCCGGCCGCGAACCCGAGCAGGACTTCCGCGACGGTCGCCGGCAGGTGCCGGGCGAAGGTTCCGTCACCCAGCGCGGCCAGGAACCTTCCCGCCACTGACTCGGGCGCCGGAAGGAGAAAGGCCGGATAGTTCGCCGCGACGGTGATCAGCTTCCAGAAGGCGAGCAGGGCAGCCCCGGCAAGGAAGAGCGGCGCCAGCTCCCGCAGCCACGCCAGCGCAGACCGCTGCGATCGCGGCGCCGTCACGCGAGGGGCCAGCGATGACATCCCCTTCACGCCGCGGCCCCCAGGTGCGCTCGTACGGCCGCCGCCGTGCTCGACACCGCCGCGGCATCGAGGGCGTCGATGGCGCGCGGGCGTGGAAGGTGGACCGGGACCTCGGCCACGATGCTGCCCGGGCGGGGCGACAGGACGACCACCCGATCGGCCACGAAGATGGCCTCCGGAATGCTGTGCGTCACGAGCACGATCGTGGGACGGTGGCGTTCCCAGAGCTCGAGCAGCTCCACGTTGAGCCGCTCTCGCGTCAGGGCATCCAGGGCGCTGAAGGGCTCGTCGAGGAGCAGGACGCCGGGTTCCATGATCAGGGCGCGAGCGATCGCCGCCCGCTGGCGCATGCCGCCCGAGAGCTGGTGCGGTCGGACCTGATGCAGCTCCGTCAGGCCAACCGCGCGAAGTACCTCTGCGGCCCTTTTCCGGCGGCGTTCCGGCTTCCAGCCGCGGAGCTCGAGGGGATAGGCCACGTTGTCGAGCGTCGTGCGCCAGGGAAGCAGCCGAGGCTCCTGGAAAACGTAGGCGGCGCGCGGGTCAGGCCCGGCAACCACTCGTCCGTCCAGTGAGACTTCACCGCTCGTCGGCGCCAGGAGCCCACCGATGACCCGGAGAAGCGTGCTCTTGCCCGATCCGTTCGGGCCGATCACCGCCACGATGCTTCCTGACGGCACGTCGAGATCGATCCCGTCGAGCGCGCGCAGGCTGTCATCCCGCAAGGGAAAGTCCCGGATGACCCCTCGAACCCTGATGGCGGTCAGCTTCGTCCTCCTGGCGCGTCGAGTCGCAGGCGCTCGCGCCGGGGGAGGACAGGGGGGCAAGACAGCGAGCCGACCACCGGAAGTCGCGAGGTCGCCAGGGACCTCGGTCATTCCACGCGACTGGCGCGTCGTCCGCCTTCTCCCATCCGGACTCTGACCGTCGGCTCCCTGCCAGGGGATCCACCGGACCGCTGAGGGCGGTCGCGGGTCGTGGGCTGGTGGCTGCGGCTGGCGCCGTCTCCACCGACCACCGGTCGGGACTTTCACCCAACCCCGAAGGCGAAACTGATTCCTGCTGTGGCGGAGAATAGCGCATCGCAACCGGGCATCCGTCGCTCGCACCGGATACGGTGCGCACCATGCTCACGCTGGTTCTCACCCGACACGGGGCAACGCCTCGGAGCGAGCCGGAGCAGCACCTTGGTCAGCGGATCGACATCGGACTCTCGGAGAAGGGTCGGGCCGCGGCAAGCTCCCTCGGGGAGCGCCTTCGCGATGTTCCCTTCGAGCGAGTCGTCGCCAGCCCACTCAAGCGAGCCAGGGAGACCGCTGAGATCGCGGTTCCCGGGGCCGAGGTGGAGGCAGACGATCGCCTCCTGGAGATGGATTACGGACGCTGGGAGGGGCTCACCTACGGAGAGATCGACGCTCGCGATGCCGAGGCACGTCGCTTCTGGGAGGCCGACCCGGCCAACCTTGCCTGCCCGGGTGGCGAGAGCGGTTCCGACGTGGGACGTCGCGTCCGCTCATTCCTCGAGCAGCTCATCGAGAGCACGCTGACCGGGGACACGGCGACCGATCACCGGGTCCTTGCAGTTGCGCACAGCACGACGAACCGGATCCTGATTGCGGTCGCTCTCGGAGTGCCGCTGCGCGATTACCGGAGGCGCTTCAAGCAGGACCCGGCGAACCTGACCGTGCTTCGCTTTGCCGGCCAGCTGGGGTCGGGTGCGCTGATGCTGGTGGGCAACGACGTGGCACATTGCAAGGGGATGTCCGGTCCCACCTGGGACTGATTTCGAAGTTGTCAGGCCCGCCTACTGCATCACGAAGAACGCGTCGATGTAGACGCGGGGATGCAGGAAGGTCCCCTCCGGCCTGATCTCGAGCTGGTGGCTGCCCGAGCTCGCCCATGACTTCGCGAACACGACGCGACGCGGCTTCTCTGAGCCGGAGTACAGGTCTGCTCGAGCGGCGTAGAACCGGGGCCTGCGCTCGCAGGCAATAGGACAATCGTCTCCGCAGTGCCGCGGGTCACCGGATGCGCTACGGTGCGCGACGATGGACAAGTGCGAACACGTCCCGGCTGAGGTTGCTGCGCCCAGGAGCGCAAGCTGCGAGGAATGCGGCAGCACGTTCAACCTGCGCATGTGCGCCAGCTGCGGTCATGTCGGCTGCTGCGAGTCCCAGGCCGGCCACAACTCTCTCCACGCCCAGGCAGAGAGCCATCCCGTCATCTACTCCATGCCGGTGGGCTCAGGGTTCACCTGGTGCTACGAGCACCGCGCATATCTGACCTGATCTCGACCAGGTGGCCTCCGTCCTCGCCCTGACCGGCCGCGACCTTTCGCTCGGAGACGTCGAAGGAGTCGCCATGGCCGAGATCGGGGCGGCGCTCGACCCCGAAGCGCGGGCGCGCATGCAGGCCAGTCGGGACACGATCGCTGCGCTCGCCGCCGGCGGTGATGCGGTCTACGGCGTGACGACTGGGTTCGGCGACCTGGCCACGCAGCGAATCGAGCCCGCCGACGTCAATCGCCTCCAGGAGAACCTGCTGGTCAGCCACGCGGTCGGGGTGGGGCCTCTGCTCGACCGGCAGTCGGTTCGGGCGATGCTGCTCCTGCGCGCGAACACCCTTGCCCTGGGCTACAGCGGCTGTCGGCCGGAGCTCGTCGACCGGCTGCTCGAGTTCCTGGACCGGGGAGTCCACCCTGAGGTGCCCGAGCAGGGCTCCGTTGGCGCGTCTGGTGACCTTGCGCCGTTGGCTCATCTCGCGCTGCCGCTGCTCGGCCGGGGGAAGGTCGAGCTCGGCGGCGAGGCGCTGTCCGGCGCCGAGGCGATCGAGCGAATCGGTCTGGGGCCGCTGAAGCTGGAGGCCAAGGAGGGGCTGGCCCTGCTGAACGGGACCCAGATGATGAGCGCCCTCGGGGCGCTTGCGGTCCGTCGAGCCGAGCGGCTGCTCGCGACCGCGAGCGTGGTTGCGGCGATGACGACCGAGGCACTGCTCGGCACCGATGTCGCCTTTGCTGCCTCCTATCAGGCGGCACGGCCGCATCCCGGACAGCGCCAAGTCGCCGCGGAGCTGCGGCACCTGCTTCGTGACTCGGAGCTTCAGCGTTCCCATCACGGCCAGCCCCACAAGGTGCAGGACCCCTATTCCGTGCGCTGCGTTCCCCAGGTGCACGGCGCCAGCCGGGACGCGCTGGCCTACGCGCGGAACGTGCTCGAGGTGGAGATCAACAGCGCCACCGACAATCCGCTCGTCTTCCCGGAGGGCTCCGAGGCCGACCCCGACACGCTCGCCACCGGCGGTGGCCGGGTGATCTCGGGCGGCAACTTCCATGGTCAGCCGGTCGCCCTGGCGCTGGATTTCGCGGCGCTTGCCATCGCCGAGCTCGGCTCCATCAGCGAACGGCGGATCGCGCTCCTGGTGGACGGGCGGCTGTCCGGGCTGCCCCCGTTTCTGGTCCGCGATGCGGGCCTGAACAGCGGCATGATGCTGCACCAGTACACGGCGGCTTCGCTCGTCTCGGAGAACAAGACACTCGTGCATCCCGCATCCGCGGACACCATTCCGACGAGCGCCAACCAGGAAGACCACGTCTCGATGGGCTCGATCGCCGCTCGCCACGCACGTGAGGTCCTGCGGAACGTGGAGCAGGTCCTTGCCCTCGAGCTGCTGAGCTCCGCGCAGGGCCTGGACTTCCGGCTGGAGTCCGGGGTGCTGCCCGGTGTCGGCGTCATGGAGGCGCACCGGCGGCTTCGTGAGCGCGTGCCGCACCTCGAGAGCGATCGAGATCCCGGCCCCGACATCGTGGCAGCCACTGAGCTGGTGCGAGAGGGCGGCTTCATGGATCTGCTCACGGCATTGACGTCCGCTCCACAATGAGCCGGCCGGTTCGTCGCATCGCCAGGGAGGGCGGTGTCTGACCCGGCCGTGTCAGAGGTGGAGCCCGTGCTCAGCTCCGTTCGCCGTGCTGGAACCCCCAGGCATCTGATCCTGCTTCTCGCGGCCGCGGCGGCCGTGGTCGTGGCACTGGTGGGCACGCAGATGCTCGCCGCCGACGCAGACCTCCAGCAACGCATCAAGGCCAAGGGCTACCGGCGCAGCGGCATCGTCGAAGCGGCCGTCGTCCGAGGGGCCGCGGAGGAGCCACTCGTCGTCCCGGCGGCCGTCACCGGCTTCACGCCGCAGGCGCGGTTCGGCTATCGCTCGGGCGATGGCTGGGAGCCGGCGATCGCTGCCGATCGGCTCGGGCACGTCTACGGCTTCTACGCCCAGTACCTGGGCGTTCCGGGCTGCGAGGACTGCTTCAGCCCCACCGGCGTTCTGCAGATCAGCGATAACCGAGGGGAGACCTGGGGCTCGCCCCGCCCGATCTACCGGGCCGGCGCCGATGCTGGCCAATGGGACCCGCAGATCGTGGTCGACCCCGTTGACGGACGGACGGTCTACGCGGCCTGGCTCCAGAACGGCAAGAGCGACATCGCGGTCGCCAAATCGACCGACTTTGGCCGGACCTGGACAGTGACGATCGCCAATGGAGTCAACAAGGGCACCGACAAGCCAATCCTGGCCGTCCGCGGTCGGCACGTGTACGTGGCCTACAACCACGCCACCCAGATGTACGTGGCCTCATCCCATGACCGCGGCGCCACCTGGAGCGAAGTGAAGATCAATCACAACGCGAAGCTGGGCTGGGCGCTTGCGGGTGGCGGGACGGTCGACACGGCGGGGAGGGTCTATTTCTCCTGGGCAGGCTACGAGCAGAACGGCGTGGCCAAGGGACCGGTCAATCTCTTCATCAGCAAGTCTGCCGACCGGGGCGCCAGCTGGACACACAAGGTGCTCGACGTCTCGGGGGCTCCACCGGACTGCTCGGCGGACTCCTGCGGCTGGGCCTACCTTGGTGCCCAGGTGACGATGACATCCGACGCTGACGGCACCCTCTATGCCCTCTGGAACAGCGGCACGGTCGAGAACGGCCCCGAGCGCACCTGGTTTTCCCGGTCCCCGAACGCCGGTCAGACATGGACCGCGAAAAAGGGGGTCTCGTCCGCGCCGGCTCGGGCACATCACGCCTTCCCGGCGATCACGGCCCGCGGCTCGGGTGACGTTCGCATCTCGTGGATGGACACCCGCGCGAAGGCCGATAACAGCCTCTGGAACACCTACTACCGCAGCTCGATCGACGGCGGTGCAAGCTGGTCGGGTCAGAAGGACATCTCCAGCCCGACGGGCGGAGCGGCCTACATCAAGGCCGCCGGCTTCGAGTTCCCGTTCGCTGACTACTACGAGCTCGACATCGACGACGAGGGCACGACCCAGGTTGTCATGGGTGAGGGCCTCAACTACGACACCCCGGGAGCCATCTGGTACACCCGCGGGCGGTAGCTTCGGCGTAGAGACCCCGGATCGGCGCGACCAGTGAACGAAGGCCTTCGGCAGCGCAGAGCGACAGGGGCACGCTGAGCACGATCGTGTACTGCGGCCACTTGGTCGGCCATGCCAGCAGAAAGGTCAGTGCCAGCAGCAGCCAGATCGCGATGACGGGCCGTCGTTTCCAGGTACCGGGCAACCCGATGAGGGCCGCCAGGCTCACGAGCGCATCCATCGTCAGGAGGAAGACGCCGGGATGCCATGGCACCGGCTGGCTCAGCCAGACGAGCGGTTGCCAGGCTGGAAGCGCCGCGTTGCGTACGGATGGCCCCGCCGCGTAGCCCGAATGAAAGGAGAGCGAGGCCGCCAGACGCCCGGCGGGATCGGCCCACAGCTCGGGATTCGCAGCGAAGAAGACGGCCACCGCCAGCGCTCCCCAGGCGAGCAACGGCCGCAGTGATCGCTGCCCGTTCGGGGTCAGCCGTCGGATGATCCAGTCCACGGCGATGGCCAGCCCGACGAGGGCGTAGACGTACTTGGTGGCGGCGGTCAGGCCGAGTGCGACCGCCGATCCGGCCAGTGCCCGGTTGCTCCTGCCTCTCGAGCGCAGGTACAGCAGCACGGTCGCCAGGCTGGCCAGGGCTCCGAGTGCCTCGAGCATCACCTGGCTCGTGTACTTGATGTGCCAGCTGCTCGTTGCCAGCAGGATGGCGGCCAGGGGGTCGAGGAGCGCGAGCGCGCCGACCGTGGCCACTCCAAGGGCGCCGGCAGCGAGCCGGGCCACCGTCCAGTGTGGCTCGGGCAGGGTGTCATCCGGCGGTGAGCTCAGCCGCCGGAAGGGGATCTCTGGGGCTGGCGGCAGCGGCGCGATGACCGCTCCGAACACGAGCGTCCCCAGGGCGGGATGCTCGATGAGCTCGTCGGTGGTCAGCGGCGGAGCCCAGTCCCCTGTCCGGATCGCCGCCGCATAGCCCTGGGCCGCCCGAAGGTAGTTGTCCTCGTCGAAGTCGGCGGGGAGCAGATCGACCGCGCGCAGCCGAAGGGCCGTGGCAAGCGCCACGGCCCCACAGATGAGCACGATCTGGACAACCCTTCGGTTGAGGCGAACGCCCCGCCGGTCGATCACCTCAGTAGTGTGACCGTGCGCGCCATCACCACCGTCAAGGGTTCAGCGGATACTCCCTGATGTTCTCCGGGTTTCCGTCGCGAGCCGAGGCGACCCAGGTGACAAGGGTGAACGGCCGCTGGCTCGTCTGGTATTCGATCTCCGTGCTGAAGTCGCCCCAGCAGCCGGTGCCGCAGGTCGCCTGGACGACCTGCTCGGTCACCATCTCCCCGCCCTCCATGATACCGACGAAGAACGAGGCCTCGAAGACGTTCGCCTTGCCCGAGACCTGGACGGAGTCGAGGCAGCAACGAAAGTCCCCGTAGGCAGGGGAGTCGACGAAGACCGGCGGGAGGAAGTCCACGTAATCGTCCCGGGTGACCGGCCCGTCGAGGACCAGGCCCTCGCCCGAGAAGACGGTCACGGGCTCGCCGTCGAGCCGGAACTCGACGCGCTCGACGGTGGAGAACTGGGTCATCGTGTAGACCACCTGAGCCAGCCGAGCGCCAACCGAGAAGCTGCCGCCGCCCGACTCGAACTCGCGTGACAGGTCGATGGTCGCGAGGCCGTCCACGATGTTGATGCCGAGGAGGAGCGTGCCGTCGGGGACCGCGCTGGCGACTCCACCCGCGGCCTCATCGGCCGTCGGTCCGGCGAGGAGCTCGCGCATGGCTGCGCCGGCGACCGCGACCGTACTTTCGACGTTCCGTGCTGCCGGAACGAGAGTCGGGTTCTGCGCGCCGGTCGGGTCGTCGAGGAGGAAATAGACCTTCATCGGAAGCGTCTTGGTCGGGCTTGGCGGCGTCGGCTCGGCTGAGGGGGCGACGGTGGGCACGGCAGAGGGCCGCGAGGTCGGTGGTCCGGCCGTCGGGTCTGACGTCGGCGCATCGGTCGGCTCGGGCTCGGGCTCAGTCGTCGGAGGAAGCGACGGTGGTGACGACCGATCGCCCGTGTCGTTGGGGAGCGACGGGCCTGGCGTCTCCTCTCCCGAAAGTGGCGACCGGGGAATGAGGGTACCGGCGTTGCCCACCGCGGACCCGCCGCAGGCGGCGAGCAGCGATGCTGCAAGGATCAGGAGGATCAGTGTCCGGGTCATGGCGTTGGCTCCAGGCGGGTCGTTGTTGGAGCCTCACCCTCACGGCGAGCGGTAACCCTGGCATCGCCGGTCGGTAACGGTCGCGTCACGGGCAGCCGGACCTGGAAGACGGCGCCGCCCTCGGCCCGATTGCCCGCCTGGATGGAGCCGCCCAGGAGGCGCGCGTTCTCAGCGGCGATCGCGAGCCCCAGCCCGCTGCTGCCGCGATGGCGCGACGGGTCGGCCTTGAAGAAGCGCTCAAAGATCCGATCAAGGTCATCGGGCGGGATGCCCGGGCCCCGATCCGCCACGGTGATGACGATCCAATCGGCGTCAGCGATGGCCTCCATCTCGACGCCCGCGCCGGCAGCGTGCTCGCGCGCGTTATCGAGCAGATTGGCCAGGATGCGCTCCAGACGCCTCCGATCGGTGCGGATGGCCAGCGGCTCCGGTGGCAGCTGCAGCAGTGCCTCGGGCAGTCGGGCGGCGGCGACCGAGCGGACGAAGGCGCTCAGCTCGAAATCGGTCGGTCGAATCTCCTCCGCGGCCGCATCGAACCGCGAGATCTCCATCAGGTCGTCGACCAGCGTGCGCAGGCGAGCCACGTCGCTGACGAGGAGCTGCGCGATACGGCGGCCGTTCGCGTCCAGGCCGTCGAGACGCCCCTCGTCCAGCTGCTGCTCGAGCATCCGCGCCTCGTTCACCAAAGCAGTCAGTGGCGTCCGCAGCTCGTGCGAAACATCGGAGACGAAGCGTCGCTCACGGGCCCGGGCTTCCTGGAGCTGTCCGACCTTGTCCTGGAGTGAGGCGGCCATGCGGTTGAACGACGCGGCCCAGGCGCCGAACTCGTCGTCCGATCCCTGTGGCACGCGGGTGGAGAGGTCGCCGTCAGCCATGCGCTGAGCAGCTGCGCTCGCCTCGCCCACGGGCCGCAAAACGCCCCGTGCCACGAGCCTTCCGACCAGGGCCGACAGCACGATCAGCAGCGCGCCACCGGCCAGCAGCGTCTGTCGCAGCGCCGCCAACGCATCGTCGACGTCCCGCGCGGAGAAGAAGAAGTAGAAATCAGGTCCCGCCGGGGGTCGGCGCCCGCCGACGACGAGATAGGGCTCGCCACCGACGACGAGCCGCTGATAGCCGATCGAGCCGGACGCTACGAGCGAACGAAGCGCGGGCGAAAGCTCGGGCGCAGCCTCTCGCAGCTCGAACCGGGAAACCACCGGATCTCCGTCGCCGAAGTCGGCCAGGGTCTCGGCGCCTCCGCGCAGCCGGAACGCCTCCACCAGGCCGGAGCGGGCGAGCTCCTCGCGAGTGGGCGCTACCGAAAGTGACTCGTCGGCCAGGAACGCGATGTTGAAGTTGGCCTGCTGGGTGCTCTCGTCGACCAGGCGCTTGTTGAGGGATAGGTCGACGAACAGGTAGGACCCGACCCCGAGGAGCACAGCCGTGATCGCGACGAGTGCGACAAAGGTGACAACGAGACGGCGGCGAAAGCCGCGCAGTCCGATCAACGGACGGCCTTGTAGCCAGCTCCCCGGACGGTCACGACCAGTTCCGGGGCCGATGGCTCGTGCTCCACCTTGGCTCGCAGCCGCTGTACGGCCACGTCCACGAGCCGGGAGTCACCCAGGTAGTCATACCCCCAGACGCGGTCGAGGAGCATCTCCCTGGTAAATACCTGTCCCGGACGCCGCGCGAGCTCTGCGAGGAGCAGGAACTCCGTATGCGTCAGCACGATTTCTCGGCCGTCGCGGTGCACGGTGTGGGCGTCGAGGTCGATCGTCAGCGGTCCCAGGGTCACGGTCCCGGCTGTCCCGGCGTCGACGGACGGTTGCGTCCGCCGCAGAGCGGCGCGCAGCCGCGCGATCAGCTCGGGCATCTCGAAGGGCTTGCGGACGTAGTCGTCGGCCCCGGCCTCCAGGCCCGCAACGACGTCAAAGGCGTCAGTTCGCGCGGTGAGCATGATCACCGGCACGGACGAATCGGCCCGGATGGCCCGGCAGACGGACAAGCCGTCGAGCACCGGAAGCATCACGTCGAGCAGCACCGCCTGCGGCGCGGCCGACCGAAACTCGTCGAGCCCCCGGCGGCCGTCCGCGGCCGCGATCACCTCGAAGCCAGCGGCGCTCAGCCCGATCGTCGTGATCTCGCGGATCGAATCATCGTCCTCGACGAGGAGAACCCGATGTGCCATGCGCGGACGTTAGGCGGCTTGCCGGTCGGCGTCGAGGGGTAGACTCACTGCGCAGTGGACGGCCACCGGATCGTCGACGTCACCGACACCCAGACGCTCGGCCTGCTGCCACCCTGCGCCGATCCGCGCTTCGATCACCGCACCTGCGACTACTGGGAGGACGCCGAGCGCGGCTCCAAGGCGGCTCGGCCCGGCTGGCTGACCCCGATCGCAGCGCCCCGTCGGCCGCGGCCGGCGCCCTCCGACAACCCCTTTGCACCGCAGGGGGAAGTGGCTGCGCCGTTCAACCCGTTCGACCCGGCCGCCGGTATGGGTGCCGTGGATGACCCGTTCAGCGCGCCGTCGGATCCGCTCATCGCGGAGAACCCGTTCGCCGCGCCAGTGGACAATCCGTTCGCACCGCAACAGAGCATTGAGCGTCCGCTGCGCGAAGGCGTTCCCCGGAAGCTGGCGCTCCTCGAACGCGGTCGTGGGATCTTCGGCAGCTACGCCAAGGTCCTGCTGGTCGGTGAGCAACCCGCGGCCTACGTTCAGTTCGGACCCCTCTCCGCGTATCCGCGGGCGATCCGACTGCGCGACCTCTATCCCCAGCTGCCGGACGCCCCATTGCCTGCTGTCATCACCTGCGTCTCTAGCGCCGCCTGGGCGCGACGCCAGGGGTACGCCGCGAGGCTGGTCGAGGCGGTCTGTGCAGACCTGGCAGGCCGGGGCTTCAGCGCCGTCGAGGCCTATCTCGACCTGACCGGTCCGGAAGATGAGACCAGCACGGGCCGGCCCGCATTCTGGCTGCCAATCGGGTTCGCCCTCGCCGTCGACGATGAACGCTATCCGGTCATGCGGCGGGAGCTCGTCTAGCTCCGCGGAAGGCGGCGCGCACGGAGGTCAAGAATGTCGATCGTTGCGCAGGGCATGGTTCGCAAGGTGCGCGGCGCGCTGGTCTTCGTGGAGGACCTGGAGCGATGCACTGCGTTCTACCGCGAGGTGGTCGGGCTACGGCTGCTCTATCGGACACCGCGCTTCGTGCGGTTCGACGCGACCGAGGGGACGAGCCTCGCCTTGATCGCCGGCGGCCGGGCTGCCGTGGAACCGAAGGATTATCGGGTAGGCGGCGTGGTCCCCGAGATCATCGTCGACGACCTGTCGCAGGCTGTTCGACGGATCGAGGGCGGCGGTGGCCGGCACGAGCCGATCGTCCGGACGGCGTGGGGTCGGTTCTGCATCTTCTTCGACCCCGAGGGCAATGCGCTCCAGTTCTACGAGTCGGCGTTCGTCAGGCCTGACGCCGATCCCGACCGGATCGATGGCTGAGCTCGGAGCGCCTCGAGCTCGGCACGCAGCTCCTCGGGCTCAGGTACCGGCATTGGCTCGGCCTCGAGCACCTCGCGAGCCGCCGCCGCCCGATCCGAGGGCGGAGACGGGTAAGCCGCATCGATTGCGTCGAGGATGACCGACGCCAGCGATCTCCCCTCGCGGCGCGCCGCCTCCCTGACCCGACGGTAACGCTCACGGCCCAGGAGGACTTCGACCCGGCGATCGAGCATGCCCATACAGTAATGATGTGTCACACGTGACGAAGTCCCGGGCGCCGTCCTCCGCTCGCCTGGTTCGCGCCCCGCGCGGGAGCGAGCTCTCCTGCAAGGGCTGGGGCCAGGAGGCAGCGCTTCGGATGCTCATGAACAACCTCGATCCGGAGGTTGCCGAGAAGCCCGACGAGCTGGTGGTCTATGGCGGGACAGGCAGGGCCGCCCGGAGCTGGGCGGCGTTCGATGCGATCGTCCGCGAGCTGCGGCGACTGGAGAACGACGAGACCCTGCTCGTGCAGTCAGGGAAGCCGGTCGGGGTCTTCCGCACCCACGAGTGGGCGCCACGAGTGCTGATCGCCAACAGCAACCTCGTCGGCAAGTGGGCCGACTGGACGGTCTTCAGGGAGCTGGAGCAGCGCGGCCTGACGATGTTCGGGCAGATGACCGCGGGCTCCTGGATCTATATCGGTACCCAGGGGATCCTCCAGGGCACCTACGAGACGTTCGCGGAGGTCGCGCGCCAGCACTTCGGGGGCAGCCTCCGCGGGCGCGTCGTGCTCACGGCCGGCCTGGGCGGCATGGGCGGCGCGCAGCCGCTCGCGGTGACCATGAACGAGGGCGTCTGCCTCTGCGTGGAGGTCGATCCGGCCCGGGCTCAGCGCAGGCTCGAGACCGGCTTCGTCGATCGGTCGACGGCGTCGGTTGACGAAGCGTTGGCCTGGGCTCGCGCGGCGGCCCGGGAGGGCAGGGCAGAGTCCATTGCGCTGGTGGGGAATGCGGCTGAGATCGAGCCCGAGCTCGCCCGCAGAGAGGAACCGTTCGACGTGGTGACGGACCAGACCTCCGCCCACGATGCGCTGAACGGGTACGTGCCGGCAGGGCTCTCCATCCCGGAGGCTGCTGAGCTCCGGGGCTCCGAGCCCGATGCGTACGTGGCGCAGGCGATGCAGTCGATGGCGGCTCAGGTTCGAGCGATGCTGGCCTTCCGCCGACGGGGTTCGATCGTCTTCGACTACGGGAACAACATCAGGGCGCAGGCGCAGGAGACCGGCGTTTCCGATGCGTTCGACTTTCCCGGTTTCGTGCCTGCCTACATCAGGCCGCTGTTCAGCGAGGGCAAGGGTCCCTTTCGCTGGGCGGCGCTGTCGGGCGATACGCAGGACATTGAGCGCACCGACCGCGCCATTCTCGAGCTCTTTCCCGAGGACGAAACGCTGGCGCGCTGGATTCGACTGGCCGAGGAGCGGGTGGCCTACCAGGGATTGCCCGCCCGGATCTGCTGGCTGGGCTACGGCGAGCGGGCACGGGCCGGTCGCCGCTTCAACGAGATGGTCGCTCGCGGTGAGCTCCGCGCGCCGATCGTGATCGGCCGGGATCACCTCGACAGCGGCTCCGTTGCCTCCCCCAACCGCGAGACGGAGGCCATGATCGATGGCTCCGACGCGATCGCCGACTGGCCCCTGCTCAACGCCCTGGTCAACACCGCGGCAGGTGCTACCTGGGTCAGCATTCACCACGGTGGCGGCACGGGGATCGGTTACTCCCAGCATGCCGGGATGGTCGTGGTCGCCGACGGCACGGATCTGGCTGCGGAGAAGCTCGAACGTGTCCTGACGACCGATCCGGGAACGGGCGTCATGCGGCATGCCGATGCCGGCTACGAGCGCGCCATCGAGGTGGCCCGCGAGCGAGGCGTCCGAATCCCGATGTTGGAGGACCGCTGACGACCGCTGACCGGGGCGGCCCACGAGCCCCGGTTCCTCCCGCCAAGGGCACCTAGTCAGCAGCGAGCGGCTCGTCCCGGAGCCCGGGAGGCTTGCGCTAGCTCTCGTCGGGGGTCGGTAGCTGTCCTCCCGCCGGGCCTCGAATCACGCCGTCCGCATCAGGGTGGACCGTGTCAGGCGCTGTCGGCGGTTCGTCGTCGTCAACTGGCTCGGGCATCTCCTGGAGGCTCCGGACAGGGGAGAGCAGCACCGGCAGGAAGGCGAAACAGGATCCGATGGCACCGATCCAGATGGTCGGGAGCAGCCCGATCGTGGTCGCAAGGACTCCACCAAGGACTTGGCCGAGCGGGATGGTTCCCCACACTATGAAGCGCATCGTCGCGTTCATCCTGCCCTGCATGCGCTCGGGTGTGATGGCCTGGCGGAAGCTGACCTGGGTGACGTTGTACACAACGTTGGCGAGGCCGGCGAACAGACCAGAGGCGATGAGAAGTGGAGCCGGAAAGTCCCGCGGGGCCAGTGGGATGAGGAGCATCGGCGGCCCGAAGAGGAGCGCCGAGGCCACGATCGTCGGCCCGACGCCCAGGCGCGCCGAGGTGCGGCTCGCGACGAGCGCGCCGACCAGGAAGCCGATGTTGCCGATCGCGAAGATGAGGCCGACCAGCTCCGGGCGCAATTCGAGGTCGCGGAGCAGGTAAACGAGGAAGATCGAGAACACGATGTTGCCGAAGAAGTTGGCCGTCGCCGTGCAGGCGGCGATGCTCCGCAGGTAGCGGTGCCCGAAGACGTACCGGAGTCCCACGGCGATCTCACTGCGCATGCCGCTCATTGGCTCGGATCGGGTCGTCGGTTCGCGGGCGGCCTGCTTGACCGGCGGCTCGCGGCGTCTGATGAGAAAGATGAAGATGGCCGAGGCGACGAAGCTGAGCGCGTCGACCACGACCGCGATCGGAGCGCTGACCAGGCCGATCAGGATCCCGCCGATGCCGGGACCGCCGATCTGCGCCGATGAGCGACTCACCTCGAGCTTGGCGTTGCCCTCGACCAGCTCGTCTCGATCCACCAGCGCGGGCAGGTACGACATGTAGGCGACGTCGAAGAAGACGGTCAGCACCCCGTTGATGAAGGCCACCGCGTAGAGCTGGTAGATCGTGAGCAAGCCGGCCAGGTGGGCAACCGGAATGGACGCCAGGGCCGCGGCCCGACCGAGGTCCCCCACGATCAGGATCGGACGCCGTGGCAGTCGGTCGACCCAGACGCCGGCCGGCAGGCTGAAGAGGATGAAGGGCAGGAACTCGACAGTCGCCAGCAGCGCGACCTCGAAGGGACTTGCGGAAAGGATGGCGATGGCGACGAACGGAAGTGCGAGGAAGGTGACCTGGGTCCCGAACAGACTGATCGTCTCGGCTGACCAGAGCTTGAGAAAATCTCTGTGCTGCCACAGGCCGCTGCGCGGAACGAGTCGCCGGAACGTCATCGGCGTTAGGCTATCATCTAACGGGTGTAACAACAACGCATGTCGGGGGCGCCGTGGTCAGGCTGTCCGATGATGAGATCGCGGCCGAATACTGCTACCTCGAGACGACCGGTCGTACGACGGGTCAGCGGCGCGTCGTGGAGCTCTGGTTCGGCAGTGACGGCGATTCGGTCTACTTCCTTGCCGGTGGCCGAGAGCGGACCCATTGGGTCCGGAATATCGAGCGCACACCGGCCGTGCGCGTACGAATTGCCGGCAGGACGTACCGGGGAACTGGTCGCAACGTCGAGGGCGCTCCCCAGGAACCCTCGGCTCGAAGACTTCTCGCGGCGAAATACCAGGGGTGGGCCGAGGGAACCGCGATGAGCCGTTGGGCACGCGAAGCCCTGCCGGTGGCCGTCCTCCTGGAGGGTGACTAGCCCGACTTCGAGCGCCGCAATCCCTCAATTGCCGCTGGGACGTTGTGGAACAGGCCGGGATCGGCCCTGCCAGGGAGCACGCGGATCAGAGACGCGGGCCTGAGGCCCATGGTGCTCGCACCCAGCGCGCTGTCCAGCGTGATTGACTCGCGGGCGCCGGATACCTCGGTAACGGTAGCCGCGGTTCCCGGCACGAGGCCATGCTCCTCGAGGTAGACGAGCAGCTCGGCGTCCTCCTCGGCCTCCTCCGTGATCCGATAGATGGTGATCTTGCTGCCCTCGGTCGCTTCCGCGAGTGGGATGCCTTTCGGGCGTTGCCGGGCGGCCGGCGCACTGATGGGGTTGCCGTGTGGGCAGGTAGGCGGATTGCCGACGAGCTCGGCGATCCGCTCCTCGACCCGGGGAGAGAGGTGACCCTGGAGCCTGGCAGCCTCTTCATCGGATTCCGCCCAGCCCAGCCCAACCACCTTGATCAGCAACCACTCGAGCAGCGAATGCCGGCGGAAGATGGTGTCGGCCGCGTGGCGACCATCATCGGTCAGTCGAAGCTCGCGCCCGCCCGAGACGATGACCAGCTGTTCGTTCGCCAGGCGGCCGACCATCTCGGAGGCCGCCTGCTTGGAGACCGTCATTCGCCGCCCCAGCGCCGAGATGGTTGTCGAGGCGCCTTCCCCCGTCAGCGACCGGAGTGCAAGGAGGTAGGACTGGGCCGACTCTGAGAGCTCTCGCTGCCCGGGCCGGTCGGCCTGCGACGACATGCCTGCATGGTAGCCAGCGCCAGAGGCGCCGACGCGTCAAGGGAGCCTGTCGCACCTCACCAAGGACGCTTGACCATAATCTGGCAACCTCCTACGATCATCACAAGTCTGAGAGCCTCGGTCGGATATCGTCACCCAGATCGGATATCTCCACCCAGAAAGGCACTGCCAGTGTTCGATGTAGGCGCGCTCACCAGTGGACTGCTCACGGGTCTCCGTGAAGGAGTCGAAGCCTCGTTGATCGTGGCCATCATCCTGGCCTACCTGGCCAAGACGGGAAACGCGCGTCACTTCCCGAAGATCCTGCTGGGCACCGGCGCCGCCATTGCGATCAGCGTGGTTGCGGGCATCGTCCTGATCGTGACCGTGGGTGGCTTAGAGGAGCCCTACGAGCAGATCTTCGAGGGGCTCACGATGCTCCTGGCTGCGGCCGTCGTGACCTGGATGCTGTTCTGGATGCGGCGGCAGGCCGCCAGCGTTCGAAGCGAGCTCCACGAGTCGGTTGATCGGGCGCTGACCGAAGGAAGCCTGTGGGGGCTGGCGTTGCTCGCCTTCACCGCCGTGATTCGCGAGGGGGTCGAGACGTCGCTCTTCCTCGTTGGGCAGATCCAGGCCGCAAACTCGAATACGGACGCAGGCGCCGCCAGCGTCCTGCTCGGAGCGGTCATCGGCCTGGCGATCGCTGTGGTGATCGGTTATGGCTTCTATAGCGGTGCGCGGCTGGTGAACCTGCAGTCCTTCTTCCGCTGGACGGGTATTGCCCTCATCTTCATCGCCGCCGGCCTGCTCAGCCACGCGGTCCACGAGTTCATCGAGGTCGGCGTCATCACGTTCGGAACGCAGACGGCGTTCGATCTGAGCGGCGTCCTGCCTCACGACGAGCAGAGTGGCAACGTGCTCGGTCAACTGCTGCGGGCACTCTTCGGCTACACCGCCACCCCCGAGGTCACCACGCTGCTCGTGCACGTTGCCTACGTGGTGGTTGTGCTGGTCCTGTATCTCCGGCCCGTGCAGCCGTCGCGCCCGGTGGAGCGCCGCGAGGTCGTCCCGCAGTCCTAGCCGGCCAACTCACCCGGCCGAAACGGGCTCGCCGAACGGGTCGATCCTGGACCCGGACGGTGCGTACCATGGCTCCGTGACCGACGACTCCGCTTGCCTGGTTGAGTGCGTGCCCAATTTCAGCGAGGGCCGCCGGACCGAGGTCGTCGATGCCCTCGCAGGCTCCGTCGAGGAAAGCCCAGCGGTTACCCTCCTCGACCGGACTGCCGATCGCGACCACAACCGCAGCGTTCTGACCTTCGCGGGTTCGGCAGACGCCGTCTTCGACGCGATGGTCGCCGCCATGGCGATCGCGGTTGAGCGGATCGACCTACGGTCCCACGAAGGACAGCATCCACGGATCGGCGCTGTCGACGTCGTTCCGTTCGTGCCCATCGGCGCCACCTCGATGGAGGACTGCATCGACCTGGCCGCGCGTTTCGGGGCCGAGGCAGCGGAGCGCTTCGACGTACCCGTCTACCTCTACGCTCGGGCTGCCCGCCGCTCAGAGCGCGCCGTCCTGGCTGACATCCGCCGGCCGCAGTTCGAGGGGCTGGGGACGCTGATCGGCGATCCGCTCTGGCAACCCGACTTCGGGCCCGCTCGGCTTCACCCAAGCGCAGGCGCGACCGCGGTCGGCGCGCGGCCCTTCCTCATCGCGTACAACATCAACCTCGAGTCGAACGATCAGGGCCTGGCAAAGCGAATTGCGCATCGGGTGCGCGAGCGATCCGGCGGCCTTCCGCGAGTCCAGGCCCTTGGGCTCTACCTTGCCGACCAGGGGTGCGCGCAGGTGTCGATGAACCTCCTGGATTTCACGATCACGCCGCTCTGGCAGGTCTGGCAGGCGGTCACTGGCCTCGCGCATTCAGAGGGTATTGACGCGCGCGAATCGGAGCTCATCGGTCTCGCGCCGCTGCGGGCCCTGCTCGACGTGGCCGATGACGCCGGCGTGGCACCCGGCGGTGCGCCAGAGGTCCGCATCAAGGAGGCAGCCCGCCTCCTGAAGATCCGGGATTTCGAGCCGACAATGGCTCTCGAGCTGCGCCTCCAACGTACGGCCTGATCGTCCTCGGCGCTGCCGAGATCGCAACGGTTGCTGGCGACCTTCGGCGAGGCGCCGCCCAGGGCGACGCGGGACTGCTTCGACGACCGAGCAGCAACCCCGGATCGGACGCAACCGACGCCCCCGGACGGGACGCAACCGACGCGCCTGACGCGCCCGGACCCCCTGACGCGCCTGACGCGCCGGCGGTCGGCGCAATCGACGGCTTCATTGTGGCCGTGGGGCGCCGCAGCGATGTGAGCCGGGCGCTCGCCAACGCCGGTCTGCGCGGTTCGGAGATCACGGAGCTCGATGCCCGGGGCGGCCTGGTGACCCCCGGCCTGATCGACCCGCACACGCACCTGCTGTTCGGGGGCACCCGCGAATCGGAGGTCGCCATGCGGCGTTCCGGTGCCGGCTACCTCCAGATATTGGCTGCGGGCGGCGGCATTCTCTCGACAGTCGAGCGGACGCGGGCTGCGACCGACGCCTGGCTGATCGCGGAGGGAAGGCGCTGGCTTCAGCAGATGCTCCACCACGGCGTCACCACGGTGGAAGCCAAGTCGGGCTACGGGCTTGACACGCCGAGCGAGCTGCGTCTGCTCGATGTGGCGCGACGGCTCGACGACGAGGGTCCGGTAGAGATCGTGCCCACGTACCTGGGAGCGCATGCCGTCCCGCCGGAGTTCCGCGGTCGGGCGGACGGGACAGCCGCCTATGTCCGTGCCGTGATCGAGGAGCAGCTGCCGGAAGTTGCGCGGCAGGGGGTCGCGCGCTTCTGCGACGTGTTCTGCGAGGAGGGCGTCTTCAGTGCAGAACAGTCTCGCGCCGTGCTATCGGCTGCGCGCCGCCATGGGCTGGGGCTGCGGCTGCACGCGGACGAGCTCCGGCCATCGGGTGGCGCCGAGCTGGCAGCCGAGCTGAGGGTGGCGTCAGCCGACCACCTCGGCGCCATCTCCAGCCAGGGCATCGCCGCGCTCGCCGAAGCTGCGGGCTCCGCGGCACCGGTCGTGGCCACGATGCTGCCCATGACCAGCCTCTACCTGGACTTGGCGACGGCCCCGCCGGCTCGGGCCTTGATCGATCGGGGTGTCCCGGTCGCGCTTGGGACGGATTTCAACCCCGGCACCTCCCCCTCACCGAATCTGCCGCTGGCGATGAGCATGGCCTGGCTCAAGCTCGGTCTGTCGGCATCAGAGGCACTGGTCGCGGCCACGATCAATGCCGCCTACTCGCTCGGCCTGGGCGCCACCCACGGCTCGCTGGAGCCGGGCAAGCAGGCCGACCTGGTGATCTGGGACGTGCCCAGCCTCGAGCAGCTGCCGTACTGGCTCGGTGCCGATCTGGCACGCGTCGTGGTGAAGCGCGGCCGCGTGGTGGCCAGCCGCGGCTAGCTCTTGGAACGAGCCTCGAGCACGACCACGGTGGACTCGTGAGGGACCGATGAGATGGTGACCACCAGCTTCGACTGCGGGACGGTGTCGGAGGCACCCATCTCGTGCAGGAACCGCCCCAGCTCCGCCGAGCCGGCTGATTCGTTCTCGCTGACGACCAGCGGCAGGACGAGGTGGGCGTCCAGTTGGGCCACCAGCTCGGCGGCGCGCGCCGCGCCGAGCGCCCCGCCGATCGGCACGCAGGCGACGTCGACCGAGCCGATCTCGCCGACCATCTCCTCGGTCAACACGTGGCCGATGTCACCCAGGTGGATCGTGTGCAACCCATCGAGCTCGTAGACGAAACACACGTTCGTCCCGCGGCTGGCGCCCTGGGCCTCGTCGCGAAAGGTCCGCACCCCCGTCAGGAGCACGTCGTGCACCTCGAACTCGCCAGGCCGCTCGAGCGGAAAGGCGCTCTCCAGGCTGGTCGGTCGGGGGACGTCGGCGGGAGGACCACGGTGGCCGTTCGACGCCCCGGGGGGGCTGGCTCCAGTCCGCCCGCGCTGCGCCACGGGTTGCGAATCGGGATGACTGTAGGTGGCGATGTCCGCGGTTAGGCCGCGTCCCGTCGGTCCAACCACCGAGCGGTAGGCATCAGCGGCCACGGTTCCCTCTCGGCCGCGCAGACGAACACATCCGGCGCCGAACCAGGTGATCTCCATTCGCGGCGATTCTGCCAGAGGAAAGCGAACGAGGGGCGCCTGCCCAATCGGCGCCCCTCGTTCTGAAGGGAGGGAGAGGGAACAGGGAAGCATCGCTTCTCAGTTCACCCATCACCAAGGTAGCCAGGCTGCGTGAAGGGACCAGCCTCCAGTCGGTGAAGAAATGGACATCTTCAGTGCGCGGGGTCGTGCACCAGGACGATCTCAGGCGTCAGTTACGAATCCAGGTAGTCGTAAGCGCGTCGACGGGCTGATTGCGCGTCAGCTACGAACCCCGGTAGTGGGCGGCCTCAACCCCTCATCGCAACAGGTCGGCGAGTACCTCGCATGGTTTCATCCAGTCGAGCGTCTGTCGAGGACGGCCGTTGAGTTCGGCAGCCACAGC
>JACDFU010000140.1 GCA_013815585.1 Chloroflexota bacterium
GAGGTTCTCGAAGAGCGGCCGGGTCGCGAGCTCGTGGGCTGGACCTACGCAGGCCCGTTCGATGAGCTGCCCGCGGTTCAGGACGCCTTTGCCCAGGGCCGGGCCGAGGACGGCACGTCGCCGTACTTGCACCGAGTCGTGCCCTGGGACGAGGTCGGGGAAGAGGAGGGGACCGGCATCGTTCACACCGCGCCCGGGGCCGGCGCGGAGGACTTCCAGCTGGGAAAGTCGCTCGGATTGCCGGTCATCGCGCCGCTCGACGAGTCAGGCGTCTACCTCACGGGATATGTGTGGTTGACGGGGCGCGACGCCAGCGATGTCGCCGAACCGATCGTCGAGGAGCTCCGCCGGCGCGGTCGTTTCTATCGTCTCGAGACGATCACTCACCGATACCCGCACTGCTGGCGCTGCGGCACAGCGCTCGTCTTCCGCGTGGTGGACGAGTGGTACATCTCCATGGGCGAGGTCTACGACAAACCACGGGACCAGCTGACACCCGAAGAGGTCGACCGAAGCCTGCGCTACCAGATCATGGAGGTGGTCGACCAGATCCGCTGGATCCCCGGCTTCGGCTACGAGCGCGAGCTCGACTGGCTGCGCACGATGCACGACTGGATGATCTCGAAGAAGCGCTACTGGGGCCTGGCGCTGCCGATCTACGACTGCGCCTCCTGCGGCACGGTCGAGGTGATCGGCGGCCGCGAGGAGCTGCGCGAAAAGGCTATCGAAGGCTGGGAACGGTTCGAGGGGCACACACCCCACCGGCCCTGGGTCGATGCGGTGAAGATTGCCTGCGCGGGCTGCGGCGTACCCGTCGAGCGCATCCGCGACGTGGGCAATCCCTGGCTTGATGCCGGAATCGTGCCCTTCTCCACGCTCCACTACCGCGAAGACCCCGAGTACTGGAGGACATGGTTCCCCGCCGACTTCATCACCGAGAGCTTCCCCGGCCAGTTCCGCAACTGGTTCTACTCACTGCTGGCGATGAGCACGGTGCTGCGCCGCGAGCCGCCCTTCAAGGCCATCTTCGGCTACGCCCTGCTGTTCGGTGAGGACGGCCGGCCGATGCACAAGAGCTCGGGCAACGCCATCGAGTTCAACGAAGCGGCCGAGCGCATGGGGGCCGACGTCATGCGCTGGATGTTCGCGAGGGCTCGACCAGAGGACAACATCCTCTTCGGCTACCACACCGCCGACGAGGCTCGGCGCGAGCTCCTGGTGCTTTGGAATGTCATCTCATTCTTCGCCACCTACGCACGGATCGCCGGCTGGCGGCCGGAGGGGGAGGGCCGTGGCATCATCGGCAGCCCCCCGAACCTGCTCGACCGCTGGATTCTCTCGCGGACGGCCAGCCTGGCCTCCGAGGTCCAGGTCGATCT
This sequence comes from Chloroflexota bacterium, assembly GCA_013815585.1. Classification (GTDB taxonomy): domain Bacteria; phylum Chloroflexota; class Limnocylindria; order Limnocylindrales; family CSP1-4; genus JACDFU01. Next base: position 1,380 of record JACDFU010000140.1, read on the forward strand.
CGGAGCGTACGCCGCGCGCGCGGCCTCGCTGCGCATCGGGTCGTTCATCGAGGAACTCTCGACGTGGTACCTCCGGCGCAGCCGCCGGCGCTTCTCGCGTAACGACGACACGGTCGAGCGTTCAGCGGCCTTCGGAACACTCCACCGGGTGCTGGCGCTCCTGGCTCGCATTCTCGCCCCGATCCTCCCGTTCCTCGCGGACACCATCCACCGCGAGCTGGTGCTTGCGGCCGATCCGAACGCGCCCGAGTCGGTGCATCTGACCCGCTGGCCGGACTCCGAGATCGGCGCGTCTCATGACCCCGAGCTCGAGGCCGCCATGACCGCGATCGTCCGGGCCGTGGAGCTCGGCAGAACCGTCCGCTCGCGCGAGAACCTCAAGCTTCGCCAGCCGCTGGCCCGGCTCTCGCTGGCGCTTCCGGGTGCCGCGCTCCGCGCGGTCGGTCGGGGGCCTGACCGAGGGGCGTTCCTGGGCCTCCTGGCCGAGGAGCTCAATGTCCACGAAGTCGTGCTGATCGACGACGAGTCGGAGCTCGTCGAGCGCCGTGTCAAGCCGCTGCTGCCGAAGATCGGCCGAAAGCTCGGCCCGGCCATCCCGGCGGTCATGGCAGCGGCGAGGAGCAACGAGGTGGAGTTCCTGCCGGGTGGTGGCGTGCGGCTGGCGGGGGTCACCCTCGCTCCGGACGAGGTGGAGATCCTCGCCTCCCCCAGGCCGGGGACCGCCGTGCTGGCTGACCAGGGGATCCTGGTCGCCATCGACACCTCGCTGACCGATGAGCTGCGGGCGGAAGGCGACGCGCGGGAGCTTCAGCGGGCAGTCCAGGATCTGCGGCGCGTTGCGGAGCTCGAGCTGACGGATGAGATCGAGCTCTGGCTGGAGGGCAGCGGGGCGCTGCTCGATCGGCTGCGGCCATACCTGACGGGCGTGGCAATCGAGACGCTGGCAAGCGAGGTAGTCCTCGCTACTCCCCCGATTGACGGAGGCGACGGCATCCGGCGCAGCGAGGTGCCGCTCGAGGGTGGCTCCGCATCGGTCGCGTTGCGGCGTCGGACAACGCTCGGCTAGCATGGCGAGGTGACGCTGACGCGGCCGGCTGAGCCCGGCTCGATTCGCGGCCGCTGGCTGGTGTTCGGGGGCTTGGCGGCGGCGGTCGCCCTCGTCGATCAGATCACCAAGGCGTTCGTCGACCCGCGCTTCGAGCTGGCCTGGACCCGTCAGCCGGTGGCCGGCTTCGCTGCTCCCACCCCGGTCGTAGGGGACCTGGTCCGCATCGCCAAGACCTACAACGAGGGCGGCATCTTCGGGCTCTTCGGCAATGGAGCACCGCTGCTCGCCATCGCCAGCGTGGTCGTCATCGGGATCATCCTGTTCTACCAGGCGCGGACCGGTTCGGAAGGCCCAGTGGTCCTCACCGTCGCGCTCGGGCTGCTCCTGGGCGGCGCCATCGGAAACCTGGTCGACCGCCTGCGCTTCGGCCACGTGATCGATTTCGTCGACACCGGGATCGGAGATTTTCGTTGGTACACGTTCAACGTGGCTGACAGCGCCATCAGCGTCGCGGTGCTGTTGTTGCTGCTCGTCAGCGTCCTAGGTGATCGGCTGCCCTGGGTTTCGCGCCTCTGTCGCGAGCGGGTCGAGCCCGCCGCCCCATCGGTCAGCGGCTGACGGTGGCGGATCGCTAGCGTGGCCGGCCTCGTCAGCGTGACGGTTCCTGACGGAGCTGGCGGCGGTCGCGTGGATCGTTTCGTAGCTGATGCGGCCGGACTCTCCAGGGCGCACGTTCAGCGCCTCATCGGCGAGGGCCGCCTGACCGTCGATGGGCGGCCACTCAAGGCAAACGCGCCCCTCCAGCCGGGCACGATTCTCCAGCTGGACGTTCCACTGGATCCAACCACCGAGCTCGAACCGGAGCAGATGCCCTTGGAGGTCGTGTACGAGGACGCCGACCTGCTCGTGGTGAACAAGCCAGCCGGCCTCGTCACGCATCCCTCCCCGGGACACGCCTCCGGGACGCTCGCAAACGCGCTCCTGGCCCGCCAGGGCCCCCACGACCTGGGCACGCTGGCCGGGGACGACCGCCCTGGTATCGTCCATCGTCTCGACCGCGACACGAGTGGGCTGATCCTCGTCGCCCGGACCGATGAAGCGCAGCGCTACCTGACGGCGCAGCTTCAGGCTCGGCGGATCAAGAAGACCTACCTCGCGCTCGCCGGGGGAGAGGTACCGGCCTCGGCAGGCCGGATCGAGGCGCCGATCGGCAGGGACCCGCGTCATCGGATCCGGATGGCCGTGGTCGCCGGCGGCCGTCCTTCGGTCACCGGCTACCGGGTGGCGGAGCGCCACCGCGGCTGGACACTGCTCGAGGTAGACCTCGTCACCGGGCGAACTCATCAGATCCGGGTGCACCTGGCTTCGATCGGCCACGCCGTGGCCGGGGATCCGCTCTACGCCACCGGCGTCGTCCGCCGCGGGCCGGACGGCCTCGGCAGGCTGTTCCTCCATTCCTGGCGGTTGGAGCTGCTGCCGCCGTCGGGGGAGCAGCTGCTGCGCCTGACCGCGCCGCTGCCACCGGAGCTGCAGGGCGCCCTGGACAAGCTCAGAGCGGATCGGAGCTGAGGCCGGTGCCCGAACGGAAATCGGTCAGCCCGCTCTCGCCGCAGGTGAGCCGCGATTCCGAGGACGGGTCGCTGACAGGAGAGCCTTGTCTCGGGGCGCCAGGCGCGCTTCTCGTGATCATCTCGGGTCCGTCCGGTGTGGGGAAGGACACCATCATCCGGACGCTCAAGCAGCATTTTCCCGACCCGAAGCGCCATTTCGTCGTCACCTACAAGTCCAGGCCCCGCCGCCCCGACGAGGTCGATGGCATCGACTATCACTTCGTCAGCCCGGAGCAGTTTCGAGAGCTGCGGGCGGCTGGCGAGCTGCTGGAGGCGGCAGAGGTTCATGGTCACTGGTCGGGCACCCCGCGCGACCAGGTCGTGCAGGCCCTTGCCGCGGGTCACGACGCCATCCTGAAGATCGACGTCCAGGGCGCGCGGGCCATCCGCGAGAAGGTCCCCGAAGCGCTCATGGTCTTCGTCGCCCCTCCCTCGTTCGAGGCGCTCACTGGGCGCCTCCGGGGACGAGCCACCGAAAGCGCCTCCGATTTCGACCGCCGCCAGCGAGATGCGGCGCTCGAACTCGCGCGCCAGGATGACTATGACCATGTCGTCGTCAACGAAACCGGGCAGGTGCTCCGCACAGCCAGCCGGATCGACGAGATCATGGACGCGGCTCACGAGCTCTACCGAGATCGCCGCATCACGGTCTAGCGCGGGGGGGCCGGCGTCGGGCGTCACCCGGCGTCATGTCGAGGTAGCGATCGACGCGCCAGCCGTCCCGGGCGGCCAGACCTTCACCTACCACCTGCCCGGGCGGCTGGATGCCGTCCGACCGGGGGACGCCGTTTTGCTGGAGTACGGACGCCGCCAGGTCCTGGGCATCCTGATGGCAGAGGCCGATCCTCCCGACCGGGAGACAAAGCCCGTCCAGGAGCGTGTGCTCACCGAGGAGCCGCTGCTGACACCACTGCAACTGGCGCTCTGCCGTTGGATCGCCGAGCATTACTTGGCACCGTACGGCGCCGTTGTGCGCGCCATGGTGCCTCCCGGCTTGCTCGACCGGCTGGAGCTGGTCGTTCGGCTGGGCGACGAGAGCGTCGGCGCCGGCGAGCGCCGCCCCACGGTGCCTGAGGAGCCGTGGAGCCCGGCGCCCAGCCTCCCGGAGATGGCGGAGCTGGAAGCGGTGCTCGAGCGCGTCCGCAAGGCTCCCGCCACCGGTGTGCCGGTCCGGTTGCTCCGCTCGCAGGGGGGCCAGGCCATGCTGCTGCGCCGGCTCCGCGTGGCCCAGGACGACGGACTTGTGCGGCTGGAGTGGCGCTTTCGTCCCGTCGATCCCGACCGCGGCCTGGTGCGTTTTGTCCGGCTCACGAGCGCGGGTCAGGAACAGGCCCGCGCCAGCCAGGCCGGCGAGCCGACCGTGGGACGGCCGCTGGGCCCGCGGCAGGTGGCACTGCTCGAGGAGCTGAGCGAGCAACCTGCGGAACAGCTGCCGGCCGCGGAGCTGGGCCGGCGCCACGGCGCGAGCGCCATCACGGGCCTTGCTCGAAGGGGCCTGATCGAGCTCAGCATCGCCCAGAGCGGCGACGCGGCGCCTGGATCGCTGGCCATTCGAGCCATCCCGGCGGATCCAGCGGCCCCTGTCGAACGGCCCCTACCACCGCTGGTCGCATCGGTGGTCGCGGGCCGCCCTGCTCGGGTGCTCGTCACTGCAGCGAGCGGTGCGGAACGAGTTGGCCTCTACCTGGAGCTCGTCGCTGCCGCCCTGTCGCGCGGCAAGGGCGCGCTGATCCTTGTCCCGGAGATCGCGCTCGTGAGCCGGTTGGTCGAGCGTTTCCAGCATCGCTTCGGAACGTCGATGGTGGTCGTTCACGGGGCTCTCGGTGATCGTGAACGGGCTGCCGCCTGGGAGCGGATCAGGGGCTTGCCGACGCCAGTCGTCGTTGGAACGCGGCTCGCAGTGCTCGCCCCCCTCGGGGACCTGGGGCTGATCCTCGTTGACGAGGAGCACGAGGCTGCCTACAAGGCCGACCGGACGCCACGCTACCAGGCACGCGACGTGGCGCTCGAGCTGGGCCGGATCGCCGGAGCGCCGGTCGTCCTGATCTCGGCCACCCCGGAGGTTGCCAGCGTGGGTCGGGCGCGCCGCGGAGAGCTGGAGGCAACCCGACTGGCCGGTGCCGGTAGCGGCCGTCCCCACCGGGTGGAGGTTCTGGATCTGCGCGCCGAGCTGGATGCGGGCAACCGTGGGTTGCTCGGGCGAGAGCTGTTCGCCGCGCTCGAGCACCTGGATCCCGGCGCCGGCGAACGAGGAATCCTGCTGCTCAATCGTCGCGGCTCGGCGTCGGTCGTCCTGTGTCGTGACTGCGGGTACGTCCAGGTCTGCCCCGAGTGCCAGAGGCCGCTCGTCTACCACGCGGCAGTCGTGAGCCTGCGCTGCCATCACTGCGGAGCGAGTGCACCAATCGCCCGCCGCTGCCCGGCCTGCGGATCGTCGCGTATTCGCTACCTGGCCGGGGGAACCGAGCGGCTAGAGGCGGAGGCCCGGACCCGGCTGCCGCGCCTCCGCGTCGCCCGGATCGATCGCGACGTCGCGGACCGCCCCTCGGAGATCCAACGGATCATCGAGGCATTCGTGGACGGCCGCATCGATCTCCTGGTGGGCACCAGCCTCCTGACCCGGCTGGCCGAGATGCCCCCGGTCGCGCTCGTCGGCGTGGTCTCCGCCGACGTCGCGCTCAACCTGCCCGATGAGCGAGCATCCGAGCGCGCGTTCCAGTTCCTCGCGGCCGTGGTCGGCCTGGCAGCCGGGCAGCCTGGTCGAGGCCGGGCGATCGTCCAGACCTACCAGCCTGAGCACCCTGCGATCGTGGCGGTTGTCGGAGGGGAGGCCCAGGCGTTCTACGACGCCGAGCTTGCGTCGCGCGAGCTCTTCGGC
>JACDFU010000141.1 GCA_013815585.1 Chloroflexota bacterium
AGCCTTCGTCGTCCAGAGCTACCTGGCGTATTGGTTCGGCACCCGCCATGGGCTCGACGCCGCGACGGTGGGAATGCTCTTCTTCCTGGGTCTGCTGCTGACCGCCGCATCGTTTCCCGCTGCCGCCGCGCTGGCCGGGCGCTTCGGGCTGATCCGGACCATGGTTTTCACGCACATCCCCTCCAGCCTGCTCCTCATCGCCATGGCCATCGTGCCCGATCCCGCCGCGGCCATGGTGCTGTACCTCTGTCGGGCGTCCCTGGCGTCGATGGATGTCCCCACCCGCCAGTCCTACACCATGGCGATCGTGCCGGCCGAGGACCGCACGGCGGCAGCTGGGATCACCAACCTCGCACGGAGCGGCGCGCAGAGCGCCGGGCCGATCCTCGCAGGCGCCTTCCTCCTGCCGCTCGGACTCGCCGCGCCACTGATCGGCTCGGGCGTCCTGAAGATCTGCTACGACCTGGCGCTCTTCGCGGCGTTTCGATCGACGCCTGCGCCGGAAGAAGCGCAGTGACACGTCAGGCAACCGGAAGTCTTGGTAGCGGGCAAACTGCATGTTCGGGGCGCTTGCCGCGCACCATCCAGCCTGCAATGCTGGCCGGGTGATCTTGGGCCGAGCGCCTCGCAGTCCTCGGCTGGGCGCTGCGGGGGCCGCTCTCGCTGCACTTGCGGTGTGGCTCCTCGCCCTGGCTCCTGCCGCCGCAGCCTGCTCCGGGCCCTCTCCGACGCTGAACCGAGTGATCACCAGCGCCAGGGCGATCGTCGTCGGCGAGGTGATCCGTTCACGAGAGGGCACGCCACAAGATCCCTCTCGAGTGGATCTCCGAGTGACGGAGGTGCTGAAGGGCACGCCGCCGCGCGAGATCCGGCTACGGAACGCGAAGATGCATATCTGCGGCGACGCGCTCTACGCCGAGCGCGGCCAGACGCTGTTCCTGGCCCTCGATGTCCGCTTCCACACCCGGCTGACCTCCTACGTCGTCATCGACGAGCGGGGGACGCTGACGAACGATCGGGCCATCGCGATCCCCGCTCGCATCCAGCACATCGACGATGTGAGGAACCTGGTTGCCGATCTCGTGCCCGCCACTGACACCGAGGAACCTGCCAGTACTCAGCCCGCTGGCCCGGCTCCGGGGATTACTCTGCTCCTGGTCGTCGTATTCGCGAGCGCGGGGATCGTCGCCGATCGGCGGATCGAGCGACTACGCCGCTGAAGCGCCCTCCAGCCTGACCGGCTCGATGTCGTCGGCGAGCTCGAACCCGAAGACCTGCGCGTAGAACGAGAGCTCCGCCTCCAGCGAGCGGCGGATGTTCTCCGCCTTCCGGAACCCGTGATCCTCCCCCTCGAATGCCAGGTACGCGTGGGGGATGCCGTTTTCCTTCAGCGCAGCGACCATCTGCTCGGCCTGGCTGGGCGGCACGATCCGGTCATCGAGGCCCTGCAGGATCAGCGTTGGGGCGCTCAGGCGTTCGGGGAAGTTGGCTGGTGAGCGGTCGTGGTAGCGCTGCCGGTGCTCGGGCCAGCGGCCGACCAGGCGCTGGTCGTACTGGGCCTCGAACTTGTGCGTCTCCTCCCGGAAGCTTTCGAGGTTTCCTATTCCGAAGTAGCTGACGCCGGCCTTGAAGAAGTCGCGGAAGGTCAGCGCGGCGAGGGTCGTGTAGCCGCCCGCGCTGCCGCCGGTGATGGCGATCCGTTCGGGATCGACCTCTCCCTGTTCGGCGAGGTGGCGGGCGGCGTTGACACAGTCGTCCACGTCCACGACCCCCCAGTTCTCCTCAAGGCGCTTCCAGTAGGCCCGGCCGTAGCCGGTGCTGCCGCCGTAATCGACGTCGAGGTACCCGATCCCGCGGCTGGTGAACACCTGGATCTGCGGACTCAGGCTCCACGATGCCCAGGCGGTCGGGCCTCCATGGCTCGAGACGACGAGCGGCGGGCGCTCGCCATCCGGAGCATGGAAGTCGGGGTTATGGGGCGGGTAGTAGAGCGCGAAGGCGGTCAGGTCGCCCTCGGTGGGGAACTCGATCAACCGCGGCTTGGAGATGTAGGCGGGCGGAATCTCGATCTCGCTGGATCGCCGCAGGACCCGCTCGCCACCGCTCCGGAGGTCGAGCTCGAGGATCTGGCCAATCTCGATCTCCGACCCGCCGGCCAGGAGCGCCCTCTCCTCGCCAATGACAAGCGTCGAAACCTCGGTCAGGGAGAGGGGCAGCTCCTCAGGCGCCTCGCCCTGCCGGATGCGAAGGAGCCGGTCACGGCCCGCGCTGCGGGCGATGGCGTACAGCTCGCCGCTCGGCGTGAACCCGTAAACCAGCATCGCGAAGACCCACTGGGGGCGACCGATGTCCGCCTCCATGGGCGCGACCGCCTCCCCTCCCGTCGCCGACTGCCCCTCAGCGGCCGAGCCACTGACGAGCTCCTCGGCGGCCAGCCGGTAGAGGTTCCACCAGCCGCTGCGATCGGAGGAGAAGTAGAGGTCGCCCGTCGGCGACCACTCGGGCTGGAAGATCGACTCGTCGGTACCGCCAGCGAGCTGTCGCACGTTTGCCAGCGAACCGTCCTCGGCGAAGTCGGCTTCCCACAGCTCCGTGCCGTCCCACGGCAGGTTCGGGTGGTTCCAGGTGAGCCAGGCCAGGCGCCGGCCGTCCGGGCTGACACGGGGCGAGCTGTAGAAGTCATTGCCGGAAACGAGGACCTCCGCCGCCGAGCCGTGGTCTCCTTCCGCCGAGCCGTGGCCTCCTTCCGTCGAGCCGTGGTCTCCTTCCGCCGAGCCCTCTTGCCGGCCCAGCTCGATCGCGGCCACCGTGTTGACCGGCTCTGGTGCGGCAGTCTGCCCGTCGCCGCCGTCTTCCCCGGCGGCGCTCGAGTGATCCTCGTGGATGCAGATGAGGCGGTTGCGGGTCCGGTCAAACACCAGGTCGGCATAGCGGAACGCGCCGGCGCGGGTCACGGGCACAGCATCGGCACCGGGCGACTGGCGATAGATTCGACCGTCGTTGAAGCTCGAGAAGAAGACCGTCCCATCGTCGTCGATGACAAAGGCGCCACCGCCGTACTCGTGCACCCGGGTGCGCACGTTGAAGCCAGGCGGCGTGACGTCCTCCGGGGTGTCGGCGACCTGCCGGACGAGCACCTGGCGCCCTCCCTCGGCCGGCCGGCCCTCGAGCCAGTAGGCGGCGCCAGCCACGACGCGCGGGGCACCCAGGCTCACCCGACCCGCGGTCATGACGTCGATGGCGATCGGCGAGGGCCACGATCCGTAGGGCGCCGTCGCGACTCTACGGGCTTGCATGTTCACGTCCGCATCGCCGTGTCGGACTCGCGCATCGTCCGTGCCTTCATGGTCTTCTCCCTGTACTCCCCGCATCAGACGGTGATGACGACCCTTGACGTACGCTCCGAAGGCCTCTTGGCGAGCGCAGGCGTCTCAGTCGCGCCGACCGAATGGCTTGCCGCCGACCGCCGGACGATTTACTCCATTCTCGTACGCGAAGATCACGGCTTGGATGCGGTCGCGCAGGTCGAGCTTCATCAGGATCCGCTTCACGTGCGTCCTGATCGTCGATTCCTCGACCACGAGGGCGGCCGCAATCTCACGGTTCGACATCCCCCGCGCGACAAGGTCGAGGACCTCCCGCTCGCGCGGGGTCAGGTCGTCGAGCATGGCCTGGTCGCCAAGCTCGGGGGTCGGCTGCTGGGCCATCCGGTCGATCACGCGCCGGGTGACCGAGGGCGAAAGGAGAGAGTCGCCCGCGGCGATCGTGTGGACCGCTTCGATCAGCTCCTCGGGTCGCGTCCGCTTCAGCAGGAAACCGGAGGCGCCGGCCCGCAGGGCGCCGAAGACGTAGTCGTCCTGTTCGAAGGTCGTCAGGATCAGCACCCGGACGCTCGGCGCAGCCTGCGCGAGCTGACGTGTGGCGGCGATCCCGTCGAGATCCGGCATGCGCACGTCCATGAGCACGACGTCCGGCGCCAGCCGGCGCACCTGGTCGACGGCCTCCCGCCCGGTGGATGCCTGGCCGACGATCTCGATCTCGGGGTCCGCGGTCAAGAGCTCTTCGAGACCCGCCCGCATCAAGTTCTCGTCGTCGGCGATCAGCACGCGGATCACCCTTGGGGACCGCCGTAGGGGATGCGCGCGCGGACGCGGAACTGCCCGTCCGCGCCATTGGCCTCGAGCGTGCCGCCGAGCAGGGTCGCCCGCTCCCGCATGCCGATCAGCCCGTGACCTCCGCTGGATGGCGCCGGCTGGGGCGCTCGCATGGGGTTGTTGACGGTGAGCCCGACGGAGTCGTCGTCAAAGGCGATGTGGACCCGGGCGCTGCCCGTTCCATGGCGGGCCGCGTTCGTGAGCGCCTCCTGGAGGATTCGGTAGGCGGCCTGGTCGGCGGCAGCGCCGAGCGTTCGCGGCGTTCCTGACTCGCCGAACGCCACCTCGATCCCCGCCTCTCGATGGCGTGTGATCAGGGTGTCGAGCGAAGCGAGCCCGCTGGGTGCCTCGATGACCCCGTTCGCCGAGCCGCGCTCGCGCAGCGTGCCGACGATCTGATCGATCTCCCCGGCTGTCTCCCGCGCCACCTCCTCGATCGCCTGCAGCGCAACGAGAGAGCGGTCGGGCTCTTCATGGTGCCGGAGCCGGGCCGCGCCCGCGCGGACGGCGATCACGTTGATCGCGTGGCCGGCCGAGTCGTGGAGATCGCGGGCGATCCGGGCGCGTTCCTCGGACACAGCGAGCAGGCGCTCCTGCTCCGCCTCGCGCTCGACGCGATGAGCGCGCGCGTTCAGATCAGCGATCTGCTCTCGCCGAAGGCGCGATCGCTCGCCGGCGAACCAGGCGACAGCCCAGGCGAGACCGGTGTGGAGGAGCTCCGTGTCAGGTAGCGCTCGCTGCGCCGTGGCGGTCGCGACGAGGTACGCCCCGAGCAGTCCGGCCACCGTGGCGGCACTGCGCCACGTCCAGGCGACCTCCGGCTCGCGGCTTGCGGCCACCAGATAGAGCGCGACCGCCGGGCCCAGCAGCAGGTCGATCCGATAGCCCAGGCCCGCCAGCGCGACGCTCGCGACGCCGGTCGCCACGAACACGGCGAGCGGGAAGCGCCGCGACGCGATCAGCGGCATCGTCGAGCATGCCGCGAGCGCGATGCCCACAAGGTCGAGCTCGCCGGATCCAGGGCGGGCAGGACCGATCCCGCCGTGCCGGAGCAACGCCAGCGTGCCACCAAACGCCGCGACCGCGATCGCGACGTCGAGGAGCAAGCCTGATCTCGGCCGGGCGGCGAAGAGCCTCGGCGCCGTGACGGTGGTGGACACCAGGCACGGAGCGTACCTTCCGCCGCCGCCTCGGCACATCCCCCGGCCGGACGATGCGCGTCCACTGAATGGGGACGGACAAGTTCCCCCCGCGGGGTGTTTCGGGTCCGCCGCGGGCTCCGTAGCCTGATGCCGACTTGGACGACGGCGGGCCGCGGGTCGATTCACGGACCGCGCTGCCTACCCGTCACTCAAGCAATAGGAGAGACCCATGGCTGGCCCGCCCCCCTACCGCGACTCTGGCGCTGAGGCCGATCGCGATTCAGCGCCCGGCGCACCAGCCTGGTTGAAGGTGTTGGGCATCGCGGTGGTCATCGTGGTCCTGCTCGTCGTTGCCATGATGCTCGTCGGTGGCGGTGGCGGACACACGCCGCCTGCTGGTGCGCATTGATCCCGGCAGCTCGACCCTCGACCCACCGTCTTCAGGCGAGCGTGCAATCGATCGCAGCGCCCGGCACCGGAGGTTTCACAAGCGTGGGATCGGCAATCCAAGTGGGCAATATCGTCAAGACGTACCCGCTCGGCGACAGGGCGTTCACCGCGGTCGACCATCTCACCCTCGACATCGCGCAGGGCGAGTTCGTCGCGATCGTGGGCCGGTCCGGCAGCGGCAAGACGACGCTGCTCAACCTGCTCGCCGGCATCGACCGTCCCACGTCCGGGACGGTTCGTGCAGCGGGCGCCGATCTTGGGTCGCTGTCCGAATCCGGACTCGCCGCCTGGCGCGGACGCAACGTTGGGCTGGTGTTCCAGTTCTTCCAGCTCCTGCCCACGCTGACCGTCATCGAGAACGTGATGCTGCCCATGGACTTTGCCAGGAAGATCCCCTTGGACGGGCGGCGCGAGCGGGCCCGCTACCTGCTCGAGCGGATGGGCGTCAGCGACCAGGCCGACAAGATGCCCGCGACGCTGTCGGGCGGCCAGCAGCAGCGGGCCGCGATCGCCCGGGCGCTGGCGAACGATCCACCGATCCTGCTCGCCGACGAGCCGACCGGCAATCTCGATTCGACCACGGCCGATGCTGTGCTGGGCCTGTTCGCTGACCTGAACGCCGATGGGCAGACGATCGTGGTGGTCACCCATGAGCGCGATATCCGGTCGATCGTCGGCCGGGAGGTGACCCTGAGGGATGGTCGCGTGGTCTCCGACGAGACCGATCGAACGAGGGTGACCGCGTGACCGACCTGATGACCGTCAAGCTGCGCCGCGACCTGCGAGCGACCTGGTCCCGGCTGGTCCTGATGGTGATCGCAATCGCGGTCAGCCTGACCGTGTTCGGCGGGGTGTTCTACGCCTGGACCGTCATGGGCAGGGAGACCGGCGGCGCGTACATGAGCACCCAGCCGGCGTCGGCGACGATCCTGCTCGACGAGGGCATCCGCGCCGATCGGATGGTCGCGATCGCGTCCGAGGCACGAACCCGGCCAGGAGTGATCGAGGCGACCGCGCGTACACAGTTCACCGGTGAGGTCGAGGTCGATGGCCGCCTGCTGGAGATCCCACTGCAGGTCTTCGTTGCGGCGCCCGAAGACCCGATGCGGATGGCGAAGTTCTTCGTTGAGCAGGGCAGCTGGCCGCCGTCTCCC
>JACDFU010000142.1 GCA_013815585.1 Chloroflexota bacterium
CCAGCAACCCGCTCGACATCGCGAACGTGCTGAATGTCATCGAGCTGGTCGAGCTGTTCGCCGACATGGACGCGGCCCGGCCCCCGATGAGGGGCCAGCCCGGATCGCCGTCACCGATGGAGCCGGGTCCGTCGGGCGGGACCGTGTCGGAGGCCTGAGAGCTGCCCGCGTCCGGGGTCGCGCCGCCCTCTCGGGCGTCGGGGTCGAATGACGATCAGCCTGCGTCCACGACGCAGGGGAGGATCAGCAGGCGTTCGAATCAGGTCCGGGAGGCGGCCGACCCTCACCCCGCGCGAAGGGCTGGCCGAGAACCCCGCTGATGCCGGCCTCGACCGCCGGATCCTCGCCCAGGTACAGGACGAGGATCCGATCGCGCTGCCAGAACCGGGGTTTGCCGGCCCACGACACCATCACCGTACCGAGGTTGCCGGGGTCGTCGGGGTCGATCCGGTCCGCCTCGGCCTGCCGGTCCTGCTCGGTGTCAAATGTGTAGACGTTGACCAACTGACCGGACACGCACAGACGGACGCCTCGACCTCCCAGGGGATCAGGGTCGAAGGTGCCCAGCTCGGTCACCGTGGCTCCCGCCGCTCGCAGGGCCCCGCCGAATGCCGCGACGTCGCCCGGGACCCCTCCCGAGCTGGAGCCCGGCGGCGCGGTCGAGGGGGCCGGCGACGGCTGGCCGCTGGGTGATGCCGCTGGGCCGCTACCGCAGGCGGTCGCGACGAAGGCGAGGAGCAGGAGCGTTGTCAATCGAGCCATGGGCGCCGGACGCTCGAAGCTGGCATCGGGTTCCGGCAGCGACGGAAGCCGTCGAACAGCCGCATCCATGAGGAGGGACGCCCGTCATCTCCATCCGCTGACGATCAGCGCGGCGCGTTCTTCCGGCGACCTCGACCGCCCGGAATGTCACCTTTCGAGATGTAGATCGTCTGCCCTCGGATACCGAATCGCAGGTCCCGCGGCTCCGCGTTCAGGATGCGGGTCAGCGCCGCCCGCAGGGTCGGCATCTTCTGGCCCTCCTTGAGTTCGATCGCCACGGCCTCTGACGCCGGGAGAGCCGCCGCTTCATTGATCGCGGCGCGCAGTTCACGGTCGCGTTCGAGTGTCGCTCGTTGTCGAGGCGACAACTCACGACCTGGCTTTTCGGTGCGCAACATATCGAGACTGACCTTCTTGACCATCAAGTGCTTGTAGCGAGCCAATTGACTCAACGCCTCCCATCGTCAACGTGAGCGTTGATCATACGACGGGCCGTCCCGGCGCCGTTCAGGCTGGCGGTCCCATAGGAAAGGCTCGAAGTCGATCTGCCGCCGGTTCATTGCCGACGTATCGGGTCGTACCCTCGATGACGACCAGCGCGTGCACGAACCACGAGGTCCGGTGGGTAGGTGCCAACGCGAACTTTCTTGGGACGCCCCGGCCGCCTGTGAATGGATGCGCGGCCGGGCAGGTCCGGGCGGTGGCCTGTCCTTGATGTCAACGACTACAGTGCGCTGGACAGACAACAGCGAGGAGCCCACGTGGAGCCATCGTTCTGTCCGCACTGCGGTCGCCCTCGCGAGGCCGGTGCGCTGTACTGCGCCTAGTGCGGGCAGGGGTTTCAGCGTGCGCCAGCGCGCGAGAATGCGGGCTTCGCCCAACTGCCCTGACGCCAATGACGACGAGATCGTGCGCTCAGATGTTGCCGCCATGTTGTGCGCAACGAGCGCTCACCACACCTACGATCGCAGCCTCGCTGAGAAGTCATCGCATTGGTGTGTCCAGCGTCTCCAGTAGGCGCCGCGGCGGCACAAGAAGAGGACCCGCTTCAACGCCTCGATGGCGTCGACGCGGGCCCGATCGCTCACCCGTGCGCGGGTTCACTGCATCGAATGTTGCTGCTCGTAGCGCTGCTGCCAATCACGCCCGTCCTGGATCCACTTCGCGTCCGACGTGCCCGGGTGCTGCGCGCGGTACTGGTTCTGCCAGTTCGTCCCGTACTCGACCCACCTCTGGTCCACGGTCGTCGGGTACATCGCCCGGTACTGGGTTTCCCAGCTTCTGCCGGCGTCGACCCACGTGCGGTCGGCGGCCACCGCGGCCTGTACGTCCTTGCCCTGGACCTGGCCCAGGCCGGTGATCACGGCACCCACTGCGCCCCCGACGGCACCGGCGACGAGCGCCGCCGCAAGCGCGAGGCCGACGAGTGCTGCCTGATTGGTCCTTCTCTCCGTGCGAGCGATCTGTGTCATCGGTTGGCCCTGCCTTCGAGTTCGTTGGCTCGTTCGTCGAGCCGCTGCAGGGATCGTCCGTCGTGGGCGCCGACAGAGAAACCCCGGGAAGCCCTAGATTCGCTGCGCAACTTCAGTCCACCAATCACGGATACAAGGAGCCCGGACGGCCGCAACGGTCCGCGACGGTCAGGGTTTGCCGCCATCGGACCGTGCGCCCGCCAGCTCGGTGCGCGAACGAACACCCACGTCCGCCTCGCAGATGGCCCACGCGCCCGACCGCGTCGCGGGCCGCTGCCTTCTGTCGCGCCCTTCGTCTGATCTCGGCCAGCAGCAGCAATGTCCCGGCCGTGGCGAAGGGCAGCGCGCCTCGAAGATCCCGAGGCGCCTCCTCGGCCGCAGCCAATGCGGCGTGGAGATCGGATCGCGCCGCGAGCAGCGGGCTCGGCGGAGGGTGTCGGGGATGGAGATGGTCCGATCGAGCCGCCTCGCGAACGGCTTTTCCAAGCGCCAGGAGAGCCTCTGCCTCAGCCAGCGGGCCAAGACCGATCAGGGCCTCGACGGGAAGCGGCTCGGCCGGCTCGCAAGATCGCCGGCTCGTTCTGCCCGGAACGTCCGGACCGATGGCCGGCTCGAAACCGTCTACCCCGCGGCCGTCTTGCCAAGCGAGGGTTCGAGCAAGCCGAGCGACGTGCGCAGTGAACGGGTCAGTCTGGTGCCGGCCTGCCAGAGGAGAATTCCGCCGCCGATCGAGGCGGCGCTGCGACGAAACCGCGGCTAATCCGACGACCTGCCCGACTGTCTAGGACAGTGGGCAGGCAACTACCTGATGGTCCCTAGAAGTCGAAATGGTGGCAGGCGTAGTACTGCACAGGACCGAAGGGCGGTACGGGGAGCCACTCGTCACGCGGACGCGGCTGGCCGGCGTACAGATCCGAACGGATGAGGACCTCCGTGCCCGCCAGGGAGCCGTCGGCGTGGAAGACCTGATGTGTAACGCTGGGCACATCGGTGCCCGCAATGATGTCGGCGACGGATGGTCTTCCAGGTGGCGAGCAGTGATAGTGATCCAGAATCAAGATCTGCGGATGCAATCCCTCGGGTTGGGCGGAGCGCTACTCGATAGGCGCCATCCTGAAGACCGGATGGTCCGCCGCGCCTGGGCGCCGGTTGAAGTCCGTCTTGAACGGTTTCGGCGACTTGGCGAGGTAATCAGCGATGACCCGGTCGCGCTCGCTCCCGTCGACCTCGGTGGCAGTGAAGGCGTCCGTGCCACTCCTGCGGCGCAGCTCGCAGCGACCCGCCGCTCGAAGGTTGCGAACCCAGTCCGTGGCCCCGTGCATCGACACCAGGTAGCAGATCCCGTCGCGCTCCATCGGGATCAGCGAGACGTGGCGTCCCGCGCCAGTGCGCCAGCCCGGGACGTTGAGCACGGCGGTGCGCCCGACCCGCCACATGATTGGCGTCAGGACCCGACGGAGAAGCGCGACCGCCCGGGTCGGTGAGAGCGGCGCGCTGAGCACGTGAGCTGTTCCCGCAATCTGCTTCATCGGTTGTCCTGCCCTTCGAATGCGCAGGCTCGTTCGTCGAGCCAGCGGATCGATCCTCCGTCGAAGGGCTGGAAGGAGGAATCCCGGAAACCCCTAGATCGCGACGGTGGTTCGCCCCGGCAAATCACCGATGCAGGTTGCTGGGCGGACGACGCAGCGCCTGTCGGTCAGGGCTTGTCTCGATCGAATGTGCGCCGGGCCAGCTCTGTCCGCGAGCGAACCCCCAACGTCCGATAGATCCGGGTCAGGTGCGCCTCGACCGTATGGACGCTCATGAATAGCGCGTCGGCGATCTCGCGGTTGGTGTGGCCGGCGACAAGAAGCTCCGTGACGCGCTGCTCCGTCTCGGTGAGCTCGGCGCCGGGCGTCCGTCGTCCCTCGGTCCGGCCGAGCTCGGCGCGCGCCCGGTCCGCCCAGCGCGCGGCGTCGAGGCGTTCGAACATTGCCATTGCACGGGTAACTGCCTCCCGGGCGGCTGCCTTCTGCCGTGCTCTCCTCCGGATCTCGCCGAGCGCCAGCAGCGTCCGGGCCGTCTCGAAGGGCAGCGCCAGTGACTCGAAGAGCCGAACTGCCTCCTCGGCCGCCGCGATCGCGGGCTCGAGATCGACCCGCCCCGCCAGCAGCAGGGCCCGACAGTGCAGCGAGTCCGCGACGGAGATGGTTCGGTCGAGTCGCCTCGCGACTTCCTCGTACGGCGCAAGGAGTTGCTCTGCCTCAGCCAGTCGGCCGAGACCAACGAGGGCCTCGACGGCCAGCGAAATGGTCGGCCGGAGCACCGCCGGCTCTGACGCTCCGGGAAAGTCCAGCCCGAGGAAAGGCTCGAGATGAGCGTACGCCGCCGCTGCGTTGCCGAGCGAGAGCTCGAGCGATCCGAGCGACGTACGCACTGCACGGGCGACGTCCGGCAGCCCCATCTGGTCGGCAACGCGGATGTAATGATCGGCAGTCGCACGGCAACGCTCGACGTCGCCGCGCAGGGCGAGGAGCTCCACCTGCACCTCACCGATGTAGACGGCAGCCACGTCCTGCCCGGATTGGTCGCCAGATGTCCTGCAGACGTCGGCATGCTCCTCAGCAAGGTCCCAGTTGCCCGCCCTCAATTCGACGTATGCCATT
Organism: Chloroflexota bacterium; assembly: GCA_013815585.1. GTDB lineage: Bacteria > Chloroflexota > Limnocylindria > Limnocylindrales > CSP1-4 > JACDFU01. The sequence goes on from JACDFU010000142.1 coordinate 4,880, forward strand.
CGCATGTACAGCCAGGCGAGGCTGTTCCACTCGCCTCGTCCTCGAGCGTCGGTCAGCAGTCGGTTCAGGAGCCGGCGCGCCTCGTCGGTCTCTCCAACCTGCATGAGGATGCCGGCGAATTGAAGATCGGGATGCTCGATCACGGGCACGTCGACGCGCCGGCGATCGAGGCCGGCCGCCCGGTCCATCAGGTGCCGCGGCACGCCGCGGCCAAGGAAGTATTCCCAGGTCGCGAAGTGGCCGATCACCTGGAGAAGCAGGACCGGGTCGCCGAGCTTTTCCGCGGCGGCCAAAGCGGCGGCCATGTGGTGCTCGGCACTCTGCCAGTCGTCCCACGTCAGACCCGCGACGCCAGCGAGGCCCCACTCGCTCCGGGCGCGAAGCTCGAGGTCGTCGCCCGCCAGCCGCAAAGCCTCCTGGAACGCAGGACGGGCGGCCCGCCGGTCGCTCATGCTCAGCAGCACCTGGCCTAGCTCCACGAGGATCGGGCCGCGTTCGGCGTCCGGCGTCGCCGCGGCCAGGCGCTCGAGGATGGCGCGAGCGCGAGGCACGTCGCCCGCCGCTCGGTGATACTCGGCCGCCGCCCTCGTCCGTCGCCGTCGCTCGTCAACCTGGCGCGTCGGCGTGAGCCGGATTGCGGCTTCGGCCAGCTCGGCAGCGGCCGCGGCGGCGCCGCGCGCACGAGCCGTCGTGGCTGCCTCCTCGAGAGCGGCGGAGACTTCCGGGTCGGGCGTGTCTGCGGCCAGCGCCAGGTGACGCGCCCGCTCTTCGGGGTCTCGAACGACGGCCGCCAGCGTCCGGTGTGTCGCTCGGCGGCTTTCAGGGGAGGCCCGTCCGTAGACCGCTGCGGCAAGAAGCGGGTGCGCGAATCGGATGACTCCGCCGCCCGGGTCGAGGACCCCGGCTGCAGCCCCGGCTGCAAGGCCGAGCTCCACCAACTCTGCCCCAAGCGCGGCGACGAGGACGTCGCGCGTCGGCGACGAGAGGGCGGCCGCGTACAGCGCGACCTCGACGCTCGATTCCGGCATCGATTCGAGTCGGTCGCGGATCAGCTCCTCGAGGCTGTCCGGGATCGGAAGCGCGTCGGCACTGCCTGACCCGCTGTGACGCTGGATCGCCCGGGCGATCTCGAGCGCGTAGAACGCGTTGCCCCCGCTCAGCTCATGGATCCGGACAAGCGTGGGACGGCGCAGCTCCAGGCCGAGGGCCCGCTGGACGACCTCGGCCGTGCCCTCGAATGACAGGGGCGCCACGTCGATCGAGGATTGGCGCTCGGGCGCGATGGCCGCGACCAGATCCGGGATGCGCGTTGGACCGCCTTCCGAACGCCGGGCCGCGAGCAGTCCAACCGGCGCGTCCTCGAGCCGCCGGAACGCGAACTCCAGCGCCCGGGCGGACGAGTCGTCGAGCCAGGGCACGTCGTCGACAGCGATCAGCAACGGTCCGCGCTCGGCCGCCGCCCGGATCATGCCAAGGACGCCGAGCGAGATCGCGAGCGGCGGAGGAGCGGCACCGGTCGAGGCCCGCAGCAGCGCTGCATCCAGCGCGACCTGCTGCGGTTCAGGCAGCTGCGGCAGCACGTCGTCGGCAAGCTCGCCGAACAGGTCGACCAGGGCGGAGAAGGAGAGCTGCGTCTCGACCTCCGTCGGCCGGCAGGCGAGAACGCGGAAGCCATGCGCAACTGCGTGGCTCAGCGCCGCCTTCCAGAGCGTCGTCTTGCCGATCCCGGCCTGGCCCGACAGGAGCAGGCTGTGCAGCCCGGTCTTCGACCGATCGAGGAATCGATCGATCTCGGCTACCTCTTGCCCGCGGCCGACGAGCAAGGACGCCGGTGTCCGCCGGTCAGACCTCGCGAGCGATCCGTCCACGTCCACCTCGCCCAGTGAGGATACGCGCGGCACGCCCTTGCGCGGCGGGAAGATCCGGGTCCGAACCTGGACGACGTGGAGCGTAGGCTGCCTACAAGAGCCTTCAGAAGCTGCCATCGCTCGTCCACGTGATCAAGGAGTT
>JACDFU010000212.1 GCA_013815585.1 Chloroflexota bacterium
GGGCTGATGGGCAACGATGACGACTGGTGCGCCGCGGTCACCGCCGCCGGGGAGGCAACCGGCGAGCGCGTCTGGCGGCTGCCGCTGGATCCGCTCTACGACGAGCTGATCAAGGGGCGCTACGGCGACGTGCAGAACGTCAGCGAAGGACGCAAGGCGCAATCGATCTCCGCTGCCGCATTGCTGCACCGCTTCGCCGGCGACGTGCCATGGGCGCACCTGGACATCGCCGGCGTCGCCGACGACCTCGGGCGCCCGTATGCGGAGAAGGGCGCCTCGGGCTGGGGCGTGCGGCTGCTGATCGAGCTCGTCCGACTGAGCACTGGTGCGCCGTAAACCGGCACGTTCACAGCTTGATCACCGCTGCCTCCGAGCTGAGGCGTAGACAGCCGCCTGCACCACCTCCTCCATGAAGGAAGGGACATGTTGAACAGAAAGCTTTCCCGTGGCATCAGCGCCGCGGTGGCCACCGGAGCCATCAGCGCGTTGGCCGCCGTACCGGCCATCTCCAATCACAGCTCGACGACGACTGGGCCAAGCACGAACACGAAGCCGTACGTCCTCCCGGTTTCACCAGGCGTGAGGACGAAGTCGATCTTCACGGTCGGCGACGACAAGGCCGCGGGGAACGGCTACGAGATGACGGGCATACCGGACGGGCTCGGCGCTTTCGGCGGCGGCAATACGTTCACGCTGCTGATGAACCACGAGCTGCGCCCCGATGTCGGAGCGGTTCGTGCTCACGGCCAGAAGGGCGCCTTCGTCTCCAAGCTGACGATCGACCGCCGGACGCTCAGGGTCAAGCGGGGCGAGGACTTCATCAAGGCACCCGTCGAGTACTGGGACTACGTTACGCAGACCTACCAGCCCGTGCCCTCCACGGGCGGCGTGAACCCGCGCACCCCGACCGATCTCTTCCTGCCCCAGCTCGCCGCGTTCTCGCGGTTCTGCTCGGGCTTCCTCAGTGCTCCCGGTCAGCTCTACTACAAGGGCGGGCGCGGCTACACGGGCCAGATCTACTTCGCCAACGAGGAGGCCGGCGACGAGGGACGCGTCTTCGGTGTGACCGACGACGGCCACGCCCAGCAGCTCCAGCGTCTGGGCCTGTTCTCGTGGGAGAACACGATCGTCGCCCCCGGCGAAGACGCCACCACGCTCGTCATGGGCAACGAGGACAACGCCGCCGGCCAGATGTGGGCGTACATCGGCACCAAGGCCCGTCGCGGCGACGCGTTCGACAAGGCCGGCCTCACCAACGGCCACAACACCGTGATGGACCTGCTCGACGAGACGGTCGCCACCGACGCCCAGTTCCGCACCAAGTACGGCAAGGACAACCCGGTCGAGTTCGACCTCGCCGAGGTCGAATGGGACCAGTCCGGCAAGCGCCAGAACGAGGAGGCGGCAGCGGACGGCCTCACCCTCAACCGGATCGAGGACGGCGCGTTCGACCCGAAGGATCCCAACTCGTACTACTTTGTGACCACTGAGGGCGGCGACACGACACCGAGCCCGTTCGCGGAGACCCGCAACGGCGGCGGCCTCTGGAGGATGACTTTCGAGGACGTCGAGGAGCCCGAGCTGGGCGGCACGCTGGAGCTCTTGCTCGACGGCACCGAGGCTCCCTACCTCAACAAGCCCGACAACATGGACATCGACCGCCGGGGTCACCTGCTCATCCAGGAGGATCCGGGCGGCAACGACCAGCTTGCCCGCATCGTCGCGTACAACATCCCGGACGGCGAGATCGCGGACGGCGAGATCGCGGTTCTAGCTCAGTTCGATCCGCTGAAGTTCGCCCCCGGTGCCACGGCGCCGGAATCCACGACGGACGAGGAGTCCTCGGGCATCATCGACGCGAGCCGCATCCTCGGAAGAAACTGGTTCCTGTTCGACGCGCAGGTACACAAGGCGCACCCGAAGCCGGAATACGTCGAGTACGGCCAGCTGCTGGCAATGAAGGTCGACTGGGACGAGGTCTTCGACTGAGCGGCGCCGTCGCCGCCTGCCTCAGGTCCGCCGAGGGCGCCCCACGGGGCGCCCTCGGTGCTTTCATGGCCGGATGGACTTCGACCTCTCGCCCGACCACGAGCTGATCCGCAGCACCGTCAGGGAGTTCGCGGAGGGTGAGATCGCCCCGGTGGCCGAGGAGCTCGACCGCACGAAGGCGTTCCCCTACGAGATCGTCGCCCAGCTCGGCGAGCTGGGCCTGATGGGGATCCCCTTCCCGGAGTCGGTGGGCGGCGCGGGCGGCGACTCGCTCGCCTACGCGATCGCGGTGGAGGAGCTGGCGCGC
>JACDFU010000213.1 GCA_013815585.1 Chloroflexota bacterium
CATCAACACCGGCGACATCGTTGTCGCCACGGCGGCGGCGCCGGTCGATGGCGCCACCCGGACGCATCTCGGGGGCGAACCCTACGCGCCGGTGCCTGATTTCGACCTTACCCGCGCACTGGTTGACGCGGCGCGCGCGAGCGGTCTGCCCACGCACGTGGGTCCGGTGGCGACGGTCGACCTCCTCTACAACCCGGATCCCGACTACGTGCCCAGGTGGCGCAATCGCGGGATCCTCGCATTCGAGATGGAGGCCGCGGCCCTCTTCTACCTTGCCAGTCGGGCGAGCGCCGAGGGTCGCGACGCACGCGCTGCCTGCATCCTGACGGTGAGCGACGTGCTCAGCGAGACGCTGACGACGGAGGAAACGTACCTGCCGCTGGACGAGCTCGAGCGCGCCACCGACCGCATGATCGTGTCGGCGCTCGATGGCTCGCTCGCCTTCGACGCGACCTAGCCGCGCCGCTCCTGCCACTGGGCACGCGTGAGCGAGTATTCCACGTCACCCTGCTCGTCGCCGGGGATCGGATCGGGCCACTCCTGGTGAATTGCGCGAACAAAGCGCAGGCCAGCCTTCTCCATCACCCGCCGTGAGCGCGCATTGACCGCCATCGTTTCGGCAAACACGCGGCTGGCGTCCAGATCGGTAAATGCCTTGTCGATCAGCGCGCGTGAGCCCTCCGTGGCATACCCCTTCCCCCACGCGGACCTGTGGAGCCGATAGCCGAGCTCGGGCTCATCGGGCGCTCCGTGTCCGGGTGCCGGTCGGAGGTGGAACCAACCGATGAACTCGCCCGTCGACTTCTCCACGGTCGCCCAGAAGCCGTAGGCGGGGTACGTCTCGTAATACCGCAGCCAGTGGGGCAGCACGATTTGGGCAACCTCTTCGCGCGGCGTCGCCCGGCCGCCGTTGATGAAGTGCATGACGTCGGGGTCGCTGTCGAGCCTCACGAGGTTGTCGACGTCCGCAACGGTGAAGCGACGAAGGATGAGCCGATCGGTCTCGAGAAAGGCCCGCATCGGTTTCAGGAGAGCTTGAGGTTGGGGAGCACCTCTTCGCCGAACGTGGAGATGAACGCCGCCTGGTCGCGACCGACGTTGTGCAGGTAGATCTCGTCGAAGCCCATGTCCACGAAGCGTTGGATCTGGGCCGCGTGCTCCTCGAGGTCGGGACTGATGAGCATGCGATTCCTGAAGTTCTCGATCCGAACGAGTTTGGCGATGTTCTCGAAGTCCTCGGGGTTCTTGATGTCCTGCTTCGGGAATGGCATGCCGCCGTTCGGCCACTCCTTCAGGGCATTCGCCTCGGCCTCGTCCTGTGTGGGTGCCCAGGAGACGTGGATCTGGAGCTGTGTCTTCATGGCCCCGGGGTCCTTGCCCGCCTCGCGCGCCCCATCTCGAAACTTGTCCCACAGCATGTTGATCTTGTCGTCCGCGGCGCCGACGGTGATGATCCCATCGGCGAATTTGCCGGTCTTCTTGGCGTTCACCGGACCCGCGGTCGCCACGTAGATCGGGACCGGCTGCTCCGGGCGGGTGTACAGGCGTGCTGATTCCAGCGTGAAGTACTCGCCGTCATGCTTGACGATCCTGCCGCTGAAGAGCTTGCCGATGATCTCGATGCTCTCGAACATCATGCGGCTGCGTTCACCGATCTCCGGCCACTCGCCGCCGATGACGTGCTCGTTGAGCGCCTCGCCCGCACCAAGGCCAAGCCAGAACCGGCCCGGATACATGGCGCCCAGCGTCGCCGCAGCGTGCGCAATCACCGCGGGGTGGTAGCGGAAGCCGGGACAGGTGACCGCCGTTCCGAACGGCAGCGTTGTGCGTTGGCCCAGCGCCCCCATGAACGACCATGCGAAGGCGGACTGGCCCTGCTGTGGAGTCCACGGGTGGAAGTGCTCGCTGACCTGGAAGCCGGCGTCGAATCCGGCGCCTTCGGCCTGCTCGCACCAGTCGAGCAGCTCGGTGGGGTGGAATTGTTCGAGCATGCACGCGTAGCCGATCTTCGTCATGGCCGTAGCCTAGCCGGTCGCGGGTAGACCGGGCGTAGCCATCGGGTGGCTGTTTCGCCATGCAGGGCATAGACACGGGGTGGCTGTAGCGGTGAAGAACTGGTAGTGGCATGCGCGGGCGGCATGGAACAGGGACGCAGGGCCGCTCTGCCTCCCTGACGTAGTCAGGCGGTGGATTTTCAGGAAGTTCCTGCCCGCTACAGCCGCCCGGTGGATGCGCGTCCTCCGCGCGGGCACCCAAAGGCGCCGGTGCCCGTCCGAGCGTCCGGCG
>JACDFU010000143.1 GCA_013815585.1 Chloroflexota bacterium
GCCATGATCATCGCGATGGCCGAGGCCATCGGATAGTCGAAGCGCTCGAACGCGGCCTGATACGCGGCGATCGAGATGACCCGGGTCTCGCCGGAGGGATTGCCGACCATGACCGCCGAGGGAAAGACGGCGAACGCAGCCACGAATGCCAGGACGAAGGCGATCGTGATCCCCGGCAGCATCAGCGGCAGGATCACCCGCCGGAACCGCTCGGACGGTCCCGCCCCGAGGGTCGCGGCGGCGCGCTCGAGATCGGGATCGATCCCCGATGCATGCCCGAGGACCAGCAGCAGGCTCAGCGGGAAGCCGGTGATGATGAGCGAAGCCATGACCCCGATGTAGTTGTGCGTCAGCTGCAGCGGTGCGTCGATGATCCCGATCGCCATGAGGAGCTGGTTGAACCAGCCGATCGGGCCGAAATAGCGGATGAGGCCCTCCGCCACGAGCACCGTGCCGAGCGTCGCCGGCAACACGAGCAGCGTGGTGATGACGCGCTTGTGACGGACCGGGCCGCGCAGCTTGTAGGCGATCGGGATGCTGATGCCGACGTTGATGGCGGCGGCCGGGATGGCGAGGGCGAACGTCTTGGCGATGGTGGAACGCTGGAAGTCGTCGCCGAAGAAGCGCAGGTAGTTGCCGATCCCCGGCGTGCCCTCCTGCGACTGGACGGACAGCCCCAGCCCGTACAGGAAGGGGTACACGAAGAGCATCCCCAGCAACGCCGCGGCAGGGAGCAGCAGCCAGAGCACGCGATCGATGCCGCGCTCGGCGAGGCGATCTCGCAGCGAGCGGGAACGCTCAGGCATCGGCGGCAAAGACCAGCAGCCGGGACGGGTCGACGTGGACGGCGACCCGCTCGCCGGTGGCCACCCGCTCGGTCGTGCGGAAGTGCACCCGCAGGCCACCGGCAGCTTCCGCCTCCACGGCGCTCTCCTCGCCCTGGTATTCCACGACGCGGACGGTGCAGGTGATCGCGTTCTCCCCCGTTGCCTCGTCGTCCGATCCAGCGGCGGGCACGACGGTGAAGTCCGATGGTCGCACCGCCACAACGACCTGCTCATCGGTGCTGGCGCCTCGGTCGACCCCGCGCATCGTCACGCCATCGGCCAGCTCGACGATCACGTCACCGTCCCGAGCCGATCGCCGCCGTGCCGGAATCAGGTTTCGATAGCCCATGAACGCGGCGACGAACGCATCCGCCGGTTCGGTGTAGACGGTCGCCGGTGTGCCGATCTGCAGATGAACTCCGTTGCGCATCACCACGAGACGATCGGCAAGCGAAAGCGCCTCCGATTGGTCGTGCGTGACGTAGATCGTCGTCAGTCCGAGGTCCTGGTGAAGCCGGCGCAGCTCCGTGCGCAGCTCGGTTCGAAGCTGCGCGTCGAGGTTCGACAACGGCTCGTCCATGAGAATCAGGCGCGGCTCGAGGACGATGGCGCGCGCCATCGCGACCCGCTGCTGCTGCCCGCCGGACAGCTGCGACGGATAGCGGTCCGCGAGGCCCTCGAGGCGGACCTGGCCAAGCGCACGCGCGACCCGGGCCCTGATCTCGCTGCGGGCCACGCGTCGTGACTCGAGGCCGAACGCGACATTGCGGCCGATGTTCAGGTGCGGAAAGAGAGCGTAGTTCTGGAAGACCATGCCGAACCGCCGGCGCTCCGGCGGGAGTGGGTCGATGCGATCGCCGTCGATGGAAATGCGACCGCTGGTCAGCGGGACGAGGCCGGCCAGGCAATTGAGCATCGTGGACTTGCCGCACCCGGATGGGCCGAGAAGCGCGACGAACTCGCCCCCGGCCACATCCAGGCTGAAGTCCCGCAGCGCGACGTGGTCGCCGTAGACCTTGGACACGTCCTCGATCGCAAGGCGCTCGAGCTGCGGTTGCGGCATCAGAACTCCTTGATCTGGTCCCCGCCGATCCGCTCGTCCCAGATCTCGAACGCCTTGACGAGCGGCGCAGCACCAAGCGGGACGACCACCGGATTGTCGGCGATCACCTGGTCATACTCCGGCCGCCCGAACTCCTCGATGATCGCCTGAGAATCCTCGGGCGCCATCGAGAGCTCAGCGCCCTTGACCGCGGGGCCGGGATAGAAGTAGCCCGCGTCGTAGGCCTTGGCGTTCTCCTGGGGCTGGTGAATCCAGGCCAGAAGATCCAGCAGAACGTCGCGCTTGGCCTCGTCCACGCCCTTGGGCACCACGAAGTAGTGCGCGTCCGAGACCCACGTGAAGTCGTCGAAGAATGCGACCTGCGCCTCCTTCGGAACCGTCCCCAGTGCCCGCGGGTTGATATCCCAGCCGGTGGTGGAGGCGATCATCGCTCTCGTGCCCTGACCCAGCTCCGTCATCGTCTGCCCGGTGCCGGTGGGGTAGTACTCGATGTACTGACCCAGCTCCTCGAGATAGGCCCAGGTCTTGTCCCAGCCCTTCTCGGGATCCATGGGGTCCTTGTCTCCGAGCAGGTACGGCAGTCCCTGGAGGAACGTGCGACCGGGCCCGGAGTTGGCCGGCCGGGCGTACATGAACTTGCCGGGGTTGGCCTTGGCCCACTCCAGGAGTGCCTCGGGGGTGGTGGGTGGCTCGCTCACCTGCTCGGGATCGTATTCGAGCAATGGTCCGGAGGGGTAATAGGTGATGACAACGCCGAAGCCCTCGGCCAGCGCCTGCATGTTGTTCGCGGGCTCCAGCAGGATCTCCTCGAGCGTCGTGCCGGCACGCTCCTCGTACATCGGAGCGAGCTCTTCCCACAGGTCGAGCTCGATGCCCGCGGACAGGGCATCGGTCCCGGTCAGGACGAGGTCGGTCTGGAGATTGTTGCCCCCCTGCTGCGCCTGGATCCGGCTGGCGAGCTCGGGCGACGGCGCCTTGTCGTAGTTGACCTTCGCGACTCGGTCTGGGTTGGCGGCGACGAAGGCATCGATCATCGATTGCGTGAGCTGCAGGTTGCCCGCCACGTCGATGACGTTCAGGGTCACCGCCTCACCGGCGGAGGCTGGCCCGCTTCCTTCCGCGCGGCTTCCTGCCGGGCCGCTTGCCCCCGGCGTCGGGGGCGCGCTGCATGCGGCCGTGGCCAGGGCAAGCGCCACCACCGCAGCCAGCGGTCGTTGGATACCGGGTCCGCTGATCGACATCGTTGCCGTTCCTCCTGTCATGCGGGCCGTGCCGCGAGGCTGGATGCGCGAACGCCACATCAAGATCTCCTTCTGCTGCTCACGCCTCACCGTCCTTCCAGGGCGAGCTCTCGACGGCCATTGCTTGGGCGCGGGGCGCGGTGCCCGCGGTGGCAGGCGCTGTCCTGCGGTCCATCTGGCGCAGCCTCTCCGGCTCCTCGGGTGGCCCAGCTCCGTCGCCGGCCTGCGGGCCAACGGCCGCCGGAGAACCGAGCTGCGCAGACACTTCCTGCGCCGCCCGCGCGATCACCGGTCCCAGTCGGAGGGCGTCCTCGAGCGAGAAGCGGAATGCCGGTGCCGAGACGCTGAGTGCGCCGACGACGGCATCCTGGTGATCGAGGATCGCGGCACCGACGCAGCGCACCCCGTCCTCGTTCTCCAGGTCGTCGATCGCAAACCCGCGAGCGCGGACGGTGGCGAGCTCACGCCGCAGCCCGTCGGGCTCGGTGATGGTGTGCCGCGTCCGCGGTGGCATCCCGGCGCCGATCGCACGTTCCACGAGCTCCGATGGGCCGGCAGCAAGCATCGCCTTGCCCAACGCGGTGGAATACGCCGGCATCAGGCTGCCGATCTGTGAGTGCATGCGAATGGTCCGCTCGGCCTCGATCTTGTGGAGGTAGAGCACCGACACGTCACGCAGGGTGCCCAGGTGGACGGTTTCTCCAGCCTCGGCCACCAGCCTCTGCATCGTGGAGATCGCCGCGGCGCGCACGTCGATGCCGGCCAGGAAGCTGTGGGCGAGCTCCATCGCCGCCGGCCCCAGGTGATAGCGGGCATCGTCGTCCCGACGAACGAAGTCCCGCAGCTGAAGGCCGTTGAGCAGGCGCAGCAGGACCGCCTTGTCCGCGTTGGCCTGTCGCTGCAGATCGACGAGCCGGAGGCCACCGGGTCTCGCGCGGGCGACGATCATCAGGAGGTCGAGGCCCTTGATGAGCGTCGTGCTCACATTCCGCACCATTGGTGCGTATTTCGCACCACGAGTGCGAAACTGTCAAGAACGGAGAAGGTGCGGGCGGAACGTCGCGCTCGAGTTCGTGACGGCGTTCGTGCTCGCCGAGGCGGCGACGCCTCAAACCGCCGGCGGCGGCGACATTCGGGTCCGGCGACGAGCTCGGTCGCGCACCGCTACCGGGGCACCGGACCGCCCGCCACCTGGCCGATGCGCCGGTCGAGGAAGGCCTGCTCGGCAGCATTCTCGGTCAGCTCGCGTGCACGCCGGTACGCGGCCGCAGCCTCCTCGAACCGGTCGAGCCGGCGCAGGAAGTCCGCCCGGGTCGCGTGCAGGTACGGATACTCGTCCAGCTGCCCGGCAGCGACCAGCCCATCGACCAGCCCGAGCCCCGCCTCGGGCCCGTCCGTCATCGCGACCGCCACCGCGCGGTTCAGCTCGACCACCGGCGACGGGCTGAGCTCGCGGAGCGTCCCATACAGGGCCGCGATCTCCGCCCAGTCCGTCTCATCGGGCGTGGCCGCGTCGTCGTGCACCGCCGCGATCGCCGCCTGGACCTGGTACGGGCCTGGCCGGCGCATCCGGACGGCGCGAGCGAGGAGCGCCTTGCCGGCCTCGATCCGGTCGCGGCTCCACCGGCTGCGGTCCTGGTCCTCGAGCAGCACGAGCTCCCCGTCGGCGTCGACCCGGGCGTCCCTGCGCGCGTCGTGGAGCAGCATCAGCGCCAGCAGCCCGAGGACCTCCGGCTCGTCCGGCATCAGCTGGGCCAGGACATGGGCCAGCCGGATCGCCTCGCTCGAGAGCTCGCGGCGGATGAGCGAATCCCCGGAGGTCGCGCCGTAGCCCTCGTTGTAGACGAGGTAGAGGACCCGCAGCACGCCGTCGAGCCGCTCCGGCAGCAGATGGTCGGGCGGGACCCGGTACGGGATCCTCGCCGCGCGGATCTTCCGCTTCGCCCGGACGAGCCGCTGGGCCACGGTGGGCTCCGGGACGAGAAAGGCACGGGCGATCTCCGGCGTGGTCAGGCCGCCGAGCGTCCGGAGCGTCAGGCCGACGCGCGCCTCCAGCGGCAGCGCGGGATGGCAGCAGGTGAAGATCAGCCGCAGCCGATCGTCGGCGATCGGGCTCACGTCGTCCTCGCTGGTGGCGGGCTCGGCAGACAGCTCCGCCTCGATCGCCGCCTCTCGCTCGAGCTGCTCCGTCTTCTCGCGCAGGCGCCGGCGGCGGCGCAACCGGTCGATGGCCCGGTTGCGCGCCGTCGTCGTGATCCAGGCGGCCGGGTTGTCCGGGACGCCGCGGGTCGGCCAGGTCTCGAGGGCGACGATGAACGCCTCCTGGACCGACTCCTCCGCGAGGTCGAAGTCGCCCGTGACGCGGATGAGCGTCGCGACCGCCCGTCCCGACTCCTCGCGGAACAGGCGGTCGACGACCTCGTGGGGCGCGGGCTCGTGAGACGCGGGGTCGGCCGGCAACTACGCCTGCGCGCCCGCTCCGGCGGTCTCGTGCTCGGCAGCACCCTCCGGAAACTGGATCACTGGCCGGACCTCGATGGAGCCGTACCTGACGCCAGGGCACGCGGTCGCGAACTCGAGCGCCTCGTCGAGATCACGGGCTTCGACGATGTAGAAGCCGCCCAGTGCCTCCTTGGTCTCGGCGAACGGCCCATCCGTGGTGACGGTCCGGCCGTCCTGCTGCCGGATCGTCGTGGCGGTCTGCACGGGCTGGAGCGCATCGCCCGCCCGGTACGCACCCCGCGCGCGGAGCATCCGGGTGTAGTCGTTCCACTGGTCCATCACCTGTGCCGCCACGTCGGCGGGCGGCTGCACGGCAGACGGGTTGGCAGCCTCCGTGTCGTAAATGAGGATCGCGTAGCGCATCGAGTGCCTCCTGCAGAGCGGGTGAGCGGCGCCCCTCGCCGCCCTTCACCCGTCCAACGAACGGACACGGTCGGAATCGACAAGTCGAGTGAGATCGTGGATGGATCGCGCGGACCTGTCGAGCGGTATCGTGCGCGGCATGCCGACGCGCAAGGAAGTGCTCACCGTCGCCGGTCGGGCGGTCACGGTCTCCAACCCGGACAAGGTCTACTTCCCGAAGGCCCGGCACACGAAGATGGACCTCGTCGCGTACTACCTTGCGGTCGCGGACGGCGCGCTGCGCGGCGCCGGGGGTCGGCCGATGGCGCTCAAGCGCTTCGTCGACGGCGCGGAGGGCGAGGCGTTCTTCCAGAAGCGCGCGCCGGACAACCGGCCGGACTGGCTGCGGACCGCCGAGCTCACCTTCCCCTCCGGCCGGACCGCCGACGAGATTGTCGTCGACGATGCCGCCGGGCTCGCCTGGGTCGTCAACCTCGGCTGCATCGACATGAACCCCCACCCGGTCCGGGCCGAGGACCTCGACCATCCCGACGAGCTGCGCGTCGACCTCGATCCGGTTCCCGGCGTGCCATGGTCGGACGTGCGCCTGGTCGCGCTGGTCACCCGGGAGGCGCTCGAGGCCGTCGGGCTCATCGGCTGGCCCAAGACGTCCGGCTCGCGGGGCATCCACATCAACGTGCGGATCGCTCCCTCGTGGACCTACCCGGAGGTGCGGCGGGCGGCGCTCGCGCTGGCCCGT
>JACDFU010000024.1 GCA_013815585.1 Chloroflexota bacterium
TCTGACGGGAGCCGGCTGGCGAGCCTCAACCCATGGGCGGCGCCCTAATCGGCCCCGCGGGCTCAGGCCATCGCGAGGGCGTGGACCGCTCCCAGAGCCAGGGGCGCACGGTGCCGCAGGTAGCCCAGGCAGAAGACGAGCCCGATCGGCGCCTGGAGGACGAGCGCGTTGGCGAGGGCAATGAGCACGTCGCCGTCAGCCTGGGGCATGTTCAGCGGCGTGTGCACGAACCCAAAGGCGAGCGCGGCCCCGACGGCTGCCACGTCCGAGCGACCCGTGACCGCCTCCAGACGCGCTGTCAGCCCCACCTGGAGCAGCAGCTGCTGAAGGATTCCGCCCGGCAGGGCAATGAGGAGGCCGGACAGCAGCGCCGGCCCAAGCATGAGAGCCTTGGGGACCGCGACGCCCAGGATCAGCGGCAGCAGCGGAACCCACGTCCGCCACACCCAGCGCAGGTCCGACGGCTGGGTGCCCGAGAGCAGCGCGATCCCCACGCCGACGAGGATCGCGGCCCCGGTCAGGCTGAACCCCTGGGCAATCAAGCCGAACATGCCACCGACCATGCCGAGGTAGCCCACCATCGCCGCCACGAACTCCAACCGCGGGGAGCGGACCGGATCCGGCACGGGATGGGCGCCTGGCATCCGCCCCGCCCACCAGGCGAGCAGCGCGAAGGCGGCGGTGCCGGCCACGATCAGCGCGAGGAGCGACAGCATGTCCGGTCCTCGCCGCACCACCAGGAAGAGCGCCGCGCAAGCGAACACCAGCCAGAACAACTGGACCGGACGGCTTCCTCCCGCTCGGCGGAGGTCGGCGAGGAGCGCATGGTCCAGCCTCATGGGCCCGGCCGCGACGGTCACGCAGGCAGCATAGAGATGAAACAATCCCGTAGATGAGAGAGGTGCGCGTCGAGCGCTATGACGCTGCGGAGGTCGAGCCGCGCTGGCAGGCGCGTTGGGATGAGCTGGGCACGTACCGGACAGACCTGACCGACACGAGCCGGCCCACGTTCTATCTCCTGACGATGTACCCCTACCCGTCGGGCGACCTGCATATCGGGCACTGGTCGATCAAGACGCCGACCGACGCGATCGGACGGTATCGACGCATGCACGGTGACAACGTCTTCTTCCCGATCGGCTTCGATGCCTTCGGGCTGCCCGCCGAGAACGCCGCCATCAAGGCCGGCGTCCACCCGCGCGAGTGGACCTTGGCCAACATCGAGCGCATGCGCCGCCAGCTTCGGTCGATGGGCGCGACCTTCAACTGGGAAGCCGAGGTCGTCACGGCGACGCCCGAGTACTACCGCTGGAACCAGTGGTTCTTCCTGAAGTTCCTGGAGGCGGGGCTGGCCTATCGCGCGATGGCTCCGGTCGATTGGTGCCCGAAGGACCAGACTGTCCTCGCGCGCGAGCAGGTCGTGGGGCCGGACCGGGTCTGCGAGCGGTGCGGCACGCAGGTGGTCAAGCGCGATCTGGAGCAGTGGTTCTTCCGCACCACGCGCTACGCCGACGAGTTCCTCCGCTACGAGGGGCTCCAGTGGCCCGAGCCGATCAGGCTCATGCAGACGAACTGGATCGGGCGCTCCGAGGGCTCCGAGGTCGTCTTCAGGACGGCACCCGACGACCACCAACCCGGCGGCGACGAGTTGCGCGTCTTCACCACCCGGCCGGACACGCTCTTTGGGGCGACCTTCATGGTCCTCGCGCCGGAACATCCGCTCGTCGAGAGGCTGACCGCTCCGGATCGCCGCGGGGACGTTGAGCGCTACCGCCACGAGGCACGCCGCAAGAGCGAGATCGACCGCCTCTCCACGGAGCGGGAGAAG
Organism: Chloroflexota bacterium; assembly: GCA_013815585.1. Taxonomy (GTDB): domain Bacteria; phylum Chloroflexota; class Limnocylindria; order Limnocylindrales; family CSP1-4; genus JACDFU01. The sequence continues at coordinate 1,829 of JACDFU010000024.1, forward strand.
ACCGGCGTGCCCCTCGGCGCCGACGCGATCAACCCGGTCAACGGCGAGGCGATCCCGATCTGGATCGCCGACTACGTGCTGCTGAGCTACGGCACGGGCGCGATCATGGCCGTCCCGGCGCACGACGAGCGGGACTTCGCGTTCGCCACCCAGTTCGGCTTGCCGATCCGCCAGGTCGTGGCACCCGTCGGCCACGGCGGCGACGACGAGGCGGACGCCGCATATATCGCCCACACCCCGGACGAGGAACTGGTCAACTCGGGCGACTACACGGGCCTGAGCGCCCCCGAGGGCGCCAGAAGGATCACCGCCGACCTGGAGCGGGAGGGGCGCGGCAAATCGGCCGTCACCTACCGCCTCCGGGACTGGCTGATCAGCCGCCAGCGCGCCTGGGGGACGCCGATCCCGGTGGTCTACTGCCCGACGGACGGCATCGTGCCGCTGGGCGAGGGTGACCTGCCGGTCGTGCTGCCTGATGACTTCGAGTTCAAGCCCACCGGTGGAAACGCGCTCGAGTCGCACGCGGCCTTCGTCAACGCCACCTGTCCGCGCTGCGGCGGGCCGGCACGACGAGAGACCGACACGATGGACACCTTCGTGGACAGCTCCTGGTACTGGTGGCGCTACCTATCGCCGCACAAGGACGACGGGCCCGTCGATCGGGAGCTGGAGGAGCGCTGGTGTCCCGTCGACCAGTACACCGGCGGCGCTGAGCACGCCGTGCTCCACCTGCTCTACAGCCGCTTCTTCTCCAAGGCCCTGGCCGACCTCGGCCTGATCCACGAGCGGGAACCGTTCAAGCGGCTCTTCAACCAGGGCCAGATCCTGGGCGAGGACGGCGAGCGCATGAGCAAGAGCCGGGGCAACGTCCAGGACCCCGACGATCTCGTCTCCCGGTATGGCGCGGACACCGTACGGCTCTTCCTCATGTTCATGAAGCCCTGGGAGCAGGACGCACCGTGGAGCTCCACGGGGATCACCGGCCTCAGCCGGTTCCTGAACCGGGTCTGGACGGTGACCCTCGATCCCCACGGGCAGGAGTCCGGCGGGCGGGAGGAGGACGCCTCGCGGGGAGGAGGCGACGGGGGCCCATCAGGTAGCCAGGCGCTCCGCGCTCTGGCACATCGGACGCTCAAGCGGGTGACGGATGACTACGAGGGCTTCCACTTCAACACGATGGTCGCCCGATTGATCGAGCTGACCAATGCGCTGATGCGTTATCGCGGAACGGCGCTCGCCGGGAGCCCGGACTGGGAGGAAACGATCCGCCTGCTGCTGCTGATGCTCGCGCCGGCCGCCCCGCACATCACCGAGGAGCTCTGGAGTCGTCGGCTGACCGTCGCCGGTGAACCGTGGCGCTCGATCCACCAGGAGGCGTGGCCCGCGGTGGACGAGGCACTCGCCGCCGAGGAGACGATGGAGCTGCCCGTCCAGGTGAACGGCAAGCTTCGGGACCGCGTGCCCATGGCGGTGGGGCTGCCACGCGCCGAAGTAGAGGAGATCGTTCGCGCGCGCGAGAAGGTCCAGGCGGCGCTCGGTGGCCAGGAGCCCCTCCGCACGGTCTACGTCGACGGCCGGCTGATCAACTTCGTCGTTCGGTGATATGCCCGTTGTACCGCTGATCCGCCGCATCAGCTGACATCGTCCCAGGTGAGCGGCCACGGCGGGCAGTCGCGCCGGACGGGTCCGTTAGTTGCGGTGGATGGACCCGGCGGCGGTGCAGCATGCCGCACCCGCCCGCTGTAGCGCATTGCCTCCAAGGCGGCTCGTTAGGGGGAGGCGAGCCCCTCGTCGTGCGCCCGCTGGCGCTCCCGGTGGCGGGCGGCCTTGGCGCGATTGCCGCAGGTCGACATGTCGCACCACTTGCGCTTGCCGGTTCGTGACGTGTCGGCGAAGACCCAATCGCAGGTGTCGTTGGCACAGATGCGCAGGCGCTCGGGCTGGCCCTGGCTGAGCTCACGGGCAAGACTCTCGGCGAGCCGGGCGAGGGCGCCCTCAACGGGATCGCCCTCGTGGCGGTGGTCCATGGAGACGCCGTCCGGCGCCGGCACGAGCTCGTAGATGTAGTGGGTCTTGAGGGCGCGATTAACCTCCGCCAACTGCTCCGAGCGTGGCGGGCGCCGATCCACCGTCGCCTCGACCAGCTCGCGCATGGCATCCCTGACCCTGCGCACGCGGTTGGCGATCCGCGAGGCCACGGGCGGCGACTCAGCGGCCGTCTTCTCCAGCCGCTCGAGCGCATCCCGGTGCATCAGGTTGTGGTCGAAGAGCCATTTCAGCGCCGCTTCGGCGGTTTCGATGCGATCGACGACTGCACCGCGATCGGTGTCCAGCGTGTTGATGAAGTCGAGCCCGTCCTCGAGTGCGGCCTGGTGGCCGTGGTGACCCTGCTGGGTATGGAGGGCGTCCGGTGAAGTGGATTCGTCGGCAGAGGAAGCGTACTCGAACATGGCGTAACCCTTTTTACCCTATTGACGGGTTACGCACAAGACGGTAAAGTTCTAGTAACCGCTGTGAATAGGCAAAGCGGTTACTGCGGGAGATCCAAGTCATGGACACACCAATGCTCCTCGTCCTGATTTTCGCGGCCCCTCGCGCTGCTCGATGCCGCAGCGCTGCAATGGGGTGCGGACACCCGCGGGGCGATTGAAGACGACCATCAACGGCGACTCACCGAAAGGATCTGATCATGTGGCAGTACTACTACGTTCGGGCGAATCAGGTCGCCCAGGAGCGCCTGGCGGAAGCCGATGAGTGGCGCAGGGCTCGCGCATTCTCGCGCGGGAAGGCCGCCGTTAAGGCGCGCCGACCGGCCACCCTTCGGGTCCCGTTCCGTCGAGCGGCCACCGACTTCTAGGGCCGCTCAACCGGTCGCCGATAAGCGGGAGATAAGTCCCGCTCTCTAGATTCCCCTCAGCGTCCGCCGACGCCCCAAGTGCCCGGGGTGGAGGCGGACGTTTTCCCGTTCGATCCCTCGGACCGCCGCCCCGCCGTCGGATCCGCCGAACGGCCCGCCGAATACCGCAAATGCCCGCCGTCCGCACCAGCGGAGGCGTCCATGCAGCAAGCAGCCCCGGATTGGCGACAGATCGACGGGGAGCCGTCGGGTACGCCTGGAGAACCTCACCCCGCCCGTTCGATCCCTCCCTCGATCATCGCCCTGGCCGGCGCGGCGGGCGTGGTCATCGTAGCGATCGCAGCGTTCCTGGTGCTCAGCACCCCGACTCCCAGGGTCATCGTGCAGGGCTCCGAAGCGGGCGGTCCACTCGGCTCCGGTATGCCGGGGGACGGCCCCGCGAGCAGTGCGCAGAGCTCAACGCCCGACTGGGTTCTCGTCGACGTATCTGGCGGCGTCAGCCAACCTGGTCTCTACCGTCTTCCTGCGGGGAGCCGAGTGGGCGATGCGATCGCATCGGCCGGCGGCTTCGGCCCGCGTGTCGACGCTGACGCCGCAACTGCAGCACTCAACCTCGCACAACCGCTGACCGATGGGGAGAAAGTTGCCGTCCCACTCCTCGGCACGGACGGCGTGCCTGCGGCGGGCCCGCCAACGGCCCTGCCTGGCGGCGCTTCGCCCGCGGGCGGCGGGATCGGCGCAGGAGGGCCTCCCGGCTCCCTCATCAACCTGAACGCGGCCAGCCAGGTTGAGCTCGAAGAGCTGCCGGGGATCGGCCCGGTGACGGCCGCGGAGATCATCGCCGCGCGCGGGCAGGCGCCGTTCGCCTCGGTCGACGAGCTCAGAAGCCGCGGGGTCGTGGGGCCCAGCACATTCGAGAAGATTCGAGCCCTTGTGAGCGTGGGCCCGTAGGGTGCCGCGGCCGGGTTGGCTGGCAGTGGGCGCCCTGCTCGGCGCGCTGGTGGCGGAGACAGCCTCCCGGCCCCTACTTGGCGTGCTCCTCGTCGTCTGCGTGCTCTTCGCCTTGGGCGCGGCGTGGAGGCGCCACCCCGCGCTGGCGGCGGCCCTGGCTGCCGCGCTCCTGGTCGGCGGGCGGGCGTTCGTCCCGGGGGTTCTGGCTGCGGAGGCGCCACCGCCGCCGCTCATCCAGGGCGAGCGAGCCTGGATCGCGGAGGTCGCGTCAGTAGGAAGCGCCAACGAAGGACGGCAACGGGCCGTCCTGATCGTGCACTCGTCAGGAGCCCGGAATGGCAATGCGGCCATGACCGACCGTGCCGTCCCGACCTGGCGGGTGTACGGGCAGCTGCCTCGTTACCCAACCGTGGTACCCGGTGACCGGTTCGCTTTTCGAGGTCGGCTAGAACCCGCTCCCAACGATGGCGGCTTTGGTGAGTACCTCGCACGTAGCGGCATCACCGCGACGACCAGAATCAGCGTGCTCGAGCTTGTGATCGAAGGGGATGTCAGCCCGGTCGAACGGTTGCGGCGTGACGCCGGTGAGGTGCTCGGCCGAACCCTGCCAGCCCCGCAGGCGGGCCTGGCGGCGGGCATCGTCATCGGCCTGCGAGACCTCGTCGATCGCGACGTTGCGGCGGACTTCACGACCAGCGGCCTGAGCCACGTCGTCGCGATCAGCGGCTGGAACATCGCCATCGTCGGTGCCGTCGTCGCTTCCCTGACCCGATCCGTGCCGCGAAGGCGTCGGAGCGTGGCGATCCTGATCACCGTCGTCGCCTACACGCTCCTTGCCGGGGCATCGGCCAGCGTCGTTCGAGCCGCGCTCATGGCGTCCGTGGTGCTCATCGCGCGTGAGTCGGGCCGCAGGGGCGGAGCGAGTGCCGCGCTGGGCCTCGCCACCGTTGCGATGCTCCTCATCGAGCCTGGAACCGTGCTGGACGCCGGGTTCCAGCTCTCGGTCGTCGCGACGGCTGGCCTCCTTGCCTGGTCAGCGGGCCTCACCGCCCGCCTTCGCCGGATCTCGGGCGACAGGCTACCGGCCTGGCTCATCGAGTCGCTGGGCGTCTCCCTGGCTGCGCAGGCGGCCACGCTCCCGATCGTGCTTCTCAACTTCGGCAGGCTCTCGCTCGTCGCGCCACTGGCCAACCTGGTGGCCGCACCCCTCGTGATCCCCGTCATGTTCGTGTCGGTGGTCGCGCTCGCGGCCGGCGCGGCTGTGGCGATGGGCGCGCCGTTCCTGGTGGCGGTCGCGCCCGCAACGGCAGGCTGGGCGATCCTGGGCGCCCTGATCGGCATTGCACGACTCGGAGCGGCGCTGCCCTTCGCCAGCGTGGAGCTCGTCGAGCCCTGGAACGTGGTCGCCGCGGTCGCCTCCGGCGGCGCAATCCTGATGGTGACCACACCGCGCACGAGACGGCTGCTCGCCAGGCTGATCCAGCGAGTGCAGGTTGGCCGACGAGCCGGCCGCCGTTCAGCGCCTGGAGCTGCTTCGGCGGGAGCAGGTCATCCCGCGGTGGCTGCGGCTCAGCTGCCTCGCGGCGCAGTTCGAGTCCGCGCGACCGCTGGGTCGTCCCGAGTGATGCTGGCCGGGCTTGCAGGCCTCGCTGCCATCGCTGTGACGGTGCTGGTCGTCCTGATCACGAGACCCGATGGTCGCATGCGGATGACGGTCCTCGACGTTGGACAGGGTGACGCGATCCTGCTGGAAGGACCTCGCGGAGGGCGCCTTCTGGTGGACGGGGGACCTGACCCCGACCGACTGCTTATGGTCCTCGACGCGCGCCTTCCACCGTGGGATCGGCGAGTCGACCTGGTCGTGCTGACGCACCCTCACGAGGATCACGTCGCCGGGCTTCCCGTGCTCCTCTCGCGGTACAACGTCGGCGCGATCGCCGAGCCGGGCATGCGCGGTCCCGGGCCCGGCTACGAGGCCTTCGATGAGGCACTGAGACACCGTGGACAGAGGCCTCGGCTGCTGGCGGCCGGCGACCGGCTGGAGCTCGACGGCGCCAGCATCGATGTTCGCTGGCCCCTGCCCGATACGGTGCCGGTTCTGCCACAGGATGACGGGACGGGCATCAACAATGTCTCGATCGTCCTGGACATCTGCTACGGCGAACGCAGGTTCCTGCTCGCGGGAGATGCCGAGGAAGAGGTCGATCCGGCGCTGCTCGCCGCGCGGCTGAATCCGGATGGTCGGCGTCTCGACGTCCTGAAGGTCGCCCATCACGGAAGCGCGACCGCCACGACCGATCCCTTCCTGACCGCGCTCGAACCCCGGGTCGCCGTGATCAGCGCAGGAGTGGAGAACCGCTACGGTCATCCGGCACCTGCCACGCTCGCCCGGCTGCAACAGTACGGAGCGGACACGTATCGCACCGACCTCCACGGCAGCGTGACGATCGCCACCGATGGGCACGACCTCCAGGTCTCAGCGGGTGGTGGCCGGCAGCCGCGGGAGCGGACCGCTCTCGCGCTACCCGTGCCTAGAATCGCCTGGTGGCCATCCCCTCTCGCCGTGACGCAACCGCCCTCCTTCGTGAGCTCTCGCCCCCCGACTGGTTCGTGGCTCATTCCACCGTCGCCGCCGAGGTGGCGGCAGACCTGGGGCGCCGTTGCGAGCAGATGGGTGTGCGGCTGGACCGCGCCCTCGTCGAGTCAGCGGCCCTCCTCCATGACGTCGACAAGATCCTGAGCCCGGCAGACCGACCTGCCGGCAGCCACGGCGACTCGGGGGCACGCTGGCTCAGCGACCGCGGATTCCGGGCGCTGGCAGCGCCGGTGCGTGGCCACCCCGTGACGCGCATGCGAGACGGCGCCTGGTTTGACGCATGGATCGTCAGCGCCTCGCTGGAGGCGAAGATCGTGGCCTACGCCGACAAGCGCTCAGGTCAGCGGCTGATCTCGCTGGAGCAGCGCTTCGACGGGTGGCGGAAGCGCCATCCGGAGTACGCAGCGTCACTCGACGAAGCCTGGCCTCGCGCCCGACGGCTGGAGGACGACGTGTGTCAGGTGGCGGGCGTGCGGCCAGCGGAGATTCGGCGCGTCCGCTGGGTGAGGCGCGAGCTCGCGAGGATCGCTGCCCGGTGAGCGCACAGGGAGGACCGCCCAACGTCGCCTTCCTTTCCGGCGACGATGCCTACGCGATCGAGGCGGCCGTCCACGAGATGGCGGTCGGACTCGGGACGCCCGGCCCGCCGTTGCAGCGAAGCCCGATCGAAGCAGATGGCGGCGCACCAAACACTCCGCCGGCTGACAGCACGCCGACACGGCGGAGCAGCCGGTTGCTCGATCGCATCGAGCAGGAACTCAGCACGGCGCCCCTCTTCGGCGGGGGGACACTCGTGGTCGTGCGCCAGCCCGGCAGCCTGATTCGGGAGACCGCGGCCCGGGAGCGGCTGGTCGGGCTGGTGGGGATGGTGCCTCAAGGCAACGGTCTGGCCATGACCGAGCTCGCAGAGGAGGGACCGCGAGGCACGAAGGGGTCGGACTCCCTCCGCCAGGCGGTTGCCTCGGCAGGCGGGGTCGTGCGTGACTTCCCGACGCCTACTCGGGAGCGGATGGAGCGCTGGCTCGGCGATCGAGCTCAGCAGCTCGGGGTCCGCCTGGGCCCCGGCGCCGCCCGTCTGCTCGCGGAGCGGGTCGGCGCCTATGTCCGGGAAGGGGACGTGGACCGGAGACGCCAGACCGAGCTGGCCAACGCCGAGCTGGAGAAGCTCGCTCTGTACCGACCAGGGGGACAGATTGGCCGGGAGGATGTCGAGGAGCTCGTCACCGAGGCAGTGCCAGGCTCGATGTGGGCACTGCTCGACGCGATCGGCGCTCGACGGCCGCACGTTGCTGCCGAGCTCGCCGGCCGGCTGCTTGGAGAAGGCCTTCCGCTTCAGGTCGTGATTTCACAGGTCCACCGGCGGCTGCGGGAGCTGGTCACGGTTCGAGAGGTGCTGGCAGGAGGCACACCCGCGGCGCAGCTTCCCCGGCTGCTGAAGCATCAGCCGTTCCGGGCCCAGAAGCTTGCCCAGCAGGCGGGGGTATGGTCACTTGCCGAGCTGGAAGCGGCGATGGAGCGTTTGTTCGAGCTGGACCTTCTCAGCAAGGGAATGGCCCACGACGCCAGCCCCGTGACGGTATCGGAGGATCGTTCGGTGCTTGGCTTCTGGACCTGGCTGGCCGAGAACACCGGCGGCCGGAGCGTGGGTGCCTAGGAGTCACACCTAGCGCTGCTGGAGGAGGTGGTCGCCTCGACGCTAGCCAGCGTTCGACCAGGCCTCCTCCTGGAGGACCCGATCCGACTCGATCGCAAAGACGCATCGCCCGGCGGCGAGGTCGAGCAGGTCGATCAGCTCAGGGTCGATGTAGAGCTGATGGCAGTCCTCGCACAGGCCGCCCGGGATGCCGAAGCAGAGCCGCTCAGTGGCGTCCTCCAGGCGGAACGTCGTGTCGAACCTCGTATTGATCAGCGGCCGCCCGCATTGCGGGCAACTCTCCCGGAGGAGCGACATCTCCCGGCCCGTGTCCTTCGTCCAGTGACCGGACACACGCCGGTCGACGGACGCGATGCTAGAGAGCACCACTTGGTGACCCCATGACCCGGAGGTACCGGAAGCGCAGGTACAAGCGACGACGCGCCCGCGGCGGACCCTATTGGATGCGCAGGAGTGTCGGCGCCTCGGACCAGAGCTTCTCGAGCTGGTAGAACTCACGCTCCGGCTGCGCGAAGACATGCGTAATAACCGCCCCGAAATCGAGCAGCAGCCAGTGCGCCCCCGGTCCGCCCTCCCGGCCGACGAGTCGGACCCCGTCGGCCTTGAGACCTTCGACGATACCGTCAGCGATGGCGGTCAACTGACGCTCCGAGCCGCCTGAACAGATCACGAAGTAGTCAGCCACGGTCGTCAGGGCGCCCACCGCCAGCAGCACGATATCCACGGCCTTCTTGTCGGCTGCAAGGTCGACGACGCGTCGGGCGAGCTCGAGAGCCGCCCGATCTGGCGGCGAGGCGTCGCGTTCCGCGGGTTCAGTACGTGCCGGAAGTCCCGGCCGGCGTCCGTCAGCGACGTCGGGCAGTCGCTCTGTGCTCAATTCTTCGTCCACACCTCCGAAGGGTAGAGACCATGCTCGTGGATGTATGTCTCGACAGCGGGGGGCACCAGGTAGCGGATCGATCGACCCTCACTCACCTTGCGTCGAATGGCGGAGGCCGAGTGGCCAAGGTGCGGACCGTCCAGGAACACGACCCGATCCTCCTGCTCCGGAAAATGCTCAGCCAGCCAGGCCCGACCGGGCATTCGATGGCCGGGACGCGGCACAACGGCCAGGCGGCAGAGCGCAAGGATCCGTTCCGGCTGGCGCCAGCGCGGGAAGTCGGCCAGAGCCTCCGACGAGACGACAAGGTGCGGCGGCTCGTCCAGCCCCTCCCCCACGAGCGCCTCGAGCGTCTCCACCGTGTAGCTGGGGCCCGGCCGATCTACCTCGATTCGGCACATGCGGAAGGTGGGGTTGTCCGCGATGGCCAGCTCCAGCATGGCCACGCGCACCGACGGCGGGGAGATCGTCCGGTCGTGCTTGTGCGGGGGCATGCCGGCAGGCAGGAACAGCACCCCGTCGAGCCCCAGCTCGTCGTGAGCCGCCTCGCCGATGGCAAGGTGGCCGTAGTGAACAGGATCAAACGTGCCGCCCAGGAGAGCCAGGCGGCCCGTCAGCCCCAAGGATCCCGGTCCCACTCGAGCTCCTGGGCACCGATCCGTACCGTATCGCCCGCTTCAACGCCTGCTCGCCGCAGCTCCTTCTCGATGCCAAGGCGGGCAAGATCTCGCTGGAACCGCTCGGCCGACTCTTCGTTGTCAAAGTTCGTCTGGGCCGCCAGGCGCTCGATCCGACGACCTCGGACACGGAAGGCCCCATCCTCCCGCTCGACCGCGTAGCCCTCCGCCGAGGTGTCGAAGCGGTGCACCACGACACCGGGCATCTCGGGCGGGTGGGCGAGGACGGATGCGTCGGGCAGGCGCTCCGCCAGGGCGGCCACGAACTCCGCAACGCCATCGCCGCGCTCTGCCGAAGCTGCGACGACCTCCAGGCCTTCATCGGCCCGGGCACACCGGAACTCCTCGAGGCGCGCCGCTGCCTCGGGAAGATCCATCTTGTTTGCGACGACCAAGGTCGGCTTCTCGAGCAGCGTCGGATCGTGGAGGCGCAGCTCTTCGCGCAGGGTCGCAAAATCCGCCTCCGGGTCGCGGGCGGCCAGGTCGACCACGTGAGCCAGGATGCGCGTTCGCTCGACATGGCGCAGGAAGGCGTGTCCGAGGCCGGCTCCCGCGCTGGCACCCTCGATGAGCCCCGGCACGTCGGCGATCCTGGGGCGCCGCTCGTCACCGTCAAGGTAGGCCCCCATCTCGATCACGCCCAGGTTCGGCTCCAGCGTGGTGAAGGGATAGTTCGCAATCTTTGGGCGAGCGGCCGTGGCCGCGGCCAGCAACGTTGACTTCCCCGCATTCGGCAGACCGACCAGGCCAACGTCGGCGATGAGCCGAAGCTCCAGGCGCACCCAGCGCTCCTCCCCGGGCTCACCCTTCTGGGCATGGCGGGGAGCGCGATGTGTCGAAGTCGCGAAGTGCACGTTGCCAAGGCCTCCACGACCGCCTCGCGCGATCATGAACCGCTGACCGGCCTGGATGAGGTCGGCCAGGAGCTCCGTGTCGGGCTCACTGAAGATCGCCGTGCCAGGAGGCACCGCCAACTCCAGGTCGCGCCCGGCCCGGCCGTGACGCTTCGAGCCCGTGCCGCGCCCGCCAGCCTCAGCCCGAAAGTGATGCTTGTACCGATAGTCGATCAGGGCCGTCTGACCGGCGTCGACGCGGAGGTAGATGGACCCGCCCCGTCCACCGTCTCCCCCATCCGGACCACCGCGGGGTACGTGCGCCTCGCGACGGAAGGTTGCGGCTCCGTCTCCGCCGTCACCAGCCCGCACCCAGATCTTGGCGCGGTCGATGAACACGCGGGCATCCTAGCAGCAGCTCCCCGGGCTACCCCCCTGCCGATCTGACTATCCGTGCCGGACGCCTGGGTCCGTCGATGCGCTGACGCTGGAGGTACCGCTGTCGCTAGACGTACTTCTGTGGGTTGACGCGGAAGCCGCCGCTCCAGATCGGGCCGATCCAGACCTCGAAGTGAAGATGGGGCCCGGTGGCCCAGCCCGTGGCCCCGATGCGCCCCACCTGCTGGCCGGCCCCGACCGTGGCACCTGCACCCACTGTGACCGCCGACATGTGGTTGTACGTGGTGTAGACGTTGTTGCCGTGGCTGATCCAGACCTGGTAACCGCCACCGTTCTGACGCCACCCGGCAAAGATGACCTTGCCCGCCGCGCCCGCCAGCACCGGATTGCCCATCGGGGCCGCAATATCGAGGCCGAAGTGGCCGCCGTGGAAGTACTGGCTGATGCGTCCACCCGGAACGGGCCAGTTCATCGAGCCCGCAAAGGCGCAGGTCGTGCAATCCCCGGCCGAGCTGCCCCCGCCATTCGAAGCGCCGCCGGAGCTGGAGCCGCCGCCGGAGCTGGAGCCGCCGCCGGAGCTTGAGCCGCCGCCGGAGCCGCTTCCTGTGGTGTTCGGCTGAGCAGGGCCGATGGTGAGCGGGACGTCCTCGGCGGCGGCGACGAGGATCGGAGCCTCAGTCGGCCGGGGTGTGGGCGTCGGGATAGGGTCACCCTCCGCTCCGGGAATGAGCAGCTCCTGGCCGATGATGAGGATGTCGCCCTGAAGCTGGTTATAGGTGACGATCGTCTTCGTCTTGACCTTGTACCGCTTGGCCACCGACCGAAGCGTGTCTCCCTCGCGCACCCTGTGCAGCAGTCCGTCGGCTGGCGGGATGACCAGCTTCTGGCCGACGGCCAGGTCATGCTGGTTGCCGAGCCGGTTCGCCCACCAGATCGTCATCATGTCGATGTCGAATCGCGATGCGATCCCCGTCAGTGAATCGCCAGGGCGGACGGTGTAGGTGCGGACATCGTCGGCAACGCTCGGGATGGACGTGTCAACCGCCATCGGCTCGAGGATCAGCGTGCCGTCGTCGAGGAACGGGCCGACCGGCGCTTGGGATGGGCCCGGTTGCGGGTCCACTCCCTGCTCGGCATGGCTGACGCCGGACCCGGTATCGGCCTGCTGGCTCGCGCCGCTGCGGCGGGTTCCGTCAGCCTGATCATCTAGGCCCGTGCCATCGGCCTCGCTGCCACCACCAGCCGCCGCGCCGGGGGCGGGTGCGTTCCCCGCGAGATCCGGGTCCTGGTCTCCTACCCGGCCTGGTCTGCCAAGGTCGCTCGGCGCGCCCCGGACCGTGGTCCCCTCACCCGCCAGGGCGGCGATCCGGGGGTTGTAGCGCTCACCAGCACCGCTCGTCGAGCCCGTTCCGCTGGGCGCGAGTGCTCCCGGCACGGTCGCAAGCAGGGAGGTGGCGATCAGCAGGATGAGCACCAGCACGGGGCCACCGCGACGATCGGCTGCCACGTCGGCGAGTCGGGGAGCCCGGACGACCCGGCCGGTGTCCCGCGCTCCGACTCCGCGGAGCAGCGTGCGGCGTCGCACGGCCATTCGTCGATTGGGGATCCGCGACCGGGTTGCGTCGTCCCGCCCGGCCGTCTCCCCCTGGAGACCGGACGAGCCCGGAATGCCTGCAGCGGTGTCGTCTCGTGCCGCGCGTCTGAGGACGCGTCGCACGAAGACCGGCGCTTTCTGCAATACGGTCTCCCGAAGGTGCTTGGACGAACGGTGCGGGGCCGCGATCATGGCGGCCGATGGTCGGGCAACCCGACACGGCTGTCGGTATGACGCGGGGGATCGGCTGCTCCCGGTGCCACTCGGAATAGTTGCACCGGCATCGCGATTGACGTCTAGGCTACCAGCCGCGCCTTGCAGCCGTCAATTTCTGATAGGCGCCAGGAACCTGCTCTCAGGCGTCCGCCTGGGCTCCCTTCGTGAGGGTGGCCAGAAACGCCGCGTTCGACTCGGTCTTTGCCAGCCGATTGAGCAACAGCTCGATGCCCTCGTTCGTACCAACTGCGGACAGCATCCGTCGCATCGTCCAGACCATCTTGAGCGTGCCCTCCTCGAGTAGAAGTTCCTCGCGACGGGTTCCGGAGCGTTGGACATCGATGGCGGGAAAGACGCGCTTCTCGGCAAGCTTCCGATCAAGAATCAACTCGGAATTGCCGGTGCCCTTGAATTCCTCGTAGATGACATCGTCCATGCGCGAGCCCGTATCGACCAGGCAGGTGCCGATGATGGTGAGTGAGCCACCTTCCTCGATCTTGCGGGCGGCACCGAAGAAGCGCTTGGGCGGATACAGGGCGATCGGGTCGATTCCGCCGGAGAGTGTTCGGCCAGACGGCGGAAGGGCAAGGTTGTAGGCGCGGGCGAGGCGCGTGATCGAGTCGAGGAGGATCACCACGTCGCGACCCGTCTCGGTCTGCCGCTTGGCGATCTCCAGCGCCATCTCCGCGACGTGCGTGTGATTCTCCGTGGGCTCATCGAAGGTCGAGCTGATGACCTCGCCCTTCACGGAGCGCCGCATGTCGGTGACTTCTTCGGGCCGCTCACCGATGAGCGCCACCATCAGGAGGATCTCCGGGTAATTCGCGGTGATCCCGTTCGCAATCTGCTTGAGCAGCATGGTCTTGCCCGCCTTGGGCGGACTGACGATCAGGGCTCGCTGACCCTTGCCGAGCGGATTGACGAGATTGATCAGCCGCTGACTGAGGTTTTTCGGGTCGGTCTCAAGGTTGATCAGCTCGATGGGATGAATTGGCGTCAGAACATCGAAATGCGGCCTGCGCTTGGCGGTCTCCGGATCGACACCATTGACCGATTCGACGCGCAGCAGGCCCCAGTATTTCTCAGCCTCCTTGGGCGCCCGGGTTACGCCTCCGACGCGGTCCCCAGGACGAAGGCCAAAACGTCGGACCTGGCTCGAGCTGACATAGATATCATCCGGGCTGGGCATGAGCCCGTGGCGGCGGAGGAAGCCGAATCCTTCGTCGACGATATCGAGGATTCCGGTGGCGTAGACCTGTCCGCCCCGTTCGACCTGGCGCTGAAGGATGCGCTCGACGAGCTCCTCCTTGCGCATGTCTCGGGCATCCGAGACATCGAGATCGCCGCCGATCTGAACGAGTTGATTGAAATTCTTGGACTTGAGCTCGTTAATGTTCATGCTGGGTGTGGGAATCCTTTGATGGGTTGCTCGGAACAACGACGAGCGCTTGGGGTGGGGTCGCGGACTGGTCGCGCAGAACGTCTCCCGCCCCGCGTTTGGCGCGCCCGTGCCGCTCCGTGACGGGAAGCTCCGCGGCGCGCATACAGCGGCGCCGGGAGAAGATGAGGGAACGGCCGGACTATAGCACGGCCCGGCGCCACCCGGTCAAGAGCCCGGCCTTGGGGTTTCGGTGAATCCCGGCGTCGTCGGGATCGACTTATGCCGGTGGTGACTCTACGGACCGACGTCCTGGTCGCTGCATGCACCCGATGACTAAGAGGCCGAAACAAGACCCCTGTTCGAGGCCGACTGGCCCCCGGATGCGGCGTCAAACGCTGCTCCTCGGTCGGTAGAGTCACCCGGCGCATGAGTCGCCCACACGTGCCGCCAGGAGCCGCGAGAGCTGTCCACGCAGGCGGTAAGCCGTCGCCAAGAAGCGCCGACCATGATCGGCGCCGTGAGCACGCGGGAGAGGCCTGTCGATCGTGGGACCCGGCGCGGAAGGCGCCTCATCGTCGAATATGGCCGGGAGCTCCGCGACGGGCGCCTGGAGACCGGCCTCAGTCAGAAGGAGCTGGGCCGCGGTGCGGCGACGTCGCAATCAAGCGTGTCACGGATCGAGCGCAGCGCTGTCCGTTCGCTGGAGATTGTCCTGGCAGCCCGGCTGATGGCTGTCATTGGGCGCGACCTCTCGATGCGTAGCTTCCCTGCGGGTCCGCCCATCCGCGACGCGGCACACCAGGCGCTGCTGGGCCGCTTCCGTGCCCGCGTCTCACCCACCTTCCGCTGCCGCTTCGAGGTGCCGCTGTCCATCCCGGGCGACCCGCGTGCCTTCGATATGACGCTCGACAAGCCGAACCTGCTCATCGGGGTTGAGGCAGAAACGCGGTTTCACGACCGCCAGTCGCTCGATCGGCGGCTCGCCCTCAAGCGACGCGACGGTCAGATCGACCGGCTCATCCTTCTGGTGAGCGCGACGAAGGGAAACCGGACATTTTTGAACGAGGAGGGGGCCGGCCTGCGTGAGGCCTTTCCTCTCCGGACTCGGGCGATCCTGGAGGCTCTGGCGCGCGTCGCCGATCAAGCGGCTCCTGCCGCTGACTCTCGGCGCGCCCGCCGGTCCCTTGGGCGCGTCGGCGGCCTCCTAGACCCCTGGCTTGTTCGTGATCGCCTCGACCTTCTCATCGGCCTGCTGTGCTCCCCGTCCGTCGCCTGAAGCCTGGGCAGCATTCTTCTCGTCGGCGGCCTTGCGAGCCTTGGTCCAGTCCTCGCGGAACGTGACGATGCCCTTGTCCGTGAGCGGATGCCGGACCATCTGCTGGAGGACCTTGAACGGCAAGGTTGCTACGTGCGCCCCGGCCATCGCTGCGTCGGTCATGTGACGTGGATGCCGGATGGACGCGGCAAGGACCTCCGACTCGATCCCGTGCAGCTCGATGATGGTCACGAGCTCGCGGATCACCTCCATGCCGTCCTGATTGATGTCATCCAGGCGGCCGACGAAGGGCGAAAGCAGCGAAGCCCCAGCCTTGGCGGCCAGCAACCCCTGGTTGGCGGTGAAGATCAGAGTGCAGTTGGTCTTGATCCCTTCCTCCGCGAAACGGAAGATGGCCTCCAGGCCTTCCTCGCTCATGGGCACCTTGACCACGATGTTCGGCGCGAGCTTAGCGAACGCCCGTCCCTCGCGGAGCATCCCCTCCACGTCCTCGGCGACCACTTCCGCGCTCACGGGTCCCGAGGTGATCCCGCAGATCTCGGTCAGGATGTCCTCGTAGCGACCTCCGACCTTTGCGTACAGGGTGGGGTTGGTGGTCACGCCATCCAGCACGCCCCAGCGGGCGGCCGTCCGGATCTCTTCGATATCGGCGGTGTCGAGGAAGATCTTCAAGGCACGGCTCCTTCCGAGCTCGCGAAATTGAGGCTCACGCAATGGCCCTAAGTCTACGCTGAGCCGCCGCCCATCCCGGACCCGACGGAGGCGCTGCTCCTCGTCGAGGCGATCCTCGAGACCGTGTCAGCGGCTGGCGGGCACGCGCTCCACCGGCTGGGGCTCCGACACGGCGCCACGACGCAGCTGGCCGATGGCAGCCTGGACGAAGGCGCGGAAGAGGGGATGGGGCCGATCCGGCCGGCTCTTGAACTCGGGATGGAACTGGCTGGCCACGAACCAGGGGTGATCCCTGAGCTCCACGATCTCCACGAGGCGGCCATCCGGTGAGAGGCCGGACAACACCATTCCGGCCGCCTCGAGGGCGTCGCGATACTCGTTGTTCACCTCGAACCGATGGCGGTGCCGCTCGTAGATCACCTCGGCGCCGTAGGCCTCGGCCGCCCTCGTGCCCGGGGCGAGCCGGGCGGGATAGAGACCCAGGCGCATCGTGCCGCCCTTGTCCTCCATGGTTCGCTGGTCGGGCATGAAGTCGATGACCGGGTGATCCGTGAACATGTCGAACTCGGTCGAGTTGGCGTCGGCCTTGCCGAGCACGTCGCGGGCGAACTCGATTACGCCGCACTGCAGGCCGAGGCAGAGACCCAGGTAGGGCACGTCGTTCTCGCGGGCGTGCCGCGCTGCCAGGACCTTCCCTTCGATCCCGCGATGCCCAAAGCCTCCCGGCACGACCACACCCGCCACCCCACCCAGGCGGTCGGCCGTGTTCTCGGGCGTCAGCGCCTCCGAGTCGACCCAGCGGATGCGCAGGTTGCGCTCATGCGCCCAGCCGGCATGCCGGAGCGCCTCGGTCACCGACAGGTACGCGTCGGGAAGCTCGATGTACTTGCCGACGAGGGTCACCTCGAGTTCCGGCTTGGGCCGCTTGATCCGTTCCACGAGCGCCCGCCAGGCGGTGAGATCCGCTTCGTCCGCCTGCTCCTGCAGGCCCAGCTCGCGCACCACGAGCTCGCTCAGGCCCTGCTCCTCGAAGAGCAGAGGCACCTCGTAAATCGTGTCCGCCGTCGGCGCCGTGATGACCGCCTCGGTCGGCACGTCGCAGAAGAGGGCGATCTTCTCGCGCAAGTCGTCAGGGACCGGGTAATCACTGCGAGCGACGATGACGTCGGGCTGGATGCCGATCGCGCGAAGCTCGCGGACCGAGTGCTGGGTCGGCTTGGTCTTGAGCTCACCGGTCGCCGCGAGCGCGGGCAGCAGCGTCACGTGGACGTACAGGACGTTGGTACGCCCGACCTCCTTGCGCATCTGCCGGATCGCCTCGAGGAACGGCAGCGACTCGATGTCGCCTACTGTCCCGCCCACCTCAACGATCACCACGTCGGGGCGGCTGTCCCGCGCGACGCGCTGCACGCGCTCCTTGATCTCGTTCGTGATGTGCGGGATGACCTGGACCGTGCCGCCCAGGTAGTCGCCGCGTCGTTCCTTGGCGATGACGGACTGATAGATCCGTCCCGTGGTCACGTTCGAGAGCTGCGACAGGTTCTCATCGATGAAGCGCTCGTAGTGGCCCAGGTCGAGGTCCGTCTCGGCACCGTCGTCCGTGACGAACACCTCGCCGTGCTGGTAGGGCGACATGGTCCCGGGGTCGACGTTGATGTAGGGGTCGAGCTTCAGGATGGAGACAGAGAGGCGGCGGCTCTTGAGCAGCCTTCCGATGCTGGCGGCGGTGATGCCTTTGCCGAGCGAGGAGGTCACGCCTCCGGTCACAAAGACATACTTCGCCATAGGTCGGATCCTCCGGGGTTTTTCGAATGCTACCGATTCGACCGCCCGTTCGCAAACGGTGGAGCCGGCCTGAAGGCCTCCGTGGCGGCGAGCTATGCAACGAGCGACTCTACGGACCACCCCGACGTTCCTCTGATGCCCTTGGCGACTGAAGGACCTGGCAGGGCGACCTTCCTACCCCATTTGCTGAGGGCGGCCGAGCGTGGCAGAGCGCTCCGTCAGCTTGTCGTGGGGCCCTCGCTGGTCCGTAGAGTCACGGGGCGCATGACCGGGCTTGGTGAAGAACGAAGTTCGAGGAGAGAGTTTGCCTCGATGAGCGAGTCTGCGGTTCAGGCGCCGGCCCAGACCTCGTCGAGGCGTTCGATGAGCTCGTCCAGGGAGTCGACCACCAGTGCCCCGGTGAACGGGGGCAGGGACTGGAGATGGCCCCATGGGCCCCGCCGCAGCCAGACGGGACGCATCCCCGCCGCAGCCGACGGAATGACGTCATTGTCGATCCGGTCGCCGACGTAGGCCACGTCTCGAGCGAGCTTGGCCCCGGTCAGCTCCAGGACTCGCTCGTAGAACGCCGTGGTGGGTTTATAGACGCCAAGGGCCTCGCTCATGGCTACCACGTCGGCCTTCAGGCCGAGCGCCAGGAGCTCATCACGGCGCGAAGCCGGCTGATTGGCCACCACCGCCACGCCATAGCCGTCCGCCCGGAGTCGATCCACGCAGGACAGCGCATCGGGATAGAGATCGGGCGGTTGGAAGCCCCCGAACGCCATCTCCACGCGGTCGCGCCTGGCGTGCCAGTCGGACACCCCGAAGGCGTCGAAGACTTCGCTCTGATCACCGCCACGCGCCACGATCGCGCCGAGCACGGCGAAGAAGGTCAGGCGCGGGATGCCAAGATCGTCCGCCCAGGCGCCCCACGCGCGTGTCTCCTCGATCAGCGTCTCTCCGACGTCCAGGCAGACCCAGCGCCGGGCGGCCGCGGCACCCCGGCTCAACGCGGCCCGGGTCCTGGCACGGTGCGTCCCTCGCCCCACACCTCCGGGCCGCAGATGAATGCGCGCGGCGCCGGGGCATGCTCGGCGCGCCACCCCTCGTAGTCCTTGGCCGTCACCGGCAGCCGACCGTCGACGAAGGCGTCCTCGACCCAGGCGGTCACGTCACCGAAGGTTTGCCAGGGCAGGTACGACCATCCCTCGGCCTGGCACAGCTCGGCCAGCTGCTCCTTGGCAAAGACGATCTCCGCGTGAGCGGCGGCGAAGCGATCGCTCGTCCCATCGCCGATGAAGACAACCGCACGGCTGGCAGCCTGGTGGATCCGGACGCGCTCCCGCTTGCACGTGCCGCAGACGAAGCAACGCGGGTGCCCGTAGGGGAACGACATCCCGCGCTCAGGTCCATCGAGGCGGGACTCGTTCGTTGCGATCGGCAGGTCGGTCAGGCCCAGCCGGGCAAGGTTGGGCTCAACGTGGAAGCCGAAGCCGTCGCTGACCACCTCGATCGCCGCGCCCCGGCGCCGGCAGGCGTCAACGAACGCGACGAACGTTTCGTCGTGCGGCAGTGAAGCAGCCGTCTCGCGGAGCAAATGCGCATCCTCCGGGAGCACCGAGATGTCCCAGAGCATCAGCTCGCGCGATCCCACCCGGCCCTCGTAGTAGGCCAGGTCCTTCTCCGCCAGCGTGGTCGTGTCTTCGACGAAGCGCGTCATCAGCGCGTCGCCTACGTCTACCAGGGAGATCGTGCCGTCGAAGTCGACCAGGAAGCTGACCGGGGCACCGTCCGGGGCGAACTGCGGAAGGAGCTCGGCCCGGCTCAATCAGCCACCTGCTCAGGCGACCGGGTCAGACGGACGGTAGCGCGCCCTCCTGATCGAGCTCGAGCGCCTCCTCGTCGGCATCCTCGGTCAGCTTGAGCCAGACGAAAAGACCGGCCAGGACGATGAGCGGGATGATGATGAGTGCGGCCAGGGTTACGCCAAGGGCGACCGCGACAATCTTCAGGGCTCGCATGGGAACCTCCGTTACGGACAGCGTGGACGATTGTGCCGCGTTCGGCGCTCGAAGGTCGTTTCTCAGCGCTGGGCAGGCGGCGAGTCGGAGGGCACCCCGACCTGGCGCTCGCGTGCCTCAGCTCGCCAGGCAGGACCCTGGTCGATCATCTGCTGGATCTCGTCGCGGGTGAACTCCGCAATGACGTGGCGCATGCCGGCCTGCGTCTGCATCAGCAGCCGCAGCACGAACGCGCCGTCCTGCTCGAGGAAGAAGATGTCGCGCGGCTTCTGCTGGTCGATGTAGCGGCCCAGGACGCGCAGGGCCTTCTCATTGTGG
>JACDFU010000214.1 GCA_013815585.1 Chloroflexota bacterium
GGACGTCTTCGCCAGCGAACCAGTGACGCCGACCACGACGGGCTGAAAGCGCCCTCGCCAGGCGGCTGCGGCGTGCTGCAGGGCAGCCAGGCCGTCGGGCACCAGGACGATGGCCGGTGCGCCTCCGTGGACCGCTGCCTCCCGCTCGATCTCAGCCACCGCGGCGTCGGTCGGCCGGCGGCTGACCACGAGGGCAGCTGCCCCCGCGGCGGCCGCTGCGGCAAGGAAGAGATGCCCGTCCGTGTGCTCGCCCGGGAGGGCGAAGAAGCAGACCCCGGGGCTGACCCGCCGCGAGTCCACAGCCCCACCGCGGATCTGTCGCGCACCCGGTCGAAGGACGCGGCCGTGGACCGCCTGGGCGAGGCCGTCAGGGCTGAAGGAGGGATCGGCGGTGACAACCGGCGTGGAGCGCGGCGGGACACTCACGATCGTCAGCATTCTCGCACGCCGCCGGTCACGGGATGCCCTCAGGAACCGGGTACGAGCGCGGCCCGCTCGCTTCCGCGGACGGCGAAGCGGCCGGCGTGCCACGGCCGCCGTCGGTCCCCGAGCCACCATGCGCCCTCTCCCCGCCCCTGCGGCTGCCTCCCGGCGCAACCTCCCGCCCCGAGGTCGGCTCCGGCAAGGGGGGCGGGCCGGCAAGGCGCCTGGCCGGGGAGATGTCCATGGCCGCCATGGTGTCAATGGCGATCCGCCGGAAGAGCTCGTACGAGGTGATCGACAGCTTGAAGTCGCCCTGGCCCCTGATGAGCGGCTTGGCGCGGTGGATCTGCACAGCGATGACCGCCTCGGGGCGGGTCGCGCCGGCAAAGCCGACGAAGCTGAAGTTGAAGACGTTGGGCACCCAGTCGCGGCGCTTCGTGTCCCAGATCTGGGCCGTGCCGGTCTTTCCGCCAACGAGGTAACCGGGTACGAGCGTGCCTTTCGCGTACCAGGGCACCTCGGTCACCACGTGGGTCATCAGGCCCGCGAGCTCCGCGGAGAGCTCGGTATCGAGGACCTGGCTCCGCTCCGGCTCAGCAACCGGCTGGCCGCCGACGCCCGCAGCGAGGTGCGGCCTGATCCGATAACCGCCGTTGACCATGGCGCTGAACGAGGTGGCCAGCTGGATCGGCGTCACGGCAACGCCCTGGCCGAACGATCCATTGGCGAGGTCGATCCGCGCCCAGGTCTTGATTGCGGGATCGATCACCAGGCCTTCGACTTCGCCGGAGACGTCCACGCCGGTCTCCCGGCCGATGCCCAACCGGTGCCACATCTGGTAAAGGGCAATCGAGGCGCTTCGCGTGTCGTCACCGAGCGTCATCGCCGCCCGGGCCGCGCCGACGTTGCGGGAGTAGGCGATCACGTCCTCGAATGGAATCCAGCCCATCGGCTGCTTGTCGGAGTCGTCTACCCGAAACCGCCCCAGCTGCATCGACCCGCTGTCGTTGATCGGGGTGGAGGCCGCGAGCGTCCCTCGCTCGTAGGCCGCCGCAGCGACCATCATCTTGAGCACGGAACCGGGCTCGTAGACGCGGCTCGCGATCGGATCGATGAAGCGGTTGGGGTCCTCATCTGCCGTCGCGCGGAATCGGTTGGCGTCGTAGCCGGGCACGCTCGCCCAGGCCAGCACCTCGCCGGTGTCCGGATCCAGGACCACCGCGCTGACCGCCACGGCGGCGTCAGCCACCCATGCTGCGTAGAGCTCCTTCTCCAGCTGGAGCTGCAGGCCGGCGTCCAGCGTCAGCCGAAGATCGGCACCCGGGGTGCCCGGGTCGACCAGGCGGCTGGAGCCTGCGATCGAGCCTCCCTCCAACCCTCGCAGGGCGCTCGTGACCCGCGGCCGACCCCCCAGCAGCTCCTGGTAACGCTGTTCGATGCCGTACTGGCCGTTGCCCTCGTTATTGACGAAGCCGAGGAGATGGCTCGCTACCGTCGTCTCCGGCGCGCCACCCGGGCTGGGATAGATGCGGACGGCACGCGGCTCGAGCGAGACGCCTTTCAGCTTGCCGGAGGCGAGCGCCTGCTTGATCGCAGCGCTCTGCTTCGCGCGGAGCTGCGGCACCAGCACGACATAGGATCGACCCGTCTGCACCTCGCGGCGGATCCGGGCGGCGTCAGCGCCCTTGTAGCCGAGGATCTGGTTGAGGGTGCGGCTGATCCTTCCCGCGTCCGCTTCGGGGATCTGCTCCGGATACGCTGCCAGCAGATCGCGGAACCCGGTCGTGGCGAGCATCTGTGTCCCGCTC
>JACDFU010000144.1 GCA_013815585.1 Chloroflexota bacterium
ACCTAACCCTCCTCGGGACGACGTCGGTCCGTTGTCGCTCAGGACGTGCAGCTTTGGTGGCCGGCAACGTTCAGCTCTCACGTCCACGAGCGTTCAGATCACGTGGCCGCCAGCGTTCAGATCGCGCTCTCCTCGACACCTTCTGCGCCGAGATGCGGCCTGCAGACGATTTACACAGGAGATTACACATAAATGGCCTTGCAATGGCGACCCGCGCGGCGTACCGTGGTTGTGGTTGCTGGATCTGACCGGTTGTCGTGCCTCACGGATCCAGCAGCCGCCATAAGCCCCAAGTGGGGCCTGGCCCAGCCTCCCGGCACGGGCTCGCGCGGCGGTAGCCGCGTTCTAATCAGCGCCGGCGCCGACGGCTTGTAGTCCTCGGCGATAGTCGCACCTTACCAACCGCACAGCGCTGCCAATTTCGCGCGCTCTTCGCTGCGCGATCAGATGGCGAGGCGCGTCGTCGACCCGAGGAAGCTCGGGCGAGCGCTGGCCCGACCTCGAGATGGCCGTTCCTGGCAGGACAGGCTCCTCCGCGAACGTCGGATCAATCGGTCCAGCATCCCGCCTGCTCCTAGGCGGCGACGTGGATCGGTGCCGACCCTTCGCGGACACCTGCCGTGCCGACGGCTCTTCTTGCGATGTCGACCAGGGCCACGCCCGGCCTCTCTCGGTGGCGGAACGCTTCCGCGCCGGAAAGGAGGGATGTCCCTGACGGGATCGACCTAGACGAAGCCGGCGGTGGGCGTGCCCGCCGGTGCTCCATCAGCTGATGTACGCCGGGGCCGGGCCGACTTCTCGCCGATCGCGACAAGCAGGCAGCGTGCCGCGGCTGCCGTCGGCTCCTGCCCGGTCCCCATCCGTTTCGAGCGGCATTCGACCACTCAGCGAAAGGAGACACAGGGTCATGGAGACAACGGTGGCCGAGACGACGAAGGTCGTCTACGGCGTGAACGAGCTCGAGCTCGACCTGGCCGGGCGGAGCATCAGCGGGATCTGGAAGAACCTGGCGCAGGTTCTGAACATTCCGCGCGACGCGCTCGTGACGGTCAACGGCGCCCGGGTCGAGGACGACTACGTCGTCCGGCCCGGCGACGAGATCGAGTTCCAGAAGGCGGCCGGCGTGAAGGGTCACACGGCCTGACGCGTAACGGCCAGCGTCGGGAGCCGGGTACCGGGGAGCGTCCACTGACGTCCTCCCGGCCCGGCTGCCGGCCAGCCCCCATGGAAGGAGCTCGATCCTCATGCAGTCGCGCACGTACCTGCGCATCGAAGGCGACCTGGTGAGCCTCGTGTCCGAAGTCGTCGACCGCGAGGTCGCGCTACCGGACCTCTTGGCGGAGCTCACCAGCACTCAGCTTCAAGTCACACCCCGGCTGCCCACCGGCTGCCGCTTCTGGATCCGCTCGGGATCGACCGACCGTCAGGTCTTCGTCATCGAGCAGGCCCCGATGCGGCGGACGATCGAGTACCAGGCCAGCCGACGCGGCATGAGCGAGCCGGTCAACCACCGGCTCGCGCTGCCCTACGTCGTCTTCGTGGTCTCGACCATCGGCGAGCAGATCGAGTCGCTCAGCACGTACTTTCGGAGCTCGTCGCTGCGCTCGCTCGACGATCCGCTCTGCCACTCCTGCCTGCCGAACACGTCGGACGACGGAGTCGTCTGTCTCGGTTCGGTGCGGGTGGCCGGAGCGAGCGTCGGCGAACGCGTCGATGCGCTCATCGGAGCGTTCTGGGCGAGCCGCTTCAACCAGGACCTGCGGCGCCATCCGCTGCCCTTCAGCGGTGGCTTCCGCTCCTGGGCCGCCCGCTCCCGGCGAGATCCGCTGGCCGCCCTGTCCCTCAGCTACGACGCCTACTGGCGGAACCTCCGCCAGGTGGTGGCGCAGATGGCGGGCATCGTGGCGGCGGACCTGCCGGCGGGAACCGTTCCGGCTGAGGCGTCGGAGACCGAAGTCCGGACGCCCGAACCGGTTGCCCTCGAAGGAGGTGAGGCAGATGCCCTCGCTTCCTGACAGCGTAGCTCGGGTCGCGCCGGCTCAGGCTTCGCAGCCTCGATGACCTCGTGACCCCCCAGCTCGCTCCGCTGCCGCTCGATCAGACCCTCATCGGTCTGGAGCGAGCGGTGCTCGATCTGGCGCTAGCGGTCTTCGGGGCGTCGAACCGGCCGATTCGGGAGGCGCTCCTTCTGGAGCGGCGCCGTTTCCGGACGGTGACCGAGATCGTTTATCGGCTGCCGGCCCGACCGAGGGGGGAGTGATGTTCCCCATCTTCGCGGCAGGTTCAGCGGAGCCGGTCAGGCTGCCGGCCTTCGTGGTCGCTCGCGACGGGCTGTATCTGCGGAAGCAGAGCCTGCTCGGGCTGAGCCAGACGAAGGTGCCGGGAGCCGCGCATCTGCCCGTCGAGAAGGAGTACGTCGAGTACACGCTCCCCAAGGTCCCGATGGACCTCATGGCGCGTGCCGTCGGCTTCTTTAGACACGTCTACCGGGTGCACCGAAGCGAAGCGGTCGTCCTCCTCACCTGGACGGCTGAGGGCTTCGGCCTCTTCCTTCCGGAGCAGAAGGTGGGCTCGGCGTCCGTGAAGCATTCGCTTCACGACAGCGAGCTCGTTTCTGGCGCTCGGGTCGTCGGCTCGATCCACTCGCACGGTGCCTTCGGCGCCGGCGCGAGCTCGGTCGACGAGGATGACGAGGCCGAGTTCGACGGGCTCCACGTAGTGGTCGGCGACTTCGATCGCCGCCGCCAATCGTATAGCGCGGCGATCGCGGTCGACGGTCACCGCTTCGAGGTCCGGTCCGGCGTCGTGCTCGAACGGCCAGGCCGGCTGGTCCAACCGCCGGACGACTGGCTGAAGCGGGTGAAGCTCCTGCCGCCCCCGCGACCGGCCAGGCCGAAGACCGAGTCGACCGGGTCCAACGGTGCTGCGGCGCCGGTCCCGAAAGCCCATTCTCGGCCGAGCCGGATCGAGCTGGACGTCGCGCTCGCGAGAGCGGGGCGTCTGGCCGACGAGCTGGGCTACCGGCTCTCCTACTGGCTGGTACCCGTTTCGGGCTCGGCCGGGAAGGGCGGTGGCGCCGATGGCTGACCGGATCGTACTGGTTGGTCTGGGCGGCATCGGGAGCCAGCTCATGGGGCCGCTCGTCCGCTACCTCGCGCACGGGCCCCAGCCGCGGCCCCTCCTCGTGCTCGTCGACGGCGATGTCTTCGAGTCGGGGAACCGGTCGCGGCAGCTCTTCCCGGAAGACGCCCTGGGCATGAACAAGGCCGAGGCCTTGGCCCGGGTCGCTCGGGGGAGTGGCCTCGCGATCCAGGCGATCGCCGAGTACCTCGACGCGGGAAACCTGGCCGGCGTCGTCCGAGAGGGGGACACCATCCTCCTCGCGGTCGACAACCACGCCACCCGCGCCCTGGTCGACCGACGGATTGCCGAACTTTCGGACGCCACGCTCATCAGTGGCGGCAACGACGAGACGGACGGCAACGTCCAGCTCGTGCGCCGGCGCGACGGCTTTAGCGTCGACGGTCACCTGACCGAGATCCACCCGGAGATCGGTCGGGCGGCCGAGTCCGAGCCACCGGCGGCCGACGGCTGTGCGGTTCTTGCGACCGAGCGGCCGCAGCTCGTGGTGACGAACCTGATGGTCGCGAGCGCGATGCTCAACTGCCTCTGGGCGGTCACCGAGCAGGGCAGCGTCCCCTATAGCGAGGTCTACCTCGATGTGGTCCAGAACGCGATGCGCTCGCGTTCCTGGCTCCGCGTTGCGGCCGGCACGCAGTAGGGAGTGCGGATAGCAGGTGCACAACGGCCGGGGAACGCCCAGCGGCGCTCCCCGGCCGAAACCATCTCAGGATCTTTGTGACGGGAGTTGTCACAGTTGTCACAAACAGGATCTGCGAACCCGTTCCGTCCCGGCAGCGGCATCTTCCCGCCGCTACTGGCCGGGCGCGAAGCCGAGACGGCCGTCTTCGAGGCGCGCATCGCGCGCACTCGTGAGGGTCATCCCCAGCACACGGCCCTACTGGGCGAGTGGGCGATCGGTAAAACGACGCTGCTCATGCACTGGCGCCGGCTGCGCCAGAAGGCGGGCGACGCCGTCGTCCTCTCGATGGCCTACCCTCAGGCGAAGGACGATTTCCTAAGCGCGCTTGCGCGCGCCCTCGCGGCGGCCACCGAGCCGGAGTGGTCGGACCGGCTGGACATCGAGTTGGGTCTTGATCTGGGTGTCGCCGAGGCGCGGCTCCGCCGGCCCCACAGGAACGCTGAGTCGGAGCTTCGCCGATCGCTTCGGCACTTGGTCGAGGAGCGCAGAGGCGAGCTGACCGCTGTCGTGCTCGTGGACGACATCGATCTCGTAGCGGATCCCGGCGACGCGCTCCTGCAGCTGCGGGCAAGCGCGCTCGAGCTCTACGCGACGGGCCTGTCGTTCGCCTTCGTCGTCGCCGGATCCCCAGCGCTGTTCGCCGCCGTCCGAGCCGCCCACGAACCACTCGTCCGCTTCTTCGAGCCCCTCACCCTGCGACCGCTCGATGCAGACGCCTCGGCACGGGCGATCACGGAGCCGCTCGCGGAGACGAGCGTCGGCTTCGACGCCGAGGTGGTGAATGAGATCGTGGAGCTGTCGGGCGGCCGCCCGTACTACCTTCAGAAGCTGGCCTACTACGCCTTCGACGCCGCAGAGCGAGGCCGGACGAGCCGAGCTGAGTTCCGCTTGGCCTTCGACGGCGCGTTTGCCTCGGTCAGCCAGGAGATCTTCGCGGCGCGCTGGGCCGCCATGTCGCCAATCGAGCGCCAGGTCGTCCTGGTCGTCGCCTCGCTGACCGAGCCCAGCTCTTCCGGCGACATCGAGTCGCAAGCTGTGCGGTCCGAGATCCGGCCGGCCGCGACACGCCAAGCGCTGCGCCGTCTGGCGGCCAGAGGTCACGTCGACCGGACTGCAAACGGTCATCGCGGCCGCTATGCCGTGCGTGATCGGCTCTTTCGACGGTATCTGGAACTGCAGACATGCGAGCGGTAGCGGCAGCGGCACTTGTCGGGCTTGGGGAGCTGGTGCTGCCCGACCTGGTCGATGAGTATCTCGTCGCCCTGGAGGTGGCGGGTCGCAGCCCCCGGACGATCCAGTGGTACCGCGCGTTCCTGCGAGAATATCTGGACTTCGTCCGGCAGGAAGAGTTGCGCCGACCAGTCCTTTCTGACCTCTCCCCGGTCAGCGTTCGCCGCTGGCTGCTTGCCGCGCAAGCCCAGCGCAGCAGTGAGCTGTCGCCGAGCTCGCTGGCCGGCCGGGCACGGACCCTGCGGGCATTTGGAGGGTGGGTCTTCCGGGAGGTCGGGCTGCCGGCCAACCCGGTGGCCGGTCTGATCAGCCCGAAAGTGCCCGACGTTCTCGTTCCCTCGCTGCGCGAGTCGGAGATGCGCGGCCTCCTCTCCGCGGCATCGACGTCTCGTCAGTCTTTGCGTGACCAGGCGCTCGTTTCGCTGCTGCTGGACACGGGGATCCGGCTTAGTGAGCTGACTGCGCTCCGCGTTCGCGACGTCGATCTCGTCGAAGGGCGATGCCTGGTGCGTGGCAAGGGGTCACGCGAGCGGCTCGTACCCATCGGTGGTCGCTGTCGCCGCGCGCTCCGAGCCTCTCTTGCCGCGCGTGGCCGCCTCGACCCGAGTGGTCCTCTCTTCGTCGGGCGCGGCGGTTCCTCGCTGCCGCGCCGGACGGTCCAGCAGGTCGTCCGCCGGCTCGGGTGCTCCGCAGGCATCACAGACCGCTGCTCGCCGCACGTACTCCGGCATAGCTTCGCCCGAGCCTTCCTGGCCAACGGTGGTGACGTGTTCAGCCTGCAGCGGATCCTCGGACACAGCCCGGCCTCGCTTCAGGTGACCAGGCGGTATGTCCGGCTCGTCGACGACGATCTCCGCGCCGCTCACCGACGAGCCTCGCCGATCGATCGGCTGTGAGGGACGAGCGCCCGACAGAATCAGACGCTCATCTATTTCCGCCCGCTGCTTTCGGGGATTGCGCCAGCACGTCGACGGCACCCTCGAAGCTCAAGCTAGTCGTCTCGCGCATACAGGCAGCGAGGGCGGTGCGCGCACCGAGCTGACAGATCGGCGGAGATGGGCCGACAAGTCAGGTCCGCCCCGCCTCATCGCACCGGCAACCCACGCTCAGTACGTCGATGCCTCTCCTGCCGGCCCGTATCCATCGCTCATGTCAAGCGGAGCTTCGACGACTAAACTTCGACCGAAGCACGGAGGAAGGAGGCGGGAGAGAGATGGCGGATCGGAGAGCAGGCAAGGTCCCGCACGTACCGCTCAAGGGCGGCGGGACGGGCCCGCGCGATCGGAATAAGGACGGCTCCTGGCGCAAGAAGCGTTCGGACGCCGGGAAGCCGAAGAAGAAGTAACCGGCGCTGTCAGCGTCGTGCCGGTCCCTCCGACCGAGCCGCCCGACCGCAATCTGCCGAGCCAGGAGCTTCGCACCGCTCTAGCCAAGACAGCGGACGAGATCAACGGAGAGAGCGTTGAAGAGGCGCTGGTCGTCCTCCGAGGACTCCTCGACCACTCGCTTCAGGCGACGGTAGCCCTGCCGGCTGCCCAGACCCTGACAGGCGAGGGGATCGCGTCCGCGGGGGGAACGGTCGCGATCAACCCTCGCCAGCAACTGTATTCGCTGGAAGGCGTGGACAGCGCCCGGACCG
>JACDFU010000145.1 GCA_013815585.1 Chloroflexota bacterium
CACCGGGGTGCCGTGGCGCGCTGGCTGCTGTACCGCTCGTCGCGTTCGCTGACCGGAAGCCCCAAGAGCGGCGAAACCGCGGTGATCCAGGCGCGGGTCGCGACGGCCTGCGGACCGACGCTTCCATCCGTGTTGAGCGGCATGCCGACCACGATTCGGTCAATGCGCTGCTCCCCTGCCACTTCGCGCAATGTGGCGGCATCCCGTTCGATGTCCCTTCGGCGGACCGTTGCCAGCGCGCGGGCCGTTGGTTCCGCCTCGTCGGCGACAGCCAGCCCGATCCTTCGTTCCCCCAGATCGACCCCCAGGAGCCGCGTCAACGGCTCAACCGCTCCGGTGGGGCGATGGTCAGGCTCAGGCGTGGGTCGAGCGTCGTTATCGACCCGACGTACTCCGGCCATGTCTCGATCACCACGCTGCCGTACCGCTCCAGGATCTGTCGCGCCTCCGGGACGGTCCGCCCGCGGACCTGCTCGCGCAGTGCCGCTTCATCGAGCGGGCGCCAGATCTCGCCTGATCCCTCGGCCGCATAGCGCACGGTGCGCCCCTCGACCTGTGGCCGTTTCGCTGCGGTCGAGATCGAGTCCTCGAAGAGCTGGTAGCTCTCGGGCACGGCGTCGCGCAGACGAGCCAGGATGAGCGGCATCAGCTGCCCTTCGTCGACCGCGGTGACGCTTCCCTCAGCGGTCACGACGAGGTTGAATTCGTCGGTTCGCTGGCCGACCAGGACGGAGGCCCCAGGTTCTGCCGATACGCGGCCTCGCGACGCGGTGGCGGGATGGAGAACCAGGTTCCCCGGAACGGTCTCGGGGTCCTCGAGCGCCGCTGCGAGCTCCTCGGGAAGCTCCCTCGTAAGCGCCTGCACGGCCGCATCGTAATCGTTTCTTGTCACCAGGCGCGTCTCGGTTCGGCTGCCGCCGCTCGTCGCAGCGGGATTCGTGACCGTGATCAAGGACTCCCGCAGGCTGGCTGGCAGGCGCGTGATCGCACCCGGCGCCACGTTCCCACCCGCGCCCGCCGCCACGGCGCGGACGGGTGCCTCCCGGGTGGTGCGACCGGCGGCGAACGACGCCTTGGGAACCACGACCCGTACGGTGGTCGCAAGTTCGATGCCCGACGCGGTGGACACGCGGGTTCCCGACGGCACCGCGACGTCGAAGACCGTGTTCTCGCTCTGGAAACGGACCGTGCCGCGTGCGGTGGTCTCGGAGACCTCCACACCGGTCGCCTTGAATGTGCCCCTCGCCCGAAGCGGAATCTCGATCCGCTCAGCGGGGACGATGCCCTTCTCCGGATCGGCCCGTCCGATGCGCGGGTCGGCGACCAGCGAGAGCCGGACCGGGCCGAGCGGCTCGGAGCGCGGCGTCACGGCGATCGTGGCCGAAGGCAGCAGGAGGAAGGCGCCAACACCGGCCAGCGCGCCCGCGATCGCCAGCACCAGCAGCAGAGCCAGCCACCGTCCCCGACGGCGGTGGGCCGGCGCCGCCGAGCCCACCTCGACGCCGAGCCGACTCACTTCCCGAGCACCAGTCGGTTCGCCACCGGTGCGCGGCCCATCAGCCCCTCGCACACCAATGGCCGGTTGCCATGTCGACCACGTCGACGATGCGGGAATGGCGACGCGACCCTCACGGCCGGAGGGGGGTTCTTCTGGCTCCAGCGGCGTCCCAGCACGAGATCCCGGCAGGACCTGGGTCTCGGCTTCCGGCTCGTCTTCGGGCGGTCGGTCGGGACGGGTCGTGGCGGCCTCGTACTCCGCTACCGAGGCGTACGCCTGCAGGCCGGCCGATGCGGCAATCTGACGAACCCCAGCCTCGTTCGTGGCGATCGCGACCTTGCGGCCGTGCTCGAGAGCCTCGCGGGCGAGCAAACGGAAGTTGATTCGACTCGTCGCGATGCGGGAGCCCGGCGGCAGCACGAGGAGCACGCGGAGGTCATCCGAGGTCCGGAGTCGGGCGACCGCCGAGGTGATCTCGTCGTCGATATCGAGGTAGACGACCGACATGGGGCTAGACCTTCATCGCGCGCAGGACCCGCCGGAGCGCCGCATCGAGCGGCGCCTCCTCCGCCGCCATCTCGATCGCCTGGTACGCCAGGCCGAGTGGCGTCACGTCCTGCTGATCGACCAGCAGCTTCGTCGCATCCCGGATCGCCTCCACCTCGTCGGGCTCGATCACCTGGACCTCCGGCGGCCGGGCGAAGGGCAAGCGCTTCACCAGGCCAGCCTCGCTCAGGGCGGCGGGGACCTCGGGCAGGCGAGAGCCGCCGCCGCACAGATAGATACGGCCGGGCAGCAGGTCACGGCCGGAGAGCTCCTCGAGCACGAGCTCCATGCCGGCCGACCAGACCGCCACGTCCTCGGCGACGATCGCGGCCACCTCGTCCGCTCGATCGACCCGGATCCCCCGGGCATGGTCGATCTTCAGCTGCTCCGCACGGCCGAACGGCAGGTCGAGCCGGTCTGCCAGTGACTTCGTGAACGCCCTCCCGCCCAGGGCGAACATCCGTGTCCCCTCGATCCCACCCTGGCGGACGAGCGCCACGTCAGTGGTGCCCCCGCCCACGTCGATGAAGAGCGCGCCCGTCTGCTGGACCTGCTCTCCCCCAAGGCAGCGGGCCACGGCGTACGGCTCGGCCACGATCGCGAGGAGCTCAAGGTCCAGCTGGCTCGCCACGCTCTGCAGCGCCCCCAGGTGCACCAGCGGCGCGAACGCGTTGAAGATGCTGATCTGGACGTGGCGCCCCTTGAAGCCCACCGGGTTCGTCACCGCGTACCCGTCGATCGTGGATCCCGTCACGGCCGCGTGCACCAGCCGAACGTCGACGTTCGGGAGCCCCGTCTCCCAGGTGATGGCCCGCTCGGCTTCACGCAGGGCTTCACGCTGGACGCCGTCCATCAGCCGCTGGAGCTCCGCCTCACCGATCGGCTGATCCGGGCGCTTGCGTTCCTGCGTGTGACTGGTGGTGAAGCCCTTGACCAGCTCGCCGGCGATCCCGATCACCACCTGGGCCGGACGGAAGCCGGCCATCTCCTCGGCCTCCTGGAGAGCCACGGCGCAGTTGTCCACCACCGCCGCGATGTCGGCGACCGTGCCCGACTGCATGTGCGCCAAACCCTGGCGCTTGCGGCCAACGCCGCGCACGGTGCCATGCGCGGCGTCGTCGATCTCGAAGACGAGCGCCTTGGCGAACTCCGTACCCACATCGAGCGCAGTGCAGGCGGCCAACGCATCGCTGCCGTCACGCTGGAGGAAGCGGCGCCAGAAGGCCACGCTTCAGCTGTCGAGCTGAGCCGAGAGAGCCAGACGGATCGCTTCGAGTGCGCTAGGGATCCGGTCGCGGCGCGTTCCCCTCGCCTGCGCCATCTCGGGGCGGCCTCCCCCTCGACCTTCGATCACCGGAGCACCGGCCTGGACGAGGACCCCCGCCGAGATGCCCCTCCCTACGAGCTCGGGGCTGACGGTCACGAACAACTGAGGTTCGTCCGCCTCGAGCGCCAGCGCTATGACCCCTTCACCAAGCACCCCGCGGACATCACGGGCGTAGGCCTTCAGCTCTTCCATGGAATCGAACGGCGCGGCATAGGCAAGGAACTGCGTGCCGTCCACCGATTCGGCCGTCCGGGCCAGCTCCCCTGGCCGATCCGGGCCGCCGGCCGCGCCCGCCTTGAGACGGGCCTCGAGCTGGCGAATGCGGGCCTGGAGCTCGGTGACACGCTCGATGGCCCCCGCAGGGCTCTGCGCACCGGCCGCGTGGGTCACCCGTTCCAGCTGTTCGAGGCGCTCATTCACCAGCGCGTCGGCGCCGTCGCCGGTCACCGCCTCGATGCGCCTCATGCCCGATCCGATCGAGCGCTCGCCGGTGATGAGGAAGCTGCCGATCTGACCGGTCTGGGAGCAGTGGGTGCCACCACAGAGCTCGTGGCTGTAGCCCTCCACGCGGACCGTGCGCACGGTCTCGCCGTACTTCTCGTCGAAGAAGGCGTCGGCGCCGCTCTCCACTGCCTCCGCCATCGTCATGGTGCTGGGGCTGACGGGCCGGTTCTCGCGGACGATGCCCCGCACCTCATCCTCGATCTGCCGCCGCTCACCGGCAGTGAGGGCACGATCGAACGGGTAATCGAAGCGAAGGGACTCCGGCGCGACCAGGGACCCCGCCTGGCGGGCGCTCTCACCGACCATGTTGCGCAACGCGCGATGCAACAGGTGGGTGGCGGTGTGGTTGCGCATCGTCCGAGACCGGCGCCCCGCATCGACGACGGCGAGGACCGGCTGGCCGACCCGAAGGTGGCCACGCAGCCTGCCGCGGTGGACGATCAATCCCGGCACCGGGCGCTGGGTGTCGAGGACGCGGAACTGGGTGTCCGGCTCACGCTCACCGATCCGCAGCGCAGTGTTGCCTTCGCCGTCGAAGGCGGCGGTCCACTTAGAGGCGGCCGCCTCGGCCTGGGTCAGGCCGGCGATGACGCCGCGGTCGCCGATCTGGCCACCTCCCTCAGCGTAGAAGGGACTCCGGTCGAGGATCACCTCCGCCTCCGCGTCCGTGGGCCCGACGCTCGCCAGCTCTTCCATCTCCAGCCCGTCCCGCAAGATCGCCCGGACGGTCGCCGGCGTCGTCGTGGTCTCGTAGCCGAGGAACTGCGTCTCTCCCCGAGCCAGCGCCGCCTGATAGATCTGCTGCTGCTGCGCGTGCTTCGAGAGGTCGCCTTTGGTGCCCGCTCGGGAGCGAGCGCGCTGTTCGTTCAGCGCCTCCTCGAACCCCGGCTGGTCGACGCCGACGCCGTACTCGGCTGCCAGCTCGACCGTCAGGTCATACGGGAAGCCATAGGTGTCGTGAAGCCGGAAGGCCACCTCGCCGTCAAGCACGGGCGCCTCCGGCGGAAGGTCCTCCACCCGGCGGCCGACGCGGCGCTCGAGCTCGATGGTGGCTCCCGACCGGACAAGATCGGCCAAGGCTGCCTCGAGGTGGCGGGTGCCCGCTTCCAGCGTCCGAGCGAACTGCTCCTCCTCCCGCCGGGCGACCTCGAGGATCTTGTCGCGGGCATCCGCCAGGTGAGGATAGGCATCGGACATGGTCTCGATGACGACACTCGCGGTCTGCGCCAGGAAGGGCTCTCGGCGGCCCAGCAGGCGACCGTGCCGGACGGCGCGGCGCAGGATCCGGCGCAGCACATAGCCCCGCCCCTCGTTCGAGGGCATCACACCGTCGCCGATGAGGAAGGTGACGGCGCGCGAGTGGTCGGCGATGACCTGGTAGCTGAAGCGCTCTACCTCGAAGGCGGCGGGGTCGTGGCCCAGGAGCTCGCGCATGCGCTCGTGGATCGGTGCGAAGAGGTCGGTGTCGAAGTTGGACGGCACCTGCTGGACGACGCTCGTGAGCCGCTCGAGGCTCATCCCGGTGTCGACGCTCGTGAACGGCAGCCGCACCCGGCCTTCCGGCCGCTGGTCGAATTCCATGAAGACGAGATTCCAGATCTCGAGCCAGCGCGGGCAGTTCTCGGCATGGTCCGGAACGCAGTGCGGTCCCTCGCTCAGATGGGCGCCGCGGTCGAAGTGAATCTCACTGCATGGGCCGCACGGCCCGGTCTCCGCCATTCGCCAGAAGTTGCTGTCGTCGCCGGCATCGACGTCACCCCAGCGCGCCATGCGCTCGGACGGCAGACCGATCTCGTCGTGCCAGATGTCCCAGGCGACCTCGTCAGTCGTATAGGTCGTGGCCGCCAGACGCTCGCCGGGAAGACCGAGATCGCGGGTCAGGAACTCCCAGGCGAACTGGATTGCCTCGCGCTTGAAATAGTCTCCGAAGCTCCAGTTGCCGAGCATCTCGAACATCGTGTTGTGCCGAGTCGTCCGGCCGACCTCCTCGAAGTCGTTGTGCTTGCCAGCGACCCGCAAAACGCGCTGGTAATCGACTGCTCGCTTGTAGCCACGCTTCTCAACACCGGTCAAGACATCCTTGAACTGGACCATCCCGGAGTTCGTGAACAGAAGCGTCTGGTCACCCGCCGGGATGAGGCTGGCGCTGGGCACCACCTCATGGCCCCGCTGCGCGAAGAAGTCGACGAATCGACGACGCACCTCGGCGCCCGGAAGGGATCTGATTCTCGGATCGGGGGTGAGCGATGAGCTGCGCTCCGCCATCCGCGGTACGGTACCAAACCGTGGCCTCGACACCGACCGGGGCAGCACCACCCCGGCCCCGGGACACCGCTCTACTGCGGTGGGCTGATGAAGAGGCGGGAATGCATGTCGCCGACGATGACGATCCGGCCAGGGCCTACGGCGACTGACAGTTCGAAGGAGCTGGGGCCGCTGGACGCCAGCAGGCCGTCGTTGACAGGGTTCCACGTCGTCCCGTCGTCGGACCGCCAGAGCCAGGGCTGACCTTCTGCCGGCTCCGGCGTGACGCTCGAGTCGTCGGCGACGATGGCGAGGAACCGCTCGCCCACGACAAAGACTTCTGAGAACTCCGATGGAGGATCCACGCCAGCTGGCACGTTGATCCCTGTCTGCCGCCAGGTTCGGCCGTCATCCGATGTGAAGACGGCACCCGTGCAGGTCGGTCCCACGCCGCAGCCCTGGTTGGTCCTGACGCTGCCGATGCCCACGAGTCCGCTGCTCGTGGCGGCAACGTCCGAGAGACCAGTGTTCGGCTCGCCGAGGACCGCCCGCTTCCAGGT